>DASPWY010000092.1:0-13492 GCA_035637575.1 Bathyarchaeia archaeon
TTGGAGTAGTCGTCGAACAGAAGCTAGAAGTCCGTCAACAAGTAGCATGAAAACGATAGAGGAGATACTGGGAGTTTTCTGGGGCTCATTTCTCAACCATTATTTATCCGGCTGGTAATCCTGAATCATGGTCCTAGTCGCCAAGGATATTGTTGAGAAGGATTTCCTCTCCCTTTCGAGAAACACGAGCGCGCTTGAAGCCGCGCGTCAGATGAAGGCGAAGAGCCACGGTTTCGTAATAATCGCCTCAGGCGGTGGCGTCCCGGACGGCATTGTTACGGAATGGGATTTTCTGGCTAAGATCACGGCAGAGAGGAAGGATCCTAGCGAAGTGAAGCTCGGCGACATAATGACCAGCAACCTCGTTTCGGTCGATGGAAACGAGGGCATAGACCAGGTTGCTCAGATAATGACTCAGAAGGGAATACGACGGGTCCTCGTTATCTCAGATCACAAGGTTCTCGGGGTAATCACTGCTAAGACTATGCTGTCACGGTTGAAAGAGTACATCGATCGCATATCTTCCCAGATAGCTCGACTACAATCACCAATGTACTAGGGACTGTTCTACTCGCGCCACTGGCGCTCGTGCTGTGCGGCCCAGACTGCTTTGATGAAGTCCTTGTACCCACTTGTTATCTCCACGTAGGCGCGCTCGACATCTCCCATGTTCGGTATGAGTTGTTTGAGATCCTCAGGGAGCTCAGTCTCTTTCTGAGGTCGATGAAAGAGCCCCTTGAACCTTCCAAGCTGTGCGGCGAGCTTGTCAGTCCAGTCCTCTTTCCCCAAAATGCGCTCGAATAATGCCTTAAGGTCAACCTCTTCTGTTACATCCGGTTCTAGCGCGAAAATGTCCTCGGCCAGTTTGTGAGCATGCTTCTCTACGTCTTCTGCCACATCGTGCCAGCTGATCTTCATGGATGGATCATCTCTCTCCCAGCCCTCCGCTTCGTACGCGTGCACGTCGCATCTCGGGATCCAGTAGAGGAATTCAATCCACGCATCAGCTATTCTGGAATCTCAGGAACCCAAGAGTAGTATCGTAACGGTCGAGGAAAACAATGTTGTTACTTAGCACTATTGAGGTCTCTCAGCAGGAATATCCTCGAAGCAACATTTTAACCGAGGATTAGCCTCCTGTCAATTAGAAGTCTACTGATGCCAGCTACACTCCTGCCTACCAGTACAGGGGATCTTGTAGCGGAGGTCACGAGGCTCAAGCGTGAGCGGAACGCGGTCATACTATCGCACAATTATCAGGTCCCGGAAGTCCAGGATATCGCGGATTATGTTGGCGATTCTCTCGGATTGTCTCAAGTTGCGGCCCGGACCGAGGCCGATGTGATCGTGTTTTGTGGGGTCCATTTCATGGCAGAGACCGCATCAATAATCTCTCCTCAGAAGAAGGTCCTACTCCCAGACCTTGGAGCAGGCTGTTCCTTGGCTGCATCTATTGACGCTGATAAGTTGCGGGCTTGGAAGAAGGAGCATCCAAACGCTGTGGTCGTTTCATATGTTAACACGACAGCCGAGGTGAAGGCCGAGAGCGACTACGCCTGTACTTCAGGAAACGCTGTCAAGGTGGTGAATAGTATTCCGCGAGACAGAGAGATTCTCTTCTTGCCAGACATGTTTCTCGGAGCCTACGTTATGGAGAAGACCCAGCGGAAGATGGAGGTCTGGCCGGGCGAGTGTCACGTTCATGCTGGCATCACTCCGGATGTCATTAACCGGAAGCTCGAAGAGCACCGGGACGCGGAATTCTTGGTCCACCCAGAATGCGGATGTGTAACACAGTTCCTCTACTTCTCCGAAAAAGGCGACTTCAACCTTCCAATGACGCAAGTCTACTCTACGGAAGGAATGGTACGCCATGCCCGACAGTCATCAGCCAACAAGTTCCTCGTCGCTACTGAGACGGGCATTCTTCATCGGATGAAGAAAGAGAATCCTGACAAGACATTCCTGCCAGTGAAGGAGGACGCTGTCTGCCAGTACATGAAGACCATAACGCTAGAAAAAGTCTATCGGTCACTGAGGGACATGGTGTACGAGGTCAAAGTTCCAAAAGAGACCGCTGATAGAGCTAGGCTGTCTATCGAGAGAATGCTCCAGCTAGCCTAGACCAAAGGCAATTGATGCTTGTGCAGTATTCAATCGAGGCCGGATCGTAGGTTTCACTGAAAACCAGACACGTCAGCGACACAACTCGCGCCTACCTAGACCGAATCGGATATCGTGGGCAGACTCCGCCGAGCTTGGAGAGTCTACGTAGACTTCACAAGAAGCACTTGCTTTCGATACCGTTTGAGAATCTTGACATTCACCTAGGATGCCCGATAATTCTTAGCGAAGACGCGTTCTACGAGAAGATCATTGCTCACAAACGTGGAGGTTTCTGCTACGAGCTCAACGGGTCCTTTGCGGCTCTACTCACGAGCTTGGGTTTCAAGGTGCGCATGCTTTCTGCACGAGTTGCGCGAAAGAATGGCGGTTTCACTCCAGAGTTTGATCATATGACTCTGCTGGTCACTATGAAGGATCGCTGTCTGGCCGATGTTGGTTTCGGAGAATCGTTCACAGAACCAAAACGCCTGGACTTTCAGGGTCCTCAAACTGACAATGGAAGGGTCTATCGTATTACTCGCAGGGCTGGAGGGAGGTTGCTATCCAGATGGGATGGCGAGAAGAATCTCTGGGAGCCCCAATACCTGTTCAGTCTTCGACTGCGAAGTCTTAGGGATTTTGTCCGTAGATGTCGTTTTCAGCAGACTTCTCCGAACTCGCATTTCAAGAAAGGCCGAGTGTGTACTCTGCTGACGCGGGATGGAAGAGTGACTCTGACAGATTCGAAGCTCACCGTGACGAGAAAGGGCAGGCGGGTCGAGCGACCCGTCAACGGTCGGGGAGAGTTCGATAGGCTGTTGCGGAAATGGTTTGGCATAAACCTCCAGAACGATTCTATGCGGAAAGGTTGATGGTTTCAGTTCGCTGCGAGATATTTGTTTTCGAGATAGCTTACGAGTCCCGCCGGGTCGTATCCGTGGCCGAAGACTCGATTGAGTAGCTCCTTAGGGGGGTATGTCGCTCCGGGTTTGTGGACGTTCGCTGCGAGCCATCCCTTGAGCACTGGGGTGCTCTTATCTCCCTTGATCGGGAGCAATTGTTTCCTTGTTAGAGTAGTCCAGAGCATTCCCGCGATCACGTTTCCGAGTGAGTAGCCTGGGAAGTTGGCGTATTGACCCCAGCTCCAATGAACATCCTGTAGGACTCCCTGAGCGTCGTCCGGTGGTCTCTTGCCGAGATACTCTTCGATCATGTCATTCCAGACGGAGGGGAGTTCTGAGACTTGGACAGTTCCCTGCAACATCTTCTTCTCTAGTTCATATCTCATGGCGATGTGGAAGTTGTAGGTCAGCTCGTCCGCTTCGACCCGTATCAGGCTAGGTCTTACCGTGTTGAAGTATGAGTAGACCTGGTTCTCGTCGTAGTGTGATAGGAATCTGAGCTTGGTTTTGAGGAGAGGGTAGGTCAAGGACGTGAATTGTCTGCTTCTTCCGACGATGTTCTCCCAGAACCGGGACTGTGACTCATGCACTCCCGAGGAGACACCTGTCCCCGTGGGTGTGAAGTCGAGCTCGTGGTCTACTTGGAGTTCGTAGAGTGCGTGGCCGCATTCGTGGATTAGTCCGAACATCGAGGCCTTGAAGTTCTTAGGCTCATACCTCGTTGTGATTCGCACGTCATCCCCAGCGATTCTTATCGAGAAGGGATGCGTGGAAACATCCTGCCGGAATCTCTTCCCAGGCATGTCAAGCATCGACGTGAGTTTCTGGTTTACCTGTTTCAACGCTTCAACATCATAGTCGGCTTCTTCCAAGGGATGCTTCTCAGGAAATTTTCCTTGCGCGAGGGTCTTGGCGAGGATCTTCTTGAGCTGCGGGATGAGCACGGAAAATATCTTGTCCAGATCGTCTATTGTCAGTCCTTCCTCGAAGAGGTCCAGCAGTGCGTTGTAGGGATGTGTGGAAGGGTTGAGATATTCTGCCTGCTTCCGTTTCAGATCGGTTATTTTTTCTAGGTGAGGCTGGAAGATTCCAAAATCAGCCTTCTTTCGCGCCTCTCTCCAGGGGACGGACGCCTCGACGGTAGCCTTCTGTAGCTGTTCCAGCAGATCTGCTGGAATCTTCTGGTAGAAATCCAGCTCTCTCTTGATGACTCTGATTACTCCCTTTTCTGCATCGTTGAGAGTCTTTTGCTTCTCAGCTTTCTCGATGAGACCTGCCAGGCCGAGGGTCATCTTCTGGCGTAGCAGTTCGATTTCAGCCTGAGCCTGACCTCTCGCAGCGGCACCGGCCTCGGGCATGTTGATCTCCAAATCCCATCCCAACAGGGATGAGGCATGGGTCATCGCGGCGATCGGTTTGTACTTGGCTAGGAGGTCGAGAACAAGGGGATTGCTGAAGAGAGTCATAGAACCATCTGGCAGTCCTTCACTGTTCACTATCTAAAAGCATTCGAGCAGTTCGCACTCCTTTTTCTGACCATAAATTAATGGTACACAAAGAAGCGACTCATATGATAAATAGAAACCTCTCTGAAGGAAGATTCGAGTCTGAACAAGAATGGCCGATGCCGTGTTCCTCGTTCTGGTCGTACTACACGTTGGCTCGATAATAGCTTGGATGGGAGGTGCTACATTGTTCGTTTCAGTCTTGACTCCCGCACTTAGAAGAATGTCTCCCGCATCAAGAGGCGAATTCGTGTTATCCGTGATTCCACCCTACATGAGGTTCATCGGAGGAAGCTCTATCGCTGCCGCGGTCGCAGGACTCGCGCTTTACGCCTATATCACTCAGGTCGCGACCTCCCTCGCGCCATCCAACTCAGGTCTGATCTATATCCAGCTCGGTGCAGTCGTGACTCTTATCGTCCTTCTGATCGCCTTCGGAGTCCTAATACCAACTAGTCGAAAGCTCGTTGGACTGTTGAAACAGTCGCAGAATCAGGCCGCGCCAGGCGGTGACGCTGCGATGTCTGCTCAGGCTGGAAACTTGCAGAAGAGACTCGGGGTGGCTGCAAGGTTGGGAGTGTTCTTGCTTGCAGTGACTTTCATCTTGATGATTGTCGGGGCCAGCATCTAACAAACTATTCAGATGCCTGACTGAAGCTTAGCGAACGGGCCCCGGTCATCATTTGTTGACATTCCGGACCTTCGATGAAACTAGGTAGTGGCCGGACCTCAGAACAAATCCATCCAGCAATGCTTGCTCCTTGGCCGCCTGTATCTCGGAGCTCCATTCGAACCATGTGAGTATTTGGTCTTCATGAACGAGAACACATGCATCGATGGTCTTTACGAGGAGTTTAGCCACGGCTTCACTGTAGGGCAGGCTAGCGTGACTCTTTCCATCCTGAGTCCTTGCATCCCATGTTTGCCAGATGTTGGCGTGTAGATGTCGCTCCGGATGAGGGTCTTCAACGCCAACTATTTGCGCGTAGCTTTCTAGGTTGGCTAGTGAACGGTGAAACTTGGAATTGTTTTCTTTGGTCTCCAGCTTGAGCTTCTTTCTCAATCGGTCTGTTCGGATTGAACCCTCGGTCCCGATAGTTTCGAGTATCTTCAGTTCGATGTCTGAGAGAATCTCTCGTTTGACCGCGGGGTCTTGGTGATGTTTCACGATGGGGTCGAGGATCGGCCAGAGTTTGTTGGATACGAAAGTCTTAGTTCGTCTGAATATTCTGGTGGCGAGAATATCCTTTCGCCCTTCAATATCTCGGGAAACGCGGGCTACTGATTGGCCGGAAATTTTGATCGACCACCAGTCCATCCAGCCGGTGAAGCCCTTCGCTGACGGTTTCCAAGGCTTGCCTAGTATTGCGCTGATGAAGCTTGGAAGCTCGTTGCCTCCCAGTACCGAGACGAGGCCTCTGTCATGGATGAACTCGATAGTATCAGCCTGGGTCTTCAACCGGAGACTTGGCTTGAGCCTATGCTCCCGGGTATGGATCGCTTCCGCTTTCCTGATCAGCGCGCTTGTCTTCGAGCCAGAACACTACCCTCGTTTTCTAGAAGCATGTATCTCCAGACTCATATCAACTGCTGGAGCAGAGTGGGTGATTGCGCCAACAGAGATTACATCTACTCCGGTCTTCGCGTAACTTGCAAGATTCTCTCTTCTAATCCCGCCCGACGCTTCAACTATAACCCGATCCCGGAGACTCTTAGCCTTCAGCACCGTCACTGATCTTTCCACCTCCTTCGGCGTCATGTTGTCGAGCAAGACGATGTCAGCTCCCGCCTCGGCCGCCTCTACCGCCTGGTCCGGAGTCGTCACTTCGACCTCGACCTTCTTTGTGAAACTCACCGTCTCCTTCGCCTTTCGAACACACTCGCGTAAGGAACCTGCGAGTTCCAGATGATTATCCTTGATGAGAACAGCATCATCCAGCCTCAGACGATGAGTATCGCCGCCACCAAGCTCAACAGCCCTCTTCTCAAAATATCTCAGACCCGGAAGCGTCTTCCTAGTGCACGCAATCCTGACCTTCCCCCGACTCTCTCTATTTGCGATTGATACGAGATCTGCTGTTGCGGTTGCAACTCCTGACATGTGGGTCAGCAAGTTCAGCAATGTCCGCTCAACACCCAACAAGGCACGCGCAGGACCGCGAGCCGAGAGAATCATGGTCCCCGCCTTGGCACGATCGCCGTCATGAGCCCTAGCTGTTCCATGGCAACCTACGAGTTCGAGAAGGACAAGCGTTTCCTCGATTCCTGCTATCACTGCGTTCTGTCCGCAGACGACTCGTCCCTCGCCGTCACGCTCGGAGTCCACTAACGCATTCGTGGTAATGTCTCCATATCCCAAGTCTTCAGCCAAGAATGATCTGATCGCGTTCTCTACAACCGATCTGTTGAGGTCCAACGTTCTACGAAACCCGACCTTCAAAAGGTCGCTATAAGAGATAGCCCAAATTTCGGGCACTGGCACGGGGTGACGTGAGGGTCAGAGACGGCAAGGACTTGTTGCTTCGCCTCGAGCCTAAAGCTTGATCAACCTTTTTTCGAGGATATCTACAGTTGACGATGGATAGTATCATCAACCTCGGAGAAACCCCAGTCTCCACTTTCCTCGCGTCACATCCATAGTGTTAAATGGGAAACGGGATGTTGAGCCGTTGTGAGCGATGGATAGGACCGGCACCACTTACTTGGAAGCCCCTGTCAATCGCGATTCTGTGCTTCAGCTCATTCTCATACTGCTCTCTTTGCAGCGGTCAGGAGGTTCATCCCTGGAGGAGAATCCTGCAGCTTTTTCATTCTCTCCTAACGAAGATCTACAGACCCGGGGCTTTCTTTCAAGCATAGAGTGCAGTACGACGTCAGGTTTCTCGTAGTGCATGAGACGGGAAGTGCGGGGTCCCTCCGCCTTGTCCTGTCAAGAATCTTGCAGTAGTTCTCTTGAGAAAGAGAGGGGAGGTCCCCAGGGTAAGAAACCCGAACCAAGAGGGTCGCAAGACGCTCTTGGGTGGTCATCAGGTTAAGATATCCTGGGGACCCTGCAAGAACCTCAACATTCTCCATATAATAGATTATAGCTCCCGGAAGAAACCTATAGATCGCTCTAAGATTCTGATATGCCTCCGGAGATTTACATTTTTCTGTAAACCAAGGAGTGTTTTAGACTATTCGGGTCGATAGTCAGTTGTATGACACGGCAATACACATCACCACAATTGTTATATCTGCATAAGACGCATACGCGCGTTTGGTCATCAGGTTGAGGAATCGTGCCG
This sequence comes from Bathyarchaeia archaeon, assembly GCA_035637575.1. Lineage (GTDB taxonomy): Archaea > Thermoproteota > Bathyarchaeia > 40CM-2-53-6 > 40CM-2-53-6 > 40CM-2-53-6. The sequence goes on from DASPWY010000092.1 coordinate 7,801, forward strand.
AGCGCGCCATAGGGTACTTTGTGAGAATGAGCTCGCAATTGGAATCTCGTTCTCTTCGCTTCCAGCCTCTCCTCGGGGCCTGGAGACTAACGGCAACTGAGTAGAGCGATAGAAAAGAGTCTCAAAGCGCTCGTCCTCTGCCTGATCGTCCTCTTCAGTGGCACCATAGCGTTCCAGCTACTGGTTCACGAAGGGCAAGCATCTGCCCTGGACACTGCGGCTGTGGCTGGATCCAACTTCGACCATGTTGTCATGATTGCGATGGAGAACCAGAACTATGCTGACGTGATGGGTACGGGCACGGGTAGCACGAATGCTCCGTTCACAGCGAGTCTTCTCCCCCAAGGGTCAACAATACCATTGTACCATGGATATGGTGCCGATGGAAGAAGGATAAACGGATGTTCAACTGGATGTTACGTTGCTCTGGTCTCAGGTTTCGACCAGGGTGTCTCTGACGGATACTCCTGTTGTCTCAACGCTCCAACCTTAATGGACTCCTTCGCAACTCATGGGATTACATGGCAAGCCTATTGCGAGGCTGGTTGTCCGAGGGGCAACGACCATTTCCCCTTCACCGGATTTGCCAGTACTGCTAAAAGCCCAAACATCTTCACTACAAGCTCAGTCTCAACAAGCACCTTCATAGCGGCCGCTAACTCGGCCAACCCACCGAGTTTCCTCTGGTACACACCAACAGACAACCACAACATGCATGATAATTCAATTCAGACGGGAGACGCATACCTTCAGAGTTTCCTGGTTGGAACCGGCACCGTAACGAATCCCGCTACGGGGTCGTTGCTGGCAAGCAATCTCTTCCAAGCTGGACAGCGAACCCTACTGGTCCTATGGTGGGACGAGTACGAGCCCGCGCCCATACTCTTCTATGGACCCATGATAAAACAACCGTTTATCTCGATTAGCAACTCCTTCGACCACTATTCCACCCTCCGAATGCTCGAAGACAACTGGGGGCTATCCACGCTGACGCCGAATGATGCAGCAGCGACCGGCCTCACAGCGGAGATAGTGGGAACTACCAGTTCACCTCCTCTAACGGCGAGTTTCAGTTACCTCCCATCGACACCATTTGTGGATACCGCGGTCAATTTCACTGGGAACGCGTCCGGAGGAAAGACACCTTACACCTACGCATGGAGCTTTGGAGATGGAGCATCAAGCACTGGACAGACGCCAAGTCATGCATTCCCCATATCAGGAACATTCACCGTCTCCCTGAGCGTAACAGATTCTGTCAAGACCTCTGTTCAATCAGCTCGGTCCATCAACATCTTACCCGTAGGGGCGTTGACCGCAAGCTTCAGCAATAATCCAGCCCTTCCAGTCTCAGGTCAGACAGTAACCTTCACGGACACGGCATCGGGTGGAACGAGCCCGTACGCTGACAGCTGGAACTTGGGAGGAACAAACAAGACAGGCGACCCTGTGTCCCAGTCGTTCACGAACGGGACATACACTATCTCACTCGCCGTCTCCGACAGCACAGGTAAGACGTTCACGACCTCACGGCTTCTTACGGTACTTCCGAACTCAACCGGAACCTCATCGGTCCCTGTTCTGATAGGATGGGGCGGAATCAGGCTGGATGAGGCCTCGGTCAACGGCATCAACCAGCCGAGCACAATAACATCCTCTGCGGTCTTCCCTGGGGAATCTGCCACTAGCATGGAGCTCCTTTTGATCGAACTGAAGTCTCTCAGTTACAACACGGTCAGGGTTGACTTCGACCCATACTGCACTGACCAGACCGATCAGAACTACATGAGTGCTTACAACGCTACAAATCTTCAGAGGGCGATTCAGATAGCCCAGTACTATGGTTTCTGGATAGTAATCGATTATCATGGCAATACTGACTTGACTGGTGGGCCGTCTTGTTGGCTGAATTTCTGGGCTCCCGTCACTCAACAGTTCAAGAGCAGCTATTCCAAGATCATCTGGGAACCTCTCAACGAGCCCAACGGAACCAGCGTCAGTATATTGTCCTCCGACTATCAGGTGTGGATCAACCAAGATAGGAATCAGGGCGATAATCACTGGATTGTCATCCAGAACATCTGCAGCTATGACTGCAATCTCTGCCCCGAAGGAGACGGCAGCTGCTCAGCAGCGGTCTACGGATACCCAACCGTGACAGATCCCCTTGGTACTCTCGCTCAGGGAGGAAGAATATTTATCAGCCTTCACAGCTACATGGACTACTCTGGATATTCCAGTTCTTGGAACAATGCGACAGCTGAGAGCGTGGCAAACGGATACTACGCTACAGTGCTCGCAGGAGTAGCCCAGACCGGGTGGCCGGCTCTGAATACCGAAGGAGGAACCGACCCACTATGCTCTGGAATCTGCGCTCCCGACACCAATCTGTCAGGTAGCGCCGCCTATACCACGACAACACTACATTTCATACAGACATTGACAAGTCTCTATGACAATGCGCCCCAGAGGATCAGCTGGGTCTGGTGGCCCGCAGGAAGCTGGACGGACACCACGAACGCTGGCATCTACGGAGCCATGCAGTGCGCAAGCCGACCAGTAGGTTGGGGATGTCTCTTGAACATCAAACCCGTCAACAACCTCCAGCCTCTCACAGCCAATTTCTCGCGCACACCTCTTAACCCGGTTGTTGGCACGATCACAGCCTTCAACGCCACTGCGTCAAACGGGACAGCCCCGTTTACTTTCACCTGGGCCTTTGGTGACGGGTCTACCGGAATCGGCTCTACTGTGACTCACGCCTATTCGTCAGCGGGAACGTTCACAGTTGTACTCACTGCGAAGGACAGTGGTTCGCTTCAGCAGACAGCTAGTTCCCAACAATCGGTGGCTGTCAGTAATTCTGCTCCTTCAGCTCTAACATCGAGCTTCACCTACAGCCCATCGTCACCGAATGCGGGCCAGACAGTCTCATTCAGCGCCTCGGTATCAGGAGAAACACAACCCTACAGCTACTCCTGGAGCTTCGGCGACGGTTCGATCGGTACCGGCTCTACTGTAGCTCACGCCTACTCGTCAGTTGGAACATTCACCGTGATCTTGACAGTGACAGACAGCGGTTGGCCTCAGCAGGCATCAACCTCTCAGCAATCTCTTACGGTTGTCAATCCACCTCCTCCTCTGACCGCCAGCTTCCGCTACAGCCCATCCTCTCCTCAAACAGGACAGACGATCACGTTCACATCGTCAGCGTCCGGTGGAACGCCCGCCTACGTTTTCAGCTGGAGTTTTGGAGACAACTCAACCGGAACGGGTGCAAGCGTGACTCACAGCTACTCATCTGCGGGAATATTCGTAGTGATTCTTACAGTGAAGGACAGTGGCTCGCTCCGGCAGACAGCGACCTCCCAACAGGCGTTACCGGTAACAAGTCCACCTCCACCCTTGACCACTAGCTTCAGCTACAGTCCTCTTTCGCCCGAGGCGAGTCAACAGGTAGCGTTTACCGCGTCGGCGAGTGGAGGAGCAACATTATACGCTTTCAGCTGGAGCTTTGGCGATGGAAGTGTCACAACGGGCAATCCGTCCCTGCACACTTTTACGTCATCGGGCTCATGCAACGTCACGGTCACTGTTACGGACGCAAACGGCAATGCCGCCGATTCCATCCAGGCCATTACGGTTGCCGGTGTCCCCTTGGTAAGCTTCACGTATGGTCCCATGTCGCCTGAGACCTCTTCACCAGTAACGTTCAATGCCAGCACTACAGCCGGAGTTGGACCCTTCACGTTCAGCTGGAGTTTCGGAGATGGGGACATATCCGTGATCAACCCTGCATCCCATACCTATTCCACGCCGGGAAGCTTCACCGTGACGATGACTGCAACAGACTCTGATGGTGTGAACGCCAGTTCAAGCCAGGTCGTCATCGTCGCGCCGGCCCTCAGCGTAGGCTTCACGAATAGCCCCGCCACTCCCGAAGCAGACCAGCCTGTAACCTTCACAACAACGCAGTCCGGGGGCGTTGGAAATGTCAGTCTAAGCTGGGACTTTGGAGACAATACGAGCTCAGCTGAAAATCCCACGTCGCACACCTACATGACCTCTGGCTCCTTCCTGGTCTCCGTGACAGCCACTGATGCTGATGGAGTAAGCACCACTTCAACCCAGACAGTAAACGTGGTTGCAAGCCTAGGTGCGAGCCTCACTTTCAGCCCTTCTTCACCTCATGCTGGCGACAATATCATCTTCGTTGCCTCTGCTACTGGAGGTGTTCGGCCCTACAATTATTCTTGGAGCTTCGGTGATTCCACAATCGGCTCGCGAAGCCCCGTTAGTCACATCTACCAATCGGATGGCTCCTATACAGTAATCCTGACCGTTACAGACGCCAACAATCAAACCGCCAGCGCAAGCATGACCCTAGCGGTCAAACATCGAGATGGCAGTTGCCATGCTGATGGTGACTGTACAGGCTACGCTGCTCAGACCTTAGACTTTAGCGCAGTTGCATCAAGCGGAAACGCACTATACATCTTCACTTGGATCTTCGCCTATTTCTACACTCCACCAGGATTAGGGCGAGAAATCGGGCTAGCTAGTATACTTGCTTGGAAATCTTTACGTCATCGACGCTGAAGCTCACCAAAACGCTCGTAGGGGACATCATCAAGTCGGTCCTTGACAAAGACCTTGGATACGGAGACACTACAACTAGAGCAAGAGTCCGATGCCTTCGGTCCTCCTCTAAGATGTCTAGGACCATGCAGCCTACGCACTCCCGATCTTTAGAAGGTTCAGCGGACTGGATCTTTCTCTAAGCCGAATAACCATGGCAGTCCGCTAGACTCTCCAAGAGAATTCCCTCTTTCCTCCTCATGTGCGAACTGGGAACTGGTTCAAGGCGTGACTGTAAAGGAGTGGCTGGGGCATCGAGCCGCTTAGCTAGATGCTGAACGGGCTGGCTGTTCGATTTCTATTTCTCCACGGTGGACTTCGTGGCCGCAGGAGCCTAAGAAAATATCCAAGCCATCCGGTCGCGCGTCATCTCGATGTGGGCTCACGTGGACAAAGACGACTTGCTGATGATCTATTGGACAGATCGCCTTGATCAAATTCACGGGGTTAGGCCGAATTCTAAGCGGGTTGACGAAGGACTCGAATTTCTGTTGCAAGCGCTCGTACTTGATCCCGAGGAATCCGGCATAGATTCCGCAGAAGAACACGAAGATACTAGCTCCCAGCGAGATTGCGACTCCTATAGTCGTTAGTGCTTCGCTGAAGACGAGAGTTAGAGATACGGCCACGGGCAGTGTCAGCATAGCTAGACCGATGAGGATTTTGCCCATGATGGAGAGGAAGCCCATGCTTTTGCGATCTGCTCCGTCACTCTGCGATTTGTCTAGTTGTGTCTAGGCTTTTTGGCGTCCCGCTCTCTTACAACTTTCTCGACATGCTCGATAATGGTCTTCAGAGGGGTGCCGGGACCATAGTTCCCTGTAATTCCTAGTTTCTCCAGCCGAGGCTTGTCATCGTCAGGAATTATTCCCCCACCTACGAGCAGAATATCATCGCCTCCCTTCTCTCGGACAAGTTTCGCGACTTTGGGAAAGGCTGTCATGTGTGCTCCGTTGAGAAGGCTCATGGCGACCACGTCTACGTCCTCGTCGATAGCCATCTGAGATACTTGTTCAGGGGTTGCGAGGAAACCGGTGTAGATGACCTCCATTCC
>DASPWY010000093.1:0-28071 GCA_035637575.1 Bathyarchaeia archaeon
CGTTGTGGGAATAGCTGGTGTCGGCTACAGTTTCAGAAGGTCAAGTCCCAGCCCACCAAAACCCTCCACGTCCTAGCCCGTGTTTGATGCCAAGGCCCGGTATGTCCGGACCCTATTCTCAAACGTCCCGTTAGAATACGACATTCTCCTGAGTCTTCTCTCCTTCGCCCAAGACAGGCGATGGCGAGCCTACGTCGTCAAGAGCGCCAGACCTTTAGGCCATGAACGCATACTTGACGTGGCCACCGGGACGGGGCTCCTAGCAGCCGATTTCGCAAGGACCGTCTCCCACAACGGGTTCGTTGTTGGCGTAGACCTCACCCTATCCATGCTGAAGACTGCAAGGTCGAGACTAGAAGCAAGGAACGTCGGGGAAAGAGTTGACTGGGTCCTGGCCCGAGCTGAGAACCTCCCCTTTCGAGATGATTCCTTCGGTTCTGCTTCTATCAGTCTCGGGCTCAGAAATGTTTCCAGTGCCAAGTTGACTTTTCGCGAGATGTCTCGTACCACCGTCCCGGGCGGAGTTGTGATATCACTAGACTTTGCCCGCCCACGAAACCGTCTCCTCCAGCTGTTCTACTACGACTATCTACTCGGTCTCTTCCCCATCTTCGGCCGAATGGTCTCAGAAGCCTGGGGCAGAACACTATCCTACCTAGGTCGATCTATCTTGAGAGCGAGAACAGGAGAACAGATTTCAACCCTGATGAGAGAGGAAGGCCTCGTTGACGCGGTGTCTGTTCCCTTAACCGCTGGAATCGTTTGTGCCGTCTACGGACGGAGACAATAGTACAAGACAGGCATGTAAGGATGGCACGGAAACAGTCAGTCGATCTTTGAGAAGGTCAGCCGTCAGGTTGTGCCTGTCAGCGCAGAAAGAATTCCACTTGCGAAGAAGATGAGTCCGAAGGAAAGAAGAACGACTCCCGCTATCAGATCCAACAACCATCTAGGTACTCGCATCAGATAGTCATAAGAGACTGCCGAGACGACTATCAGAACAGCGAGGCTTACGACTGCACCAATCAGCGTCCACTGAATATTGAAAGCCCCCGCCGCAGCTAAGACGAGGCTCGCTTCGAAACCTTCAGTGAGTGTGATAGTAAGGACTGGCAACGAATTCGGAATGGAGAAGCGGATCGGTTGAGACGGGTCCGTTGCTCCCTCGCGCAGGAGGTCCTTGTCAATGACCTCTTGTCCCATTCGGGCCATTTTCTCTCTGAATGACTTGTGCCTGAACGCATATTTGACGAAGCCGCGGAGGAACCGACTTGAGAAGTAAAAGAGGACAATTGCAGTTGCAAAGTCAATGATGATTGCTGGGAGCAAAAGGAAGATCCGCCATACGACGAGAAAGGTGACTATGGAGCCTAGTCCCCCAGCAATTACTCCAAACAGAATGTTATTCCTACCGAGTTGCTTTATCGTGGCAAGGGAGAGAATAGCGACTTCGCTTCCTTCAATCAGGATGGCCTTGAATGCGAGGAGAAAGGATCCGATGATGACGACCATTGGATCAGTCATACTTCTTCGATCCATGTTATCCGTCGGATGTCGTGGGTCCGACCCAAGAACGTCCGTCTTTAGTGTTTCTTCAGCTGCGGAAGTGACGGTTCGGCTCGTTGCTCGTCTCAAGGTTAAAGCCTCGTTTCCGATCTAGAGTCGAAAACAGTTGCCGAAAGTATCTCCTGCCAAATTGAAGATTGCAGTTGACTTGGACGGAGTCTTGGCTGAGTCAATGCTTGTCTGGTGTGAGCGAGCGAACAAAGAGTTCGGTACACGATTGAGTATGGAGGATATTGACAGTTGGTCTTGGTGGAAGAGGACTCCAATCTCGAAAGACGATTTCTACCGAATACTGGACGAATCATGGGACGAATGGTCGGCGATTCCTCCGACAGAGCCCCAGATTGCTGAGAAGGTTGCGCGGATCGAGAAGTTTGGCGATCTAGACATCGTAACTGGTCGGAGCAAGAGAACTGTTAAGGCTGCTAGAGATTGGGTTGACAGTCAGAAAGTTCGATATCGCAGTTTCGTCAGAGTCTTTGGCTGGAGAGACAAAATTCTCCTGGACTATGATGTCTACATCGATGATGCGCCTGACCTCATGCCTCTGATCTCACATAGCCCAACCGCATGGGGAGTGCTCTACGAGAGGCCATGGAACCGAAGCGTGGGAAACTTGCCGAGAGTACTCAAGGCGAAGAACTGGAGGCAAGTGCCCGCACTTTTGAAGCGGATTCAGGCGAGTAAGAGTTAGACGGATAGGTCGTCCCATGATGAGCCCAGACTATTATACGGGACACGTTAAAACCTAGAAACTCCGTGTATAGACCTTGAAGGGCGAGTTTCAGACCCCTGCAGAGTTCTACTACACGAAAGAGCACGAATGGGTCCGTATTGAAGGCGCTAATTGTCGAATAGGCGTCACTGACTACGCGCAAAACTCGCTGCACGAGATCGTGTACGTTGATCTTCCAAAGGTCGGAGCCAAGGTAGCTCAAATGCAGAGTCTCGGGACGGTAGAGTCCGTGAAAGCGGTCGCCGATGTGTACTCTCCCGTCTCAGGTGTTGTCCTTGAAGTGAATGGCGAACTATCTGATGCTCCCGAACTTGTCAACAAGAGTCCCTATGAGAAGGGATGGATTACAATAATCAGACCGGACGATCTGAAGAAGGAGCTTAGTACGTTGATGCGACCTGAAGACTACCGAGATTTTGTAAAGAAGATTACCGACAAGAAATAGACATGAGTTTTGTGAGAGCCTAGGATTACGATATTCAGACCTGATCGAGGGTGGGCTCTTCGGGTAGGCACCCCACCGTACTTTTTGTCACCTAGGGAGTTTATCTTCCAGAGAAGATACTACTAGTTTCTCCGACTAGGAGTCTTAGCTATTTGCCAGAAGCCTTTGCTCTGCTATCCCCCTCGTTGAAGAGTCTTCTCCAGGAGACTGGAATTTCCAAGCCCACACCGCCGCAGGCTGAGGCAATTCCGTTAGTGGCTCAGGGCGAGAACGTCCTGATAATCGCGCCGACAGGATCAGGAAAGACTGAGGCCGCTCTGCTGCCCCTCATCGACAAGATGGTGCGGGACGAGGCTCGGCAAGGAATCTCGCTGCTCTACATCACACCCCTCAGAGCCCTGAACCGGGACTTGCTCAAGCGACTCCAAGTCTGGTCAGCCAAGCTAGGGTTCTCGGTTGAAATTAGGCACGGGGACACTCCCGCAGCTGATCGCAGACGCATGGCGGGAAGGCCACCAGACCTTCTCATCACGACTCCTGAAACATTACAGGCTATCCTGCCCGGGAAGAGGATGAGAACACATCTTCGTCACGTCAAGTCAATCGTGATTGATGAGATCCATGAACTGGCAGGTGATCGACGAGGCGTTCAACTCACCGTTGGCCTGGAGCGGCTGGAAGAGATTTGTCCCGCGAGTTTTCAGAGGGTAGGGTTGTCCGCCACGGTCGGGAACCCGGAGGAGATCGCGAAGTTTCTGGGAGGCATCAACCGAGTTAGGATCGTCCAGATTCCACTTAACCGGGATACTCGATACAAGATCGAGTATCCGCCCCCGGGCGAAGAGGATCAAGAACTGGCGCGACGTCTGTATACAGCGCCTGAAGCGGCAGCCCGGCTGGCTCTCGTCTCGGATCTAGTTGAAGCTCATGATTCTACTCTAATCTTCGTCAACAGTCGCGTCAACGCGGAGATGCTCGGTTCAAAGTTCAACATGATGGAGCAGAAGATAATGGTCCATCACGGCTCACTTCCCAAAGAAGAGCGAGTCCGAGCCGAGGAAGCATTCAAGGACCGCCAGATCAAAGGACTAGTCTGCACAAGTACACTCGAGCTGGGAATTGACATCGGTTCTGTGGATCTTGCTGTCCAGTACATGTCTCCACGACAGGTCAATAGTCTCGTTCAGCGGGTAGGACGATCAGGACACAGTCTCACCCGGACCTCGCAAGGAGTACTCGTAGCTGTTTCAACGGAAGACCTCTTGGAGTCGATAGGAGTCATCGACCTAGCCAGAGAAGGCCGGCTCGAACCAACGGTCATTCACCACAGAGCGCTTGATGTCTTGGCACATCAGATCGCCGGCTTATTGATGGACTCGGAAGGTAGCGTTCCACTCTTCCAAATCAAGCAAGTTCTGAGGCGAGCCTTTCCCTACTCTAACCTTGAGGATGCGGAGCTAGAGAAGGTTGTCGAGTTCATGGGGAAGATGGGATATCTCAAGCGAGACGATGAGACGATCTACCGGACTTCCCGGACAAGGATCTACTACTACGAGAACCTGAGCATGATACCGGACGAGCGACGCTATTCTGTAATTGATCTCACCGACCAGCAATCGGTTGGCATACTCGGCGAAGAGTTCATGCTCACAATGGCCCATGTCGGCCTGAACTTTATCGTTAAGGGACGAGTCTGGCAGATGAAACAGATCACCGATGACGGGAAGGTGTACGTCCTCCCAATCAATGATCCTACAGCGGCCATTCCGGGATGGGACGGACAGATACTCCCAGTTCCAGGTGAACTCGCAATCCGAGTGGGAGAATATCGCAAACAGATCGATAGGTTGTTGGACGAGCATAAGACTCGCGCCCCGGTTGTCGAGAAGTTCTCGCGAATATGGCCCGCAGACCCGTACGGAGTACGCAAGACTGTCGAAGAGATAGAGACTCACAAGGCAACCGGCGCACCCGTCCCGACCAACGATCGAGTACTCATCGAGGGGTTTGATCGCTACATCATAATCCACACCCACTTCGGGGACCGTCTCAACTTCACCTTGGGCGAGGTGATCGAGGAACTCTTGAGGCGCCAGGGCCTAGTGCGAATGTGGTGGTGGGACTCCTACCGAATACTCTACGAGATGACAGCGGACACTTCCGACCTGGACCTCGAAGATCTTTTCCTCAAACAGGTCTTCGGGGTCGACGAGCCCGTCTTAGGAGGCGCCTGTCACGGGGTTCTGCACAGGCACTTTCCCTGGGAGCTGCAGATGAAACAGATCGCCGAGAGGTTTGGAGCGTTGAGCCGCGGCCGGCTCATGTACGGCGGAGCTATGAAAGAATTACAGGTGAGGTTCCGGCTAACTCCGATCTACGACGAGACGATTCGGCAAGCCCAGGTCGAACTCGCGGACTTTGAAGGGGTCAAGAAGATCTTCAAACAGGTCAAAGAACGGAATATGGACGTTAGATTCTTCCGATCAAAGGACAAACCTACGCCTCTAGCTTACCACATCCTCTACCGGCATGTGGACGTTCCGGAACTCATCGCTCCAGAGAACGTTGCAGCTGACAACATGGCCCGACTGCGGATTTCGATCGAAGGCCGAGCAATCGACCTTCTATGCTTTGACTGCGCCAGTCTCGCGACTGGAGTATCTGTAGGAGGTCTTTCTGACCATCCTTCTTGTCAGAATTGTGGGTCCAAGCTCTTGGCTCCTGTGTTCTGGTCTACCGGTTATGTGGCGAGTGTTCTCCGGAAGAAGCGGGACAGGCAGTCTCTGGACGAGAACGAACAGAAGGCGTTGACGAGGGCACGCCGTTCCGCCGACCTCGTAATTGCCTATGGGAGGAGGGCGGTTATTGCTCAGTCCGTCTATGGCATTGGTCCGCAGACCGCCAGCAGGGTCCTATCGAAAATGCATGAAGACGACGATGAGTTCTACAAGGATCTCTTGGAAGCCAAGCTGCAATTCATAACGACCCGACCCTACTGGAATAACTGATTGTATCTATGCCACTATGAATGAGCGATGACTTGTCTTCGGGAGACAGATGGGCGAGGCTTCTTCGATTCATGTCTCAACCGGAACTCGACCTTTGAGTCGGGCTGATGGCCACTCAGTTTTTGTCTAATGATTTTTTTCAGTCTTCGGTCAATCTCGTAACCCCAACTATTGCGGCCCAGTTCTCGGGCAACTTTCATGGTCGTACCCGATCCCAAGAACGGGTCAAGAACAGTCTCGCCATGAAAGCTGAAGAGTTTGATCAGACGTTTCGGAATCTCTTCCGGGAATGCCGCAATGCCCTTCTCGAGTCTGAGTCCGAGGGGGAGAACATTGGTGATGTTCCATACTGTCAGATGCCATTCATCACCGTTGTAGTCCTTTAGAGGAATCCTAGATTTTTCCAGAAGCCTCAATGACAGATCTCGGACGTATGAGTAGTCAAACCTGCCCTTCTGGAAGATCAGAATGCTTTCCTGAATATTGTCAGGATAGTAATACATCGGATAAGGGTGTTGAATAACGACGCCGCTTCTACGGCTTATTCTCACGTAACCTTTGGGTTTGACCCATACTATGCGATCTCGATATCGGAACCCTGCTTGCAGCATGAGCCTGGTGATGTCGGCCACGACAGGATACTTCTGGCCCTTCACGAGCATATCGTCGGTGATGAAGCAGACTATTCTGCCAGCTGCTGAGACGCGATAGAGATCATGACAGACATCCTGAATCAAGGTGAGAAATTCGTTGTAGTCGCTGAACAAGTCCGGATAGTCGAAGGGTGCATTGTAGTAGGGTGGGCTTGTGATCGTCAGCTGGATGGACTGGTCCGGAATCTCCTTCATCGTTCGACAGTCGCCGAACACGACACGGTGGACCGTGGCCATGTGATTCGCTCAGACAAGCTGAGCTCAGTGAGCTTAAGGTTTCATGCAGTGACTTCTGACCGTCATCCTGCCTCTTTGATTCTGGCGAATGCGCAGGATTAAGGATTAAGCTACAAGTCCCGCTTTGAGAAACACGGAGCAGGAACCGGCTTTCCGGAGATATTTTCCGTCTTCCCGACGAATATGGATATGAGAAAGCGTTTTCTACGAGATGAAGTGTCTCGACACAAGAGCCCGGTTGCCGCTTCTTTTTCCGCTAACCTGCACACGAGAGAGAATGCCAAGTAACCAGGTTCAACACCATTCTAGTAATCGTCACTCACGAAGGTATCGTTCTTGTAAACGAGAGAGTCACCTGCATCTCTCGAAAGAGAGTCTCGCAGAAAAGAAGATACAGTACGTTTTGGGCGCGATCCTTCTATTCCTAATTTTTTCCCTAGCTTCTCTCGATGTCAACCCTACTTCTACGAAGCCGACTGCAAGAGCAAGCAGTTCCGCTTCTATCACTGGAGGCCCCTCTTTCAGTTACGCATCGCAATGGGGCTCTTACGGCGGCCCTATGACTCCCAACGGGATCGCAGTGGACTCCTCAGGCAACGTATACGTCGCCGATGCCAAGAACTACGCAATAGACAAACTGGCAAGAGACGGGTCTTTCCTAACTGGTTGGGGATCCCAAGGATCTGGGCCGGGCCATTTCAACAGTCCTCAAGGAGTTGCTCTAGATAGTTCGGGGAACGTCTACGTTTCCGATTCTGTGAACAATAACATTCAGAAGTTTACCAGCTCTGGCACTTTCATCATTTCTTGGAATTCTTGGAATAACACAAACGTACTCAAGAATCCTCTTGGGCTGAGTGTTAACGCGAGCGGGTTCGTCTATGTAGTAGACCGGGGAGATCAACGGGTCCAGATCTTCAGGAATAATGGAATCTACGTAGGTTCAATCGGTGGCCCAGGTGCGACACTTGGCAAATTCTTGACGCCCTTTGGTGTGGCTGTCGATTCGTCTGGGTTCGTGTATGTAAGTGACATTGCACCGAATTCGGGAAACATTACCAAATTTACGAAAACTGGCGGTTTTGTTCTCGCTTGGGGAGGTATCAATTCAGGTGGCACTCTCGCAGCACCTGCGATGATGGCCGTCGACAATGCATCCAATATTTACGTCACTGATCTCTCCTTTAATCGTGTTCAAAAGTTCGGGACAGGCACTGGGAATCTTCTCCTCACATGGGGGTCCGCGGGCTCGTCCCCAGGGCAGTTCAATAGTCCCGTCGGCGTCGCGCTGGATGGCCCGTTGAACGTGTTGGTTGGGGACTCAAACAACTATAGGGTTCAGAAATTCTCAACTAATACAGGAAACTACCTTTCAAGTCTCGCTTATCCAAGACCTGGATTTTTCGCCAGCCCTTATGATGTTGCTCTGGACAGTTCTGGCCACATCTACGTCGTCGACCAGGGGAACAATAGGATTCAAAGGTTTTCCGTCGCGGGAGCATTTCAACTGGCCTGGGGAACAACTGGCTCAGGAAACGGCCAGTTCGACGGTCCATTTGGTATAGCTGTCGATCACAGTGGGAACGTGTACGTCACTGACTCGGATCCCAATGATCGAGTCGAAAAATTCCTTCCTAACGGTTCGTTCATCAGAGCCTGGGGGTCCTTTGGGATAGGCAATGGGCAATTCTACAATCCGTACGGTGTTGCGATCGACGGTTCAAACAACGTGTACGTGACGGACTACTTCAACGATCGGGTTCAGAAGTTCGACAGCTCAGGAAACTTTCTCTTGAAATGGGGATCATCTGGTCCAGGCAACGGCCAGTTCAGCAATCCAACGGGCATAGCTGTGGACGCTTCGGGCAACGTGTATGTGAGCGACTCGTCCAACAATCGGATTGAGAAATTCACTAACTCCGGAACGTTTCTAACTGCGTGGGGGACCGCCGGTCCGGGAAGTGGGCAATTCAACGTCCCCGGCCATCTAGGTCTAGATTCAGCGGGCAATCTCTACGTAGCGGACACTTTCAACAACCGAGTCCAAGAGTTCGCCAGCAACGGCACGTTTCTGACGTCCTTCGGGGCAATGGGGTCGGGAAACGGACAAGTTGTCGACCCAAACGGCCTCGCCGTCGACAGCTCAGGGAGCATCTACGTCGCGGACACTGGTGACCCTTCGGGGACCGGCAATAATCGGGTTGAGGTCTTCGCTCCTACGGTTATCTCCCAACCAACCGGCGGGGGTGGGCGCCGACCGTTGCCTATGTGATGCCAAAACTGATTGGAGCCAGTTTGTGCCACAGCTATTAGTCTGAGGCTCCGTTTCATGCGCCTTTTGAGACAGATAAGTTCGCCTTTAGCCCGAAGGCAATCCATTTGAAGCCTTTGACGCGTACTGTAGACTCGTCCCTTTTTTTGGTGATTTGTCTCAATCCGAGTCTCTAGGGGAGCCTGTCGGTCTCTAAGAAGAGAGAAAAAAGAGAAAGGGGTTTTGGGAGGACTTGCCTCCCAAGTTTGATCTAGCCTATGCTGCTGCTAAGTCTACTATCAGTTGGTCGACGATGGGGGTGCCGATGCCTGATGCGAGGTCGTAGCCCGTTCCTGCCGAGAAGCCAACGGAAGAGCCGACTAGCTGGTCGTTGCCGAGAGTAATGTCGTGGAAGTCTGTAGCATAGCGCGCGCTGTGGTAGATGCTGTAAAGGACTGGGTTCAGGTCGCCGATTGGACCCTTGCCTAGGCTAGCGCGAGCCTGGTTTGCTAAAGCTGCGATGCCAGCCCATTGTGGTGAGCCTGCGCTGGTTCCTCCGACTATGAACAGAACTGGGCTTCCGAAACCGCCGTAAACCACTAGGACTCCACCGTCAATGGCTGCGTTGTAGTCTACGTCCGGGCCCCTAGCCGATAGGCCGAGGCCGGTCTGGTATGATGGGACGCCGAAGATTATGCTGGGGGCTCCGCCTGTGGCAGCTCCGAAGCTGGGTTCGTTCCAGACTTGTTCGCCGCCATAGCCGTCAGGTATGCAGTTGGGCGGGACGGTGCGACCGAGCACGCAGGGTCCGTGATAGCTGGAGAGTCCTGATGTGCATGAGAAGGGCGTAGAGGTCGGGCATGGAGTGAGGGTTCCAGTTGCATTGTATGGAAATCCCTGTGTCCCTGTTACTGCCGTGTTGTGGAGGTTTGAAGCTGGGAAGTTGGACATGGCCGTACCAAAGCCGAAGTCTGCGCCGGTATCGCCCGCGGAAGCGAAGAACGTGTCACCCACGGCAACTCCGTTCGCATAATTAGCTTGGGCTTGCATTATCTGTCCATTGTTGGCTGTCAGAAATATCTCAGGGATGCCGAAGCTTTGTGAGAAGATGGCGCCAGGGAAGGCGGCGATGGCGGCAGCTTCTGCCTCGTTGATAGCGTTTCCTGATGAGGTCGCTGCTACGTCTAAGACGATGTTGGCTCCTGGGGCCATTGCATGTGCGTATTGTACATCGAGGCTTGTCTCGATTGTCCATGAGAACACTCCGTGCATCGGATTCGTATTGATGTTGACATGTGGACATGTACTAGTGTCAAAGGGTGTGGGGGAGTTGCCGCAGAATATTGTGAACGATGGCGGAGCGGGGATTCCGAAAGCAGAGTCAAATAATGCCAAGTCGCTTGCAACGGTGGGGCTCCCGAAGGCGTCAACGATCACGATCGTCTGTCCCGTACCGTCAAGGGTGGCGGTTGAAGGGTACTCGTATGCTTTCTTGATGAAAGACGGCGTGTAACAAACAATGTTACCAAGGGAGGTACTCTTGCAGAGAGGAATTCCCTGTGGAAGAGTCGTTAATGGCCCGAGCTGAACGTAGCTCAGGTTCGGTGCATAGTTGAAGTTGAACAGGCTTGTGACGGGGCCGAGGCCCATTGGGGTTAGCATTAAGGCAGCAATTGCTAGAGTTGATATTGCGAGTATTTTCTTCATGGTCAAAGTTTGAATCCACTATCAATATAAGTTCTTGGCTTCTCGAAGATAGACACGGATACCTACGAGCTGAAATCCCTAGCTCCAGCTATTCCAAATTGTCTGTTCTCGGAAGGAAAATGTTCGCTTTGCGAACTCGCAAAAACGGTTCTAGCGTGTTCTGAGCCTCAAACTGGAAAACAAACCTGGTCTCAACTCGTTCAAAGCTCTCCTTTATTGGTGGTCCATTGTGAAAGATGGTTGTAACTCTTATTGGACCGCGACCCGCTGCAGCTTTTTGGATCTTCATGGCGAAGATACATACTATTGTGGTGGGCAACTTGCAGACGAACTGCTACATCCTTCAATCTCGAGCTGAAGCAATAATTATCGATCCAGGAGGCGAGCCCGAAAGAATCCTGAGGTTCATCAAAGATATCAACGCCACGCCAACTCGAATTGTCGCGACGCACACCCACTTTGATCACGTGCTCGGCGTTGATGGAGTCCGAAAGGCAACGAAGACTTCATTCCTGATCCATTCAGATGACCTGCTAATGTTACAGTCGATGCAGTTACGTGTACGCGAGTTCATGGGCTTCGAGGTCCCACCACCGCCTAAAGTTGACGGCTACGTCAAGGATGGTGATCTTCTAAAATTGGGAGACGAGACGATTAGAGTTCTTCACACTCCCGGTCACTCGCCAGGCAGCATAAGCCTTTCCGGTGATGGTTACGTCTTGACTGGTGATGCTCTCTTCAACCAGTCCATCGGCCGAACCGATCTTCCTGGGGGAGACCTTGAGACCCTTATTCGCTCGATCAGGGAGCGACTCTTCAAACTGGACGATGAGACAATTGTCTATCCCGGCCACGGACCTGAGACCACGATTGGTGACGAGAGGCTAGCAAATCCGTTTGTAGGAAAGGCCGCAAGGTTGCAGATAGGCTAATCACATTATCTGTCCCGACGATGTATCTCGAAACGCGAAACATCATTATCCAGCCTAGACTCGATTATCAAGAATTTCTAAGCAAAGCCGGCACGCACACCAAAGAAGTGTACAGTCAGAATCCCCTTACGGCGAGCGAGGTGATCGAGATGGCGAACAGTCGGGTCCTAACTCTTGCAGCTACCGTGAGACCTGATGGCCGACCTCACCTCTCCCCTACGGACTTTGTGGCTGTTGACGGAATCTTCTATCTCGGAGTAGACGAGGCGACTGCTCGGTATCGGAACCTCAGAGAGAATCCCGCGATCACAATAATGCTGGCCGACGGCTCGAAGCGCCAGGCAATACTCGAAGGAATCACCAAGTTTCTCGACCTGAAGAGCGGAACCGCAAAACGGGTCCTAGAGGCTCAGAAGAAAAAGTACGGCTGGGTCACAGATGCACTGGCAGAGTTCCAAATAGTCAAAGCGTTCACGTGGAAAGCAAAATAGCCCCCAGGGCGAAATATTCCACGAGAACAATAAATCGTTCAGAATCAGCCCTGTTCCCTGATCTGGGAGGGTGTTCCCATAACATCCCGAGTTTACGCCGGGATGATGCCGTCATTACGCTAATTGAAAATTGTGGATGCGGCTGTTCTGCGTGGCAAATCGAAGATTTCGCTTGAAAACGTTTCAGACAGCGAGCAGAGCCCTTCTAGAATTTAGAAAATAAAAAATTCCCGCGACACAAAACAGCCCTTTTCAGAACTCTCTGGGATTTGTTATCTTTTCTTTTCTACTAACTATTTCTCGACCCCCCCGGGGGTATGTCAAAACCAAAAAAACTCCTTCACACTTTATCGGAATCCTGCCCCATAGCCCGGTAAGAAGGAGCCCAGATCCCAGATCCACAATGCCAGGCCACAACAATCCCATACCATGAGGCGTTCAAATACCAGCGCAGCCATTATGATCCTATGGTCATGAATAAGACGGACGAGGAGTGGAAGAAGCAGCTGGACCCCCAACAGTACAAGGTCCTGAGGAAGAAGGCGACAGAGCCAGCCTTCACAGGAAAGTATCTACATAACAAAGAGAAGGGAATCTACGTCTGCGCGGCTTGCGGAGCCGAACTATTCTCCTCAGACACAAAATACGATTCTGGATCCGGCTGGCCCAGCTTCTGGACCGCACTCGCCAAGGACAACATCGTGGAGGTCCCAGATCGCGCACTCGGAATGGAGAGGGTCGAGATTCTATGCAAGAACTGTGGTAGCCACCTAGGCCACGTCTTCGACGATGGACCCCAGCCGACGGGAATGCGCTACTGCGTAAACTCGCTATCCCTCGATTTCAAGAAGAGAGACACGAAATAGACTAGCAACCTTAGCTCTGCGTCCCCCTTTGGGATCAGTCGCCATTCCTCCCGATCTAGGAGCTGATCTATTGTCCGCTAGTCGGCTTAGACTCGCCCGTATTCTCAGGCTGACTGTACTCGAAACCTATATCGGAAAACTCTGAAGAGTTCCCGGCAGATGTGCTGAATAGAGAAGAGTCAGATGGTAACTGCCAGGATGGCAATGTCGACTCTGGAGTGGACTCCGGCTTCGACTCGTTCTGAGAGCTAGTCGCGACTGGAGACTTTGTCCTCCTAGCGCCTGTCTTAACGTATACGACAATGATCTTGTATGACTCGCTGCATGTCTTACACCGGCCAACCTGCACCGTCCGCTTCAGCTTCATAGTATGATTCTTGCAGACTGGACAGTCGACGAATCTGCTCCGGGAGATAGACTCGTCTTGTTTGATCGTCTTCATCTGTCTTGGACGTGTCTAAATGATCAGTCAACATAGTCGTTCTGTAACCGTTCTTCCGCCAACCTAGACCTAGGAGAATACTCTGACTCGGGATCATTTCGAGTCTTGCCGATCAGAATCCTAACAGTCCGAGTCGATCGCGGCAGGATTATTGAGAGAGAGTATCTCGTTACGATTTTTCTGGCTCTCGGGTTTTGACACCCTTAATAGGGAGTCAAGGCAGAATTCGCTTTTAGAGATAAGACAGGGTCGAAATTTGAGTTCGACAGCCAATCCATATTTTGACCGTGCAAAATCCCAGACCAGCCTACAGGAGAAGATCGAACTGGTCATCCCGGGATTCCACGGATACAAGGAGAAGGAGCTGAGACGAGAATCCGACAAGCTCATCAGAAACCAGATCTACCAGAAACTATCCGACGCCGAATCCCAGGCCAAAGACACCTACCGCTCCCTAGTCAACCAAGGAGCAAACGACTCCTGGGACGACACCGACCACCTCCTCGCACGCCTCGACAGAGTAATGGAACGAATCAACCACTCAGAATACGGCTACGCCGGCTTCTTTGACGTAACGAAAGTGAAAGAACCCGACCTAGATCGGATGATGAGCTACGACATGCAACTCATACAAATGGCAGACAACGTCACCACCGCCATACAAGCGCTCAAAGACTCAGTCGACAACAACAGGCTTCCAGAAGCCAAAGGAAAAGTCGGCGACGCAATGAAGACGGTTGACGCCTTGGAAAATGCGTATAACGGGCGGAAGCAGATAATCGTAGGAGTTCAGTAAGAGATGCCGCAAGTAATAGAATGGACTAAGGCCGGTCCCGACGATGTCGTCTGGCGATACCCAGTTGAACAAATAATAACCGGCGCCCAACTCGTAGTCCACGAATTCGAAGCCGCAGTCTTCCTCCGTGACGGAAAAGCCTACGATGTCTTTTCCCCCGGACGACACACCCTAACTACGCTCAACCTCCCACTTATCTCGAAGGCCTACGGCATATTCTTCGGCGGAAAAAACCCGTTCACAGCTATCGTCATCTACGTCTCAACGAAACAGTTCGCAGGCAAATGGGGCGCAAAGGCCCAGACCACCGAGCTCGCACCACTGATGGTCCATGGAACAGCCTGGTTCAGAATCAAGGATCCGAACCTCTTCGTAAACGAGGTCGTGGGAGGTCAGGGCGCCTACAACACGGGCCAGGTTGACGATTTCATCAGAGGCTTCATCAACGAGCGGGTCATAGACGTAATATCGAAATACGATCTCGCCACCGCATTCACACAACTAGACAAGGCCTCGACCGATGTCAAGGTCAACATCAACGACGCTTTGAACAGGCTTGGAACAGACCTCGTAGACTTCAAATTCGAAGGCATCGACACATCAGACCAGTTCCGAGACCGACTCTTCTGGATCAAACAACGAGCAGCAACCTCAGACGTACTACGCATGGAGACAGCCAAAGACATCGGCGCGAGCCTAGGCGCCTCACAAGGAGGAGGCGCAGGCCTTGGAGCTGGAATGGTTCTCATACCACAAGTAATGAATGCGCAAATGCAACAGCCCATGATGCAACCACAAGCACAAGTCACCTTCGTTACCTGTCCAAAATGCGGAAACCAGGGTCAACAAGGCGCAAGATTCTGCCCCAACTGCGGGAACACGATGACACCACCCCAAGCAGCAACCTCCCCATGCCCCAACTGCGGCAAACCAGTTGCAGTGGGAGCCAAGTTCTGTCCCGAGTGTGGACGGAAAATATGATCAACAAGCTCAATGGCGCCTTCGTAGTCCCCGGCGAGAGGCTGGGCGTTGTAGAAGAATTCGACCCGGGACGGGGAACGGTAGAGGTAGGCGGCATAGTCTACTCATCACAAACAGGCCTAGCCTCCATAGATCCCAAAAGACACATTGTCAGCGTAAAAACTACGACGGGTCCCGTAGTCGTCCCGGAAGAGGGCTCCACAATCATAGGAATAGTCGAGAAGGTCCAAGAGAAGATGGCTATAATCAACATGATCGTCGTCGACGGGAAGAAGATGCAACTCCCCTTCACCGGTATGCTCCACGTCTCCAACTCTAGCCCACGCTTCGAAAGATCAATGTGGGATGTCACCAAACCCAACGACATCATCAAGGCAAAAGTCATAGACACCAGCCAGCGCATTCCGAAGCTGACCACAGTCGGACGAGACCTGGGGGTCATCAAAGCCTACTGCTCAAAGTGCGGAAACGAACTTGTCCTCTCAGGCCACATACTGCGATGTAGTGTCTGCAGAAACGTTGAAAGACGACGTCTGGTGGAGGATTTCCATTCAGAAGCGAGTGATATCAGTTGAAAATCAACGTTCTGAAGAGAACAAAGGGCCTGTTGAAGGTAGAGATCGAAGGAGAGGGCCACACTTTTGGAAATCTTATGCAGGAAACCCTGCTCGAAGATAAGACGGTCGACTGGGCCGGCTACGACCAGCCCCACCCACTATTCAGACAATCAATCATCACGATAAGAGTCAAAGGCGAAGCCCAACCGGAGAAGGCTCTAGAACGGGCTTCAAAGAAGATCCGAGCCGACACGGAAGAATTCGTCGAAAAGTTCAGCTCAGCAATCAAGAACGAGAACTAGAAGGAGCAGGCCAGACGTGGCCACTGGGCTCCTCTTCGACTTCGACGGCACACTATACGGCGACTGGAGGCTCTGGATATCGATCATAGAAGAAACACTCTCTACCTTTCAGATCACAATCACCGCTCATGATGCACTGGAAATGGCCCGCAGAATGATCGAGAACGGAGGGAATCCGAACACCACCATAAGAATCAGTAGCATCGCAGCAGCACTAGCGAGAGATCAAGGAATCAACCTCCCGGAGGAGGAGGTTAGAACAAAGTTCTTCGAAAGACTGGATGCTCACATGGACAAGACAGGACCTGACGAAAGAACAGTCAAATTGTTGAGAGAGTTCACACGCTGCGGACTCCGCATGGGAATAGTTACTTTTGTGAGGAAACCGCGAATTCAACGGCGGCTCGACGTCTGGAAGCTGAAGGAATATTTCCCATCCGTGGTAACACCCGACGACGTAACCGAAGTTAAACCATCACCTCGACCATTCCTCAAGGCAATGGAGGAGCTTCACGTTCAACCCGAGGAATGCTTCGTCGTAGGAGACGAGCCCGTTGACATGATAGGTGGAAAAAAGGCTGGAGCAAGGACAATAGGCCTCCCCCAGGGATTCTTTACAGGACAGGAACTGGAAAAGGCGGGAGCAGATCGAATACTAGGCTCACTGGAGCTACTGCCAATCATGGTGTACAAATAGCCAGTCTCTTCGCGCCGTAATGGCAAGGGATCTATGCTGGCGGTCGGTCCGGGGAAAGAACAGAATCTTACAAGAATTTTGACGAGCAAAGGCCTCGCTCAATTCGGCGACGCTCTATTGAACTTCGCATATTCTCTTGCTCTAACAGAAAAGACTGGCAGACCAAGAGGGACGAGAGTTCCAGACAAAGTGCTTGCAGAAGCCGCAGTGAAAGCTGGGCTGAGAAAGCATCTACCGAGACGTGTTAGTCGAGGAGAGGTAGCAAACGGGCTTGAGGCTTTGATAGGCCATTCTTGGCTAGAAAAGCAGTTGACCCTTGACGACATATTGGCGTTACTGAAAGTCGAGAGCCTTACGCCGGCCAACAACTTCGCAACGCTCGCAGAATTGGCGCTTTCACGGCTGGAGAAATGACTCGGCCTATAGGCACGATAAAGAAGGAGACTCGGACACTTGGACTTGACACATGTGATCCTGGGTTGGCCATCGGCGTAATAGTACGCGGCGGGATCTATGTGGACGGTATAATTTCATTCCCCTCTTCCGGAAACGATGCGTCAAGAATGGTCGCCAAGAGAATTATCGAGTCAGCATATTTTCCCGAGGTCAGAGCCATAATGCAATACGATCCAGACGACCAACTAGACTCTACGGTGGTGGAAAGAATTACCAAACTGCCAACGATGGTCATTTCTAATGACAAGCCTAATGATGGCAGAGGATATCAATGCTTCCAAGGCGATCTAGGTCGATTATGGGTCAAGACGCGGCTTGAATCGACCACCCTGAAGAAAATACTCTCCGTTTCTTGGACGACCGGCAAGCTTCCAGAACCCCTCAGAGTTGCTCACTTGCTAGCTAAGCTAATAGTGCAAAAAGGAGTTCACATGAGATAAAGGATAAATTCGCGAAGCAGCCTCCGTTGTGGCTGACAAGTTTTTGCAGTTTTGTCCAAAATGCGGCACGACCCTTCTTCCCTCTAAGCAGGAGAAGAAAGTCTTCATGGCCTGCGTAAAGTGCGGTTACACGAGCAGCCGAGGCGACAAGGTGGTCAGCCGGCTCTCTCACGAAAGGGAAAGTATCATCGTTCTAAGCCGGGAAGAGCAGAAGATCCGGACCCTTCCCAAGACAAAGGCCGATTGTCCAAAGTGCAGTAATCGCGAAGCCTTTTATTGGCTGGTCCAGACGAGGGGCGCAGACGAGTCGTCCACGCAGTTCTTCCGATGCACCAACTGCGGGGCAACCTGGCGGGAGAATAGCTAGACCAAATGTTAGAAAGCTCTTTAGCGGAAACAACCGGCAAAAAGGAAGCAACGGTAAAAGCCCCTTTGTTCAAGGCGACCATGAACGACGCCCGATTATTTCGGAACCTCATAGGCGCCATCTCAAGTCTGATCGAAGAAGCCGATTTCAACGCAAACTCGGAAGGCATCAAACTCCGCTCTATGGACCCATCCCACATCGCCATGGTCGACTTTGAATGGCCTAAAACCGCCTTCGACAGTTACGAGTGCACCAGTCCGACAAAACTACGCCTGAGCGTATCGAACCTTCTCAAGCTCCTCAAAAGAACTCGGAGCGATGAGTCCGTGGAGATTGTTTACGATGACGCAAACAAGAAGCTCAACATAACCCTGAAGGGCAAGATTGTCCGAAAGTTCATCACACCAACTCTTGACCCGTCAACAGAAGAAGTGCCAACCCCGAAAGTTCCATTCAATGCGAGGGTGAAGATCACCGCCGTCAGTCTCCGGGACATTATCGACGATGCCCAATCGATAAGTGACAACGTAAAGCTAGAAGTAAGTCCCGAGAAGTTCATCGTTAGAGCAACCGGTGAGCTAAGTAGCGCCATCATTGAGATGGACAAGGGAAGCGACGCGATCCTAGAGCTAGACGCGAAAGAGACGTGTAGAGCCACATACAACCTGAACTATCTAGGAGAAATCATAAGGGCCGGCTCAGGCGCCTCCGAAGTTACCTCCCTAGAATTTTCAACCAACATGCCCATCAAAGTAGAATTCGAGATGCCCCAGCAAGGCAGACTTCTTTATTATCTCGCCCCCAGAATAGAGCAAGAATAAGACGACCGCATGCTAACAAGGGCTGACCTCGCAAAATATCCCTTCCTCTCAGAAGCCTCCGACTATGTGCGAGAGCTAGGACTTTCCATAGAGGAACTGTCAGCACCAGAATTCAGTCCCGTACTCGATAGAGCAGAGAGACGACTAGAGGAAGCACTCTCAAAAGGTAGAGTCTCGGGAGATATCACAAACGAGAGTGCCGAAATACTCTCCTTCCCAGTATCAAATCTCATCCTAAGTCTCGTCGGAGAGGAGAGAGCCCGTAGAAGATTCGCGCTCGCCGAATCGAAGAGAGCCTACGAACTACTCAGACAAGAAGACCCAGACAAACTAGAGTATATTGCATCCACAACTTTCATGTGGAAGGTCAAACGGCTGGACGTCAAGCTAGGCAAGAGATTCTACGACTTCGCCCTTAGCCTATCGGACTTCCTTCACAACTCAGTCCACCTCAGAGAACCACGCTGGAACCTACCGAACAGAATCCTAGACCACGGGTTTGTCTACGTTACACGTGACGAGGCAGCCCGCTTAATGGAAGAAGAGGTGAGGACGAAGATACTAGAAAGGTCAAGCCGGACGCCTAACGAGGTGCCAAAACTCTTGGGATCCAGGGTCGAGAGGGCAAGAGGCCTAGTCGTTAAATGGTTAGGGGTCCCAACGAAGTTTGAACTCCCAAAGGTTCCAATGCCTGAGGCGATGCCGCCATGCGTCCGTCACCTAATCGATAGTCTTGACGAGGGAAAGAATGTTCAGCACATGGGCAGGTTCACACTAGCTTCCTTTCTTCTCAACATCGGAACAGGAGAAGAAGACGTCGTGAAACTATTCAAGCCCGCAACAGACTTTTCAGAGAGAATGACCCGCTACCAGGTCGAACACATCGGGGGAAAAAGGGGAGGCCGGACCAAATATACATGTCCCATGTGCACCACACTCAAGACCCATGGAGTCTGCTACAAGCCAGATGAGATCTGTGAAACAATCAGGAACCCCCTCAGCTACTACAAGTCAAAATCACGAACCCTCACCAACAAGGGTCCAAAACGCGAACCCAACTGAACAACTGATTCGCCGGAAATTTCAAGAATATTATCTGAGCCTCAACAAAGAATTCTACATACCACCGCATCCCGAGGAGAGAGAGTACGGATTCCTCCTCTTCAAGGAAAAATTCATGGTGAGACACCGGGCCTTCCGAGATCCAAGCGTTCTCTCAGGAGCCATCCGCGATCTAGTTCCCGCCCACGTCTACTTCTCAACAGCCTACTACCAAGAACCGACTGCGGCCATGGAAGAGAAAGGCTGGAAAGGAGCTGATCTAGTCTTCGACATAGACGCAGATCACCTCGATACACCCTGTAAACCGAGTCACGACAGCTGGAAATGCAAAGGATGCGGGACCGTGGGAAAAGGTGGAGCGCCAAAGATTTGTCCCAAATGCAAGAACGACCGGATGGAAGAGCGGACTTGGCTATGCGAGCAGTGTCTACAACAGGCGAAAGAAGAGACCAACAAGCTTCTCGAAATATTGTATTCTGATCTCGGAGTCGAGCCTTCGAACCTCCGAGTATTCTTCTCGGGTCACCGAGGATACCACGTTCACGTTTACTCGACTCAGCTTCAAGTGCTGGGCGAAGAAGAGCGGAGGGAGATAGCGAGCTACGTTCTAGGTCAAGCGTTGGACCCTCAATTACACGAGTTGGATGAGGTGAACGTGGGAGGAGTGAGGGTTATCGAGGGACCTCAGCTAGGTCAGCCTGGCTGGAGGGGAAGAATGGCTGCGGGAATCTACGATGTCTTGGGCGAGGAAGGAGAACGGCTAGGATTGTCCCCAGCCCAAGTCAAAACAATCAAGACTCAGGATCGAGACGAATTTTTCAAGAGACCGTTCTGGAGCTCAGTGAAAGGATTCGGACTTTCGACCTGGAAGAGTCTTTCAATGAAGGCGGTCGACAGAAGATCGGCCAAGATCGATACGGTAGTGACGACGGACGTGCACAGACTCATCCGGCTCCCCGGGACCCTAAATGGACACACAGGGCTACTGACTATGCAGGTGCCGAGAGAGAGGCTTGACGAGTTTGACCCCTTCAGAGACTCCATAGCGTTTCAGGGAGAAATGAGGATCCGAGTCAAAGACTCGCCCCGATTTCAGCTTGCAGAGAGACAGTTTGGACCCTACTTGAACGAAGAGGTTGAATTGCCCTCCTATGCGGCGATGCTTCTTCTGTGCAAACGTAGAGCAGAACCAGTGGGTTAGGCACAGCCAACGAATAATAGATACGGAACCAGGCGGACCATGGATTCGGCTGAAGTGGGCGGTCTTTGACGGTCACATACGATGAAATACAGCAAGCTTGGAAACGAGAACTCCAAAATCCGGAGCTTCAACCCTTAAGACAGGGATTCTTCAAAGACCTCGCATCCTACATCAAGAGACTGAAAGAAGCGCAGAGAAACCTCGACCCAAAATCGCTCAAAGCCATCGTAATGGACGAAGAGACGAAAAGGTTGGAGCAGCTACTCACCCAACTCGTCGATCGGAGATTGGAAAAGCTCTGGACTCATGCAAACCAGGATCAGTCAACTAATCTTGAATCCTCTGAGAAGCAAGTCTACCAAGACCTCTCCGGAGTTTCTAGACACTACGAGAAGTTCAAGGAAGAACTCTTGCAAGGTCGAGAGCCATCTAGTCAGATAAACAGGGACAAGACAAGTCTTTTGGTGCGCTTTGTCAAGGATGTTCCCTCCATAATCGGAGTAGACCTCAAGACTCACGGACCCTTCCTCAAGGAAGACATTGCCAAGTTACCATTTGAAAACGCAGAGAGTCTAATCCGACAGGGCGCTGCCGTCGAGATAAGAAGCTCAGTTCAGGATAATGAATAAAAGGGCGACTCGGACCCTCTCGAAGCCTTTCACTGGTGCCACAATTGAAGTTTCCAAAAGAGGTCAACACTTACTGTCCCAAATGCGGGCATCACACAGCTCACTCCGTTACCGTTTACAAAGCTGGCAAAGCCCGCACCATGGCCTGGGGAAGCCGTCGCCAGGAGAGACGGAAGCACGGTTATGGAGGCCAGAAATTCCCAGAACTAAAGCGAACTGCCAAAACAACGAAAAAATCTCTCGTCAGATTGAAATGCCGAACCTGTAACTATACACTCATGAGATTGGGCATCAGGCTGAGAAAGTTGGAGGTTGGAGCATAGAGATGAGATGGGAATTAATTCCAAAACCTCGAAGCATATTCCTTCGAGTAAAATGCTTGAAATGCGCCAATGAACAGATTGTCTTTGAGAGATCCAGCAGCTACGTCAAATGCACAGTCTGTGACGAGTTGCTAGCCCAACCTGCCGGTGGAAAGGCCAAGATTCGTGGCGAAGTTCTGCAGTCGTTGAGCTAGAAAGAGTCTAGGCGAATGTCGACCCAGACCTCTCAGGTCATCTTTCCCGAAGTGGGAGACCTTGTCGTCGCTACAGTCAAGAGGGTCGAAGACTACGGGGCCTATGTCAAACTCGACGAGTTCGCGGGCATTGAAGGCCTTGTCCATATCTCGGAGATGGCGACGACTTGGGTCCGGAACATTCGAGACCACGCGCGAGAAGGCCAGAAACTCGTCCTTAAAGTTCTAAGAGTAAATCCTCAACGGAACCAGATAGACCTCTCTCTCCGACGAGTTACTGGAAGAGAAAAGTCGGAGAAGATGCTTGAATGGAAGAAAGAGAGGAAGGCAGAGGCCATTCTCAAGAGCGCTGCCGAAAAAATGAACAAGCCAGAGGAAGATGCAGAAACTATCAAGAACACGATTCTAGACAAATTCGGCGGTCTCTACGATCCGCTGGAAGAGGCCATGGACGAAGGTCCAGAGGCCCTAATCAAAGCGGGGCTAACAGAGGAATGGGCCCAGGCCATCGCGGAAGTCTCCAAGACCAAGATACGTCTCGAGAGGTCAAAGGTTCGAGGAACTGTGGCAGTCACCTGCCACAAGCCTGGAGGGTTAGAGATTATCCGACAGACGTTGCTCGGCGCGAAGAAGATCCGAAGGCCGAGAGGGAGCGAAATTAAGATCTACACAATTGGAGCGCCCAAGTATCGGATAGAGGTTGAAGCCGGAAGTTTTGAAGCGGCCGAAAAAACGCTGAACCTCGTGACTGAAGAAATTCTCGATTCTATCAAGAAGGCAGGAGGAGAAGGAAGAAAGATTGGATGAAATGGCTGATGCGGAAGTGCACCCAATGCTCCCGGTACACTCTGAAGAGCATCTGTCCCAACTGCGGAGCCTCGACTAGGATCCCACATCCCGCAAAGTTTTCGCCAGACGATAAGTACGCAAAGTACCGAATGAAAGGTTCGGAATCCGCTTCGGCGACCGAGGCTATAGCTGAATCAGTGTCTGATTAGCACTCAGCGCTATGTTCAAGCCAAGACTTGGATCTCCGTTCCACCATGCCCTAACATGTATGGGGCTTGTCCCACTCGGAACCTTGTTCCAGTTAATCTGGTATGTCCCTGACGTTATCGTGCTATTTCCGATAAACGTCCAGGTCTTGTCATCAGGTTTTGCATACTGAAGAAATACCTGGATCGTGCTTGTAACGGGTTGCCCGTTGGGATAAGTCAGGGTTCCAGTAATACTGTTGCCATTGCTGCCTCCCTTAGGGATGTAGGGATTACTGAGCATAGCCGTAAGACTAGGTGTCTGGGGATAATTGACCTTGTAGACCAACACGTAGTTATTCACGGATTCGAAAACTCTACTGAAGAAGTGCGGCGTTGGGTCTCCCATGTTTCCTGAGTCTTGGCTAGGCGGGTTATTGATGCTAGTCGGATAGCTGTTTCGCATCAGAAGTCCCAATAAGGTATTGCTAGTAGGCCACAGAACATTCTGAAAGTTGCTAGTGATCCGAGTGCCATTGTCTATCTGACCGTTCACGGTGATGTATCGTATGTAGTCGCTTTGAGTTGCACCATTTGACGTGGTCGTGGTCTTCTGCTGGTATGTGACCGTGGCAGGGCCGAGGGGCGTGTTGATTTGAGTACCGTTCCCAATCCTGGCCATCCAGTACCACTTACTGTCGTCTCCATAGCCGCAGACGGGTGGGGCCCCAGCAGTCGAGCTACACAGAGGCGAGTTCCCAGATTGATAATTGTAGCTGATGAAGAGCGCGACGTGCGTTACACCGTACTGGTGAAGTAGGTTTACCGCCATCGACTCGTTCAGCATCAGGCCTGTCGCTATGATCTGTATCTGAGTCGAGTTTCCTGTTCCGTTATCAGCGAGAGTGTGTAGCCCAGTGTTCACTGAGATCCAGTAGCCGTAATCCCACCACGCGAAGACTACGCTGGTAGAAGGCAGATTATTGTTCATCCAGGTGAGGGCTTGCAACCAGTCTGGAAAGTTTCCTCGTACCGGAAGACTCGCCGAAGCTATCGTGGTAGGGGTGTAGGCAGATTGCACGGCGTTGATGAATGTGGGTACAACCAGGATGAGGATTATGAGAAGGATTCCTAGGCTGAATTCTCTACTCACCCTGCTGGTGAACCTTAGTTTGCGACGTGGAAATATGACCGCCTGCTGAATTATGTCCATCGCTGGTTTACCAAGCTCCACAACGGTTATGGCTGCCAACGTTGCCATCGCAGGAGCTAGAATCAGGGTCAGCCTGACTAGGCTCGCGGCAAAATAGAAGCCGGTTACACCGAAGACGATGAGTAGAACATCGCTGTCTCGCAGACGCTGGAATGCAAAGAAGAACCCGAAGACAGCTAAGAGTATGACACTGCCGATCTCTAGGTATAGGCTTGACCAGGTAGAAGGTCTATTCTCTGCAACCGATGCTACGAGTGGAATGTTGTTCCTGACGAAAGGATCTATGGTCG
Source organism: Bathyarchaeia archaeon (assembly GCA_035637575.1). Lineage (GTDB taxonomy): Archaea > Thermoproteota > Bathyarchaeia > 40CM-2-53-6 > 40CM-2-53-6 > 40CM-2-53-6. The sequence goes on from DASPWY010000093.1 coordinate 24,638, forward strand.
CAAGGAATTTTCCCCGTAGTCCTGCGGAAATCAGCCCTGTTCCCACTCCAAGAACTGCTATCGCCACGACCCCCGCGACCGCGAGGCCTAGCACGGCCAATCTACCCCTAGTGGTCGGAGCCAGCCTTGATAGTTCCATAACTGCAAGGAGTCCCATTACTCCCAGCAAGGCAATCGTTGTACTTTCCGTAAGGTATGTGTGCCCTAGCAGTGGTAGTTCGGTCCCTGTGAACAGGAAGAAACCGATTGTGATTCCATAAGAGAGCAATAAGCGTGGAGTGTAGCGGCCCAGCACTATCAAGGCCAGGGTGAATAGTCCCAGTACTTCGGCAGCGTATCTGAAGCTTCCCCAAGCGAAGCTCATGTAGATGAGACTGACGCTGGAGAGCATGCTGTAGATGATTGTGCTTTTCAAAGACCGGCTAGGGTTTATCGCTCGCATGAAAAACAAGAAGGCCATGACCATCGTAGGAATTCCGACCGCTTCATTTCGGAAGAAACCTAGGTTCGTCCGGCTGATCAAGCTCGAACTGAACGACGTGAAGAGCCCTCCCAATAGCCCAGCGCTCTTGCCCCAAATATCTCGAGCGAAGAAGTAGACAACCAGCACGCCGAAAACCCCCAGAATTACTGGGGCATAGACGGCTGCGTCATAGAGACTGATGTTAATACCGATGGCTTGGAGAAATTGGTAGATGAGGGTGCCCGTGAAACTAGTGCCTGGGTAACTAGTGGAAACGGGTGGTCTTCCGAAGGGGTACCATGCTTTAAAGTCAGTGTAAGCGTACCAGCTCTGCCACCCGTTGGTTGTTATCTGACGCATATCGTTGAAGTTGAAATATGGATCGAACTCGCTGATGTAAGCACCCCATCTCAGGGGTAGGAGTCGGATTATTGCAGCCAGTGCCAGAGTGAGGCTAAGAATCGAATAGTGTAGGACAGTTGCTCGAGGAATTCCGCCGAGGGTCTTTCTGATTGCTCGGAAGCGTGCTGAGATGTTTTCTCGATTAAGTCCTCCTCTTATCCCGGTGAGAACTCCCTCTGGCTCAATGGTCATTTGAAGCGTGGTCCCCTAATTGTCTCGGGCTACTGGGATAGGGGGCTGTTTGCCTTGGGTGTTAATATTCTTGTGCTCTGAGGATTAGGAGGAGTGCTGGGTCACGCGAGGGTTACAAGCCTAGCTTTGTCCCACAGTTCTTGCAATAGACTGCATGGTCCGGATTCTGGGTCTTACAGTTTTCGCAGAAACCTCTGAAGTTCGAAGGTCTCGGTATCGTGAATGTTTTTGTCGCTCCAGCGTAGAGGTTGAACTTGTCGCCATTGTTGCATCGGAACCTAGAGACACGGTATTTCTGGAAAGTCCACTCTCGTTCAGGGGGTGTGGATATGGGGCTTCCGCATCTTGGACAGTTCATGCTGAGTAATTCCCCTAGACTGGGGTTTCTAGAAAACGGATATTTAAGCTGGGTTGAAACCTGGAGTTTCACTCTTCACTGTCTTGCGTAATTGCCATCGGACTTCGTTACTATTGGTGTCGATCCATATTAGGAAGGCTTGTCCCTTGTTCGTTCCAAGGTTGTAAGAGTTCAAGTCTTCCAGAAGCTTGGGGTCGACTAGCGCTTCAGCTGAACCGCCTTCACCGGTGTTCGGATCCACTAGGTCGAAACTAATTCTGCTGAGTTTCTCTTCCGGGACTGCCGAGTAATGAAGCACGTAGAACCCTCGGCCATTGAGGCTCAATAAAACTGGCCTCTCGTCAGTCTTGATGGTCAATCGTCCTACCGCTCAGAAATAATGCAGAATATTAGCCGTTTTTCCCCCGCAAGACTGTCTTGTCTGACTCTCTGTCCCGCTTCCAAGTTTTGTGTCGCAGGAAAGAATTTTTTTGTAAATTCTAGGAAGGGTCTTCTCGCCATCTGAAACAGTTTTGGGCGAAATTGTAGACTTATCCCGCAGAAATGGCTGATCAGCCGTTTTTCGAGAAGCATCCATCTGTATCATTGCAAGCGTGAACTAGGCTCATATGAAATGCTCGTCCCAGATCCCGGATCAGGGCGGATTCTGAACGACTTCTTTGCTGAATCTGCGATGAATTTTACGATGATGATATCGCCCCATTCTCCGGTGTAAGAGGGTCTTTTCGGATATGGTGGCGCCGGGAGTGGGATTTGAACCCACGAGGGCCTAAGGCCCATCGGATCTTCACACCCGCTTGGGCAGGTTTAGCAATCCGACGCCATACCTGGCTAGGCGATCCCGGCGTTCGATGAGCCTCGCGTTCAAGCTGTAAATAACTATGTTACGAACTTGTGATTCGTTTCCAGGGAGTTTTGGAGAGCTTTGAGGGTCGGTGTTAAGCATGCTTTTTCTAGAATTGGAAAACGTACTTTTTCGGTCTTGTCGGGACGTGTTTGGCCGTTTGTGGACGCTGTCGGGATTTTTCTGAGCGAATAGTATTCTTTGACTGTCTCGCTTAGTTGGTTAGAGATGGTTTATTTCGAGGATATCTGATACGGTCTGCTGCCGTCTGAAGCTAAGACTCGTCCGAGTCATCTTCTCTCGAGAGGAAGACTTGCTTGCCATTAACACTCGGTGGTGAAGAGCATGGAGCGACTTGAGGTCGGAACTCCAGCTACATTCAATATCGAGCGATACGAGGTTTTCAAAGATTCTTTTATCACGAGTAATTGATGGTCCCACCGCGGTCCCAGACAACGGACAACTGTTACAAACTTCTTGACGAGACGCCTGCTCAACGCGATAAGTCGTAATATGTCAGGGAATCAATAGAGTTCTGTTCTTCGAGCCGTTAGGTTTATGGCCATTTCAGCGACATCTTCCGAATACTCCGAGATGCGTTTGAGGCTCTCGAGTACGAGGCGGACCGCGACGGTAGACTTAGGGCTCAGTTTGAAAGTGAAGAGCTTGTCCATCACGTTCTCAGCTTCTCTCTCAACGCTCTCGGCCGAGGCTATCGACTTGTTGGCAAGGATCCCATCGCTTTTGGCGAGTGCCTTTAGCGAGTCCTCTAACACGCTGATCGTAATGTCGCTGGCCTTGGATATCTCATCGACGAGGCGGGACGGCAACGGATTTTCGATGCTGGCGGACATCTTGGCAATGGTGGTTGCGTGATCCGCGATGCGTTCCAAGCTCTTCGATACGACACGATAGACTAGGCAGTCCCTCGGATCAGCCAAACCTATCTCAAGGATGAGGCTTCGATTGAGAACAGCCATTGTCAGCTGTCGAATAATGAACAGGTAGAATCGGTCAACCTCCTCATCTCTGCGAATGATCTCCTCGGCCAAGGCCGGGTCCCGCCCCTTCAAAGAATCCACCGCGTCTCTCAGCATCAGTTTCGCGATAAGGCTCATGCGGGAAATTACCTTCGGTGCAGGAAGATCGCCGTAGCTGGAGAGGCATTGCACTAT
>DASPWY010000094.1:0-4658 GCA_035637575.1 Bathyarchaeia archaeon
TATGTAGAAGATAATATAACTGTAGCTATGCACCTACGTAGCGGAGCCCATACTCAAAATGGCCCGTGTAACTCTGGTCCTACCAGATGAACTGGCAAAAGAGCTGAGGCTCAAAGCGGTCGAGGTCTACGGTGGCGAGAAAGGATGGTTGGGCAAGGCCGTTACTGATGCGATTCGGCTCTGGCTGAAGCAGCCTGGTTCTCAGCGGAAAAAATAGTCGGATTCCCCGAACATTCTTCTTGCACCGCCAGCGGTTCAAATCCCACCGGTCCCGCATCTCGATGGCTAAATCTGACTCCAATCCTCAATCACCAACCACTGCTTTTGGCTGAAGCGGGCTAACCTGGGCTTAGGGTGGTCCAGTCGGGCAATGCAGAAAGCGCTGGTTTCTAGGAGGAAAATATCGCAGAAATAGATTTGCAGCGACGGGACTCTGGATCAGGGCTTATTCCGGTTGATTTCCTACGCCGAGAATTCGATAAAGTGTGGAAGGACTTTTTTTGTTCTGGCATACCCCCGGGGGGGTCGAGAAATAGTTAGTAGAAAAAGAGAAGATAACGAGAAAAGAAAGGTAGCAGAAAAAACAAGATAATAGAAGAGGAGAAGATAGTAGACGAGGCATTTCAGAATAGAAAAAATTCCTGAGGAACTGTCTTGTGTCGCGGGAAATTTTTATTTTCAAAATTCTAGGAAGGGTCCATTCGCTTACTGAAGCGTTTCTCGGCGAGAATATCGGTTTTTCGCGCAGAACAGCCGAATCAGCCATTTTCAATCCGGGCATTTAGGGGGATCATGCAAGCGTAAACTGGGCATCGTATGGAACTCCCCTCCCAGATCGCAGATCAGGGTTCATTCTGTGCCCATCTTCGCGAAATCTTAGCGAATGCTCGCTAAGGTCTCCCGATCGAGGTCTGCGACCAGTGGCTGAGTAAACTCTACAGGCCAATCTAGTAGCAGGGGGGACAGATTCTCTGTTCCAAGCGGGACTGGAGAGGCATTCCAAGCCCTTGCTGGAAGTAGAGGTATCCGTCGACATAGTTCTGATGCGACGAGACGAAGATGAAGTAGATGTAATTCCACGGCAGCGGGAACGCTCCCGAGGGCGCGGTCCAGCCCATAGTAATCTCAACCATATCCCCCACCGGAATCACAATAGGAAGCAGCGTGCATGTCGCGGATTGTCCACTTCCACACTGGGTTGGATTTCCAGACGCGAGTTGCCACGATGGAACACCGACCAACGGGATGTTAGTCATGTAGACTGCGACGAACGTCACCGGTGTAGATCCGGTGTTCCTAACATCCACTTCCACATTGCCAATACAACTGCCATTGGTTTGGCCAGAAGGAATCTGGTTGTTTCCAGTGCCGCACCAGGCATTTGAGCCATAGCAAACGGATTTCCCTGCTATTGGAGGAGCAGGGCATCCCGTAGCGCCAGTTACAGTATTCCCAGCGATTACGATCGTCCCGTTCGCATCAAGGTCAAGACTCCCGACCACATTATTGATTATCTGACCAAGATCGGCGCTTTCAATCTCTAACCTCCCCGTGATGTGATTATTGTTAACAATAGTGTTGTGACCAACTTCGTTCTCCACCTGTCCAGTTACATTGGAGTTGGTCATGCTAAAGTAACCCCGACCACCGGCGTACATTGCGGCGCAGCACGCATCAGTTGTAATCCCTAGGTTGCCAGAAGTGTTGAACCTGCTCCCCGAAATGTTGACAGTCTCAACATTGTAAAGACCCGTAAAACCAGAAACACTAGCGTTCGTCAGAGTCACAGCAGACGCGGAGTCGGCCTCCAATCCCCCGTTTATCGTACCGCCTGTCACAGTCAAGTTGCCCCCAGAATACACATACACGTTCCCGTTTATCGTTGAAGTAATTACACAGACACCGTTGACAGGAACAAGGACATTCCCCGTATACGGCGACGTTATGGACCCGTTGCAAGTCAGGTATGAACCCGGCGAACATCCTACGCTCGTATCCTGGGACCCGCATGCTGCCACAGTCTCAGGGCTCGACACGGCATTATTTGCGAATTGAGCCCGTACCGTCTCGAACTTTTCAGCATACGCAGCACCGGCGTTATCCTTGCTGGCCTGAGATGTGAATGCCGGAACCACCCAGACATAGACGATTGCGGACATGAGTATTACGATGAGAACCATCATTACCTCGGCGATGATAGTGGCCACTCCTCTTCGTGAGCGCCGGAGGTTAGAGAGCATAGCCACCACTTGACGCTACGCTATCGTAGAGCAAAAGGAACTTGTTACAATCGCTAAGGCCCGATCAAGACAACCCTCATGGTTTTCATCGCTTGACCCTCATGGCAGTGAATAGTCGAAAGGATAAGGAACGGGGGATCTATTGCGAAACACACGTGCGACTATCTTCAGCCCTGCCTTTGCCCACATGAGGGGCAGAAGAAGAGGCTGGAGTCGTACCCATGCCCACATTTCTTGCATATGACCTTCACCCCAGACTGCTGAGGTGCGGACCCTCCCGAGGGCCCTAATGAAACAGTTGGCAGAGGATCTGGAACGAAGACACCGATTATCGCGGTTATTACTCCAGCGACGAATATTATCCCACCGAGGACAAAGTAGACTATGTCCGTCACACAGGCACGAAGGTTCCCGGACAATATGGTCCCGAGACACGATGAGAAAGCGGACAGGGTGACAAGAGGACCCAAGATAACCATGCCGATTCCGACGAAGAAAATTACCGGTCGCATTTGTTTCGAGACACGCTACAATGGCTCGAATTGATTTGTCTGCCTCCGGGGCTTTCTAAGCCTCCGTTACTAACCTTCTAAGCTAGTGGGAAAACGATGGGAGCTTTGATTCCATGGCACCTATGTGTCGTGATGCTACGACGTGGACTGACTCAAGAGGTGTGCCTGTCGATTGAAACGTTCAGTTCCTTCAGATAACAAGGCGAATCGGCCGATCCTCCGGCAAGCGAGAATGTTGCATCTGCCCGGACTTTGAAACGGACGTTCTTGGTCTCTCCACCAAAGACAGCCCTGACCTCCCCTGGTTTGGCACTGTTGACGGATTCAGCAGTGATCTTCAGATTCTTGTCCCGTCGACTGAACCACGCAATGAGACTATCGCGCAGGATGTGTCCAGTCTTGTTGAATGGAATCCCCTTGTGCTTCTCGTTAAATTCCAGCGTAAGGGCCTTCCGCGATTCCTTTGCCACGGATTCTACGTAACCGAGAAGCCTTTGGGAATCGTCTTTCCCCGCCAGTTTGTCAGTCATCCTTGACTCCCCTTCGTGTACTCTCAAGCCTGCGGTCTTTCATGTACAAATCTTCTAGTCTCACCATCTACCTCGACGGCCCCGAGACCTTCCTCGCTGGTCGTAACGTCGTTGAGGTCTCCTACCGCCACCACCGCCCATAGGCCGACCAGGAAGGTGAATCCGAGGAATATTGAGGCCGGGAACGTCGGGTGGACTAATCTCATCAAGCGTCGCGGAGGTCATACGCCTCAATCCCTCGAATACAGCCCAATCCTCCCTGGTGAGAAAAGAGATAGCGATGCCTCTTCTTCCCGCCCGAGCAGTCCTACCGATCCTATGAAAATACATCCCAGGCTCTTCCGGCATATCATAATTGATGACGTGACTTACCTTCGGAATATCCAGACCCCGCGCCGCTACATCCGTGGCAATCAAGAGACCCGTCTTGCCCGTCCGGAAAGCCTGAATGGCCATGTCTCGCTGCCTCTGAGACAGATCACCATGGATCGCCATCGCATCATAACGGTTAGCGTGCAGTGCTTGAGCAAGCCTGTCGCATCGAATCTTAGTAGCGCAGAACACAAGACCTCTACTAATCAGGTCCTTTTCCAGAAAACTGCATAATACTCTGAACTTGTCGTCTTCTTCAACTTGCACAATTTTCTGGTCAACGGTGTCAACTGACAGCTCATCGCTGTCAATGAATATCGTGATAGCGTTGCGAAGATACCGATGGCTAAGTCGGACGATCTCTTCGGGCATAGTCGCCGAGAACAGAGCCGTCTGATGGTTCTTCGGGACCTGATTCAGTATGTAGTTGATGTCATCGATGAAACCCATGTCCAGCATTCGGTCCGCCTCATCTAGAACTACAAACTTCACGTTATCGAGCTTCACGGTTCTCCGCTCCATATGGTCCGTCAACCTGCCCGGAGTAGCGACAATAATCTTGGCCCTTGGGTCCTGCAATCGGTCTATCTGCAGGTTTATGCTCTGGCCTCCATAGACTGGAACGGCCCGAATCCTAAGATGCCGAGCTAGTTTCGCGAACTCCCCCGCGACTTGTTCAGCCAGTTCGCGTGTCGGGGCGAGAACGAGCCCCTGTATCCCATTAGCTTCAGGCCTAATGTTCTGAAGCATAGGAACCGCGTAAGCGAGCGTCTTGCCGCTCCCGGTGTGCGCCTGCCCAATCAAGTCCCGCCCCTTGAGAATGGGCGCGATCGCTTCCGCTTGAATTGGGAACAGTTCGTCGAAGCCCATATCCTTGATACCTTGCAACAGCCGAGGGTCTAGGTCGAAGGCCTCGAACTGCCCCACCGTACTCAATCTGCTTCAGAATGCCCCAATAAGGGGAAGATAAAGAATCGTCAATCCGGGATTAGGCTTAAGCAGAA
>DASPWY010000095.1:0-4505 GCA_035637575.1 Bathyarchaeia archaeon
TGGCCTCTTCCAGTATTCCCGCTACCGTTCCGGGCAGTCCCTGCTTGGCTAGTCTATCTTTGACCCGGGCTACGACGGGATGTTCGATGGTGTCGACTTTGTCTATCTCGATTGCGCTGAAGGTGGGGTCGTAGATTATTCCCCCTCCGGGGCAGACCTCATCGGCGTGGCGAATGAGGGTCTCTGCGTCAAATGTGGCTAGGAGGTTGACGTTGTTTACCTGTGATCTTATCCTCTCGCTGTTCGCTCGGACCTCGAAATAGCTGTGCGGTCCCTTGATGCTCGAATAGTATTCTCGTGAGCCAAATGTCCAGAGACCAGAGAGGGCGCAGGCTCCTGCGAATATGTTAGCGGATGAGTCCACTCCGCTGCCTTGCGGGCCGCCGGTCATCCAAGAGAGGTCGTTTGTCTTGGCTGGAGCGTTGCTCGTCGATTAGCCCCCGGTCGCCCTTCCGTGCCCTACCGCACAGTCGCAATCGCCGCTCTCGTTACAGTATGGGCAGGCGCACTCACAATCGTCTATTACACTTTCACAGTTCGGACACATGTACCGTTCGCTTTTGTCCAGCACAATTATCGCACTAAAAATGTGCTTGTCTTCTCAATAAGGCTTTACGGGAGAATCGGTCCAGAATGCTCATGTCTTAATTGTGGAGGGTGCTCTATGTTTCAAGTCTTAATTCTTAGTGCGACTGATCTGTCTTGTCTTGTCTGTAGCCAGTGGATGAACCGAATTAGTCGGTATTGAATGCCGTATTTTGTCTTGAGAAGTGAGAACGCAATCTTCGCTTCTCCCTCGCCAGCTATGATGGCCTCTGCCTCGATCCAATCGCCCTTGGGGTTGCCTCTTCCTGTAGACGGTGCAATTCGGACGTGTGGGTTAAGCCGAATTCTCTTTGCTTTCCCCGTGTCCCTGTTGGTCCTTACGTAGATGATTCCTTGTTGTTCAACAAACCAGACTGGGGTACGAACTGGATCTCCGTTCTTCCGGTAGGTTTCGATAACGAGGTACCGTTCGGTGACAAGGTCCGCAGGCTTCGCCGTGGGAGTGTCGACACTTGCAGGTTGAGTCGTATCTCGCGTCTCGATCCGGTTCTTCTTAGATCAGCTCAATATTCTCTTCGTTGAATCCTAGTTTGACAAGTTCATCTCTTGTCTTCGTTCGTTGCTCTCCATGTAGGACGATTCGTCCATCCTCCACATCCCCACCCGTACCAAGTGCCTCCTTTAGCTGACGCGCAAGTTCTCTCAGAGACGATTCATCCTTGGTGAGTCTGTGTGGTTCGACGACGGTTACTTCTCTTCCGGAGCGGTGATGAGTTTCCAGTCTAATGACAAAGTGCTCTGATTCCCTGTCGATGTGTTTCAGTATATCCTCGAAAGTAAGGTCTTCACTGCTCATCGAATCTCTCTCCTACGCCTCAACCATTTGATGTGAATGTTCAATTGTGTGGTGGTAATGTTCGGGCGGCATAAAAGACTGGAAAGCTCTGTCCACAACCTCACTCAACGCTGGATGAATGTGCATCATGTCCCTTATCGGCCTGTAAGTTTGCTGAGGCGTATACATTAATGGGATTATCTCGTGTATTAGCGTGGTCGCTTCAGGTCCGATAATGTGGGCACCAAGGATTCTTTCAGTGTCCGCTTCCACGATTACTTTGACGAAATAGTCCTTAACGTTCAGCGCCTCTCCCTTGGCAGTGTCCTCATATTTGTGATGCCCAATGAGGACTTTGTCCGTTCCATACTTTGATATTGCTTCTTGTTCTTTCATTCCAACCCCGGCAATCTCAGGATAGGTGAATATGCCGTGAGGGACTGCGTGATAGTCTACTTTGACACGTCTCTTCAGTATAGCGTTGTAGTAGACAATCGCTGATTCGTAGTTCGCAACATGTTTGAAGAGATACTTGCCATCCGCGTCACCGAGCGCCCATATGCCTGGCTGAGACGTTTCCAGATATTCGTTGACTGCAATCCATCCATCGGGCGTTGTCTTTATTCCCGACTTTTCAGGATGAAGGATGTCCGTTATTGGTCCTCTTCCGCTGGCGATCATTATCTCCCGTGCCGTGACCGTCACCGTCTTCCCAGTCTTGCGGTCGAGAGCAACCAGCTCCTTCAAGCCCTGCGAGATTTCTCTCACTTCCTTCACTTCGTGGTTGGTGACGATATTGATGTGTCGGCCTAGCACCTTCTTTGCCAACGCTGAGACTTCAGGCTCCTCCTCCGGCACAAACTGAGGGTTTCTTCCTATGATCGTGACGTTGGACCCCATGCATGCGAAGAAGTGGCCGAACTCTGCAGCGATGTATCCTCCTCCAATAATGGCAATGCTCTCAGGTAATTGTTTTATCTTGAAGGCAGAGTCGCTGGTGTGATAGCTGATTTTGTCGAGTCCTTTGATGGGGGGAATGATCGTCTTGGAGCCGATGCAGAGGAAGATCATCTTCGACTTGATCTCGGTACTCCTGACTCTCATGGTGTAGGGGGCGATAAATTCGGCGGGTTCATGATAGTAGTCGATGTTCTTGGAGCTGGTTAGGCCATCTCTTATCTGGTCGATGTCCGTGTAGATGAGCTTCTGCATCCGATCCATTACAAATTCGAAGCTGATTTTCTTGATCTGAGTGTCAATGCCTAGTTCTCGTGCCTCTTCGATTTTCCGAACCAGTTCAGCAGGATATAGTAGAATCTTGGACGGTATGCATCCCCTGGTGAGGCAGATGCCTCCGGGCTCGTCCTTATCGATAACAGCGATCCGAACGTTAGGATTATCCTGAATCATCGGCTCGACAATGTTCATCGCTGATCCGCTACCGATGACGATAAGGTCGTATTCTTTCATACAAGTCGACGCAACTTCGAAGCAGATAAGCGTGTGGAGGCTGGCCCTTAGGTTAGTCATCGATTGGGACGGTCGAGCAGTCGCTCACAGTTATGAAGAAACACGACGTACGCTCCTTGGCGTCGAGGAATGGAAGAGTCTCTCAATCTATTGCTTAATCTGATCGGAACTTTCGCGTTCGGTCTCAGCGGTGGAATACTGGCTGTAAAGAAACGAATGGATCTCTTCGGCGTCCTCGTGCTCAGCGAGTCCACTGGTCTCGGCGGGGGAATCGTGAGAGATCTAATTCTGGGACATACGCCGCCGGCAACCCTGACCGATTGGCGCTATCTTGGCACGGCCGGTTTGGCTGGGGTCCTAGTCTTCGTTTGGTACAATAGAATCGCGAATCACGGGACGTTCATAGCGACTTTCGACGCAATTGGGCTCAGTGTCTTCACTGTCACCGGGACGGTCATCGCCCTCAATGCTGGACTGGGTCCCACACCTGCCGCTTTGCTCGGCATGCTTACAGGAGTGGGCGGGGGAGTCTTGCGGGATATCATGGCAGCGGAAGTCCCGTTGATCTTTCGGAGCGAGATCTACGCGGTTGCATCTTTACTTGGAGCAATAATCATCATTATCGCTACTCAAATCGGATTCTCTGGGGTCCCAGCGGAGATTCTCGCCGCGATTGCAACCTTCACGCTTAGAATGGTCAGCTTGCGCAGGGGTTGGAGGATTCCCATAGCGATGCCAAAAATCAACCGATAAGGGCTGAACCTAGTTTTGCACCTTGTAAAGAACAACCAAATCCGGTCCATATTTCGAAGCCCTGAGGAGTTTCAGTTTCACGTCGTCTTTGACCAGAGCGGCTCCTTTTCCTTCGACGAGGCTCACCGCTTTCTCTCCTCCCAGAATTCTAGGAGTGATGGCGACCGAGACCTCGTCGACAAAGCCCCTACTCAGCATGCTCCAGTTTAGGGCTCCTCCTCCTTCCAGGAGAATCTTCCGGATTCCGAGGTTTCTGAGGTTCTGTAGGAGGGTCTTTACTGATACTAGCGGGCCTTTTCCACAGACAAAGACCTTCACGCCTCTCCGTTCAAGAGTCTCGATTCTGTTCTTTGGTGCTCTGGACGTTACGGCGACGATTGTAGGGATCTCGCTCGCTGTTCTGACTACGTAGGAGGTGAGCGGTGTCTGTGCGGTGCTGTCTACGATGATCCTGTGGGGTTTGCGCCCTCTTGCAAACTTCACTGTAAGTTTTGGGTCGTCTCTGAGCAATGTTCTCATTCCGACCATTATGCCGTCAACTGAGGCCCTCAAGCGGTGGACCCTTCTGAGGTCGGCAGGCGACGACATTCGAGAGTCGCCGGTATACGTGGCGATTTTTCCGTCGAGGCTCATCGCAGCGTTGAGTATCACGTAGGGGCGGGAATTCCGGCTGCTTGGCATTGTTAGTAGTCATCGGTGTTGAGTGTTGCCTAAAAGACCGAATCTGATCGGCGTCTGATTAATTAGCGGCGGGACGCATCGGGGAAAGCGGGATTCGTTGCGAAGAGAGGATGCTAAGTCCCGGCGTCGGGAACCGGAGTTCGGCATCAGTATTACGCCCTACAGTAGTAGTGCGGACGATATTTTCAAGATAGCAAAGACAGCCGACGAAGTGGGCCTA
>DASPWY010000096.1:0-2751 GCA_035637575.1 Bathyarchaeia archaeon
CTTCGAGCGAGGGGAGACTGAGTCTTTCGTCTCTACTTCTAGCCTCACTAGTTGCTTGTTGACTCTTCCGATGTGGGTTGCTCGGGCAACGACTTCCTGTCCCAAGTAGCAGCCTTTGTTGAAGTTTATCGCGTCTTTGAAGCCTGCTTCTAGGATAATCGTGTTTTCGTCAACATCAGTCGCATACTTTGGATATCCTGCCTCTAGACGAAGAATCTCTAAGGCTTGTGAACCAACTGGATTGAGACCGATGTCTCCTCCATGCAGGAGGAATCCTTGCCAGACCGGTTCTGCCTCTAGGGTGGGTAGGACTATGTCATAGCCTGATTGGCCCGTTCTGTCTCGGGCGATGATTGTGCTGGGTCCGAGGGTCTTCTGCTCGAGTTGTTTCAGATCTTCTGTTTGGGCTCCGAGTACATCGTTGATAGCCTGAGAACTGCGGGGACCTTGGAGGGTGAGGTGGACGAGATCTTGGGAGGAGTCCTGGATCTGGACGTCTTCAGTGATTATGAACCTGTCCAGAATTTCCTTCACGTGAGAGGAAGGGGATTCGCCTGTGTCGATGAGTAGACTGTCGGGTTGCGCGTAAAGGTGGAGGTCGGCCAGGACCCGTGCTTTTGAGTTGAGAAGGGCAGAGCGTTGTCCCATATTCTCCTTCACTTGCGAAATGTCGTTTGTCAGAAGGCCATTGAGGAAGCTTATCCGGTCTTTGCCCGTAATTCTTAGACGGCCCAAGTGCGAAATATCGGCAAGTCCGACCGCTTTCTTGATCGTCCAATACTCTTGTTCGGCATTCGAGTATGCGAGAGGATTCTTGCCAGGTTCCAGCCTGGCGTCAAGTTCTTCCTGATTGAGAGTAGATCGATTCGACACGTTCAACTAACGATCAACTCTTCCTCGATTATACGTCTTCTCTCAGATTGCTAACCTGTCAATGTAGGTGAAAACCCGCAAAGGGACCCGCCCTCTGTGAAGCGTTGAATGATAAGCTAGGACACATCCGGTCTGAGAGTATGGAACTCGGACTGAAAGGCAAAGCTGCGCTCGTTACAGCGTCAAGCAAGGGAATAGGCTATGGTGTGGCGAAAGTTCTCGCCTCGGAAGGATGCAGAGTAGTAATCTCGTCTCGGAATATTGATTCGATCTCTCAAGCAAAGGATCAGATAGTTCGAGAGACGGGTAATCGCGAGATATACGCATTCAGTGCAGACCTCACAGTCAAAGAGGATGTCGACCGACTAGTCACGATCGCCATCGAGAAGTTGGGCAGTGTGGATGTTCTCGCTTACAACACGGGGCCGCCTAGACCTGGAACTTTCACCGAGCTGAGTGACGCTGATTGGGACAACGGAGTTGAGTTACTACTGATGAACGCTGTCTGGCTCGCAAAACGACTCCTTCCAGGCATGGAGCGGAAGAAGTGGGGAAGACTCGTCTTCATAACCTCAACCACGTTACGCCAGCCTATTCCAAATCTCGTGTTGTCCAACACTGTAAGACTTAGCCTTGCGGGACTCTCCAAATCTCTAGCAATTGAATATGGGGGCAAGGGAATCACATCTAACGGGATCATGCAAGGACACATTCTAACGGACCGTCAGAGAGAGATCGCCGAGGACGTTTCGCGGAGGACAGGAAAGCCCGTTGATGATGTCATGGAACAAGCCCTCGTGGAGGTACCTCTAGGAAGATATGGAACTTCGGAAGAGGTTGGCCATCTTGTCGCCTTCCTAGCAAGCGACAAAGCGAGTTACATCAACGGTGCGATGATCCCGATCGACGGCGGCATGATCAGATCCTCGCTCTGATCGTACGACTGGTATCGGCTTGGCGCAAGAATTTGGTGCGGCCGCCGGGATTTGAATTCCCGGGCCGCCCGAGGACGGCCTCCCGGGTCGTCAGCGTTCTGCTGAACGCTGTAATGGCAGGCTGATATCATAGACCAGGCTAGACCACGGCCGCACAAACCAGCCTCCACGATTACGGTCATTTAAAAACTGCAATTAGAGAAAATCGAAACCAGGACGCTACTTTCCAACTTTTCCGAGGATTTCTATCGTCTTAAATACGATATGCCCAGGGAGCGGGTTTTGATCGTGAAAAGCGGTTGAGCATTCCCCTAGAGAATGTGAGAATGGACCTTCGGACCCGACTGGAGAGCGACCAGCAAATGTCCACGGCGTGGATAATTGTCCCACTCTTACCAATCATCGGAGCGGTACTTCTCGCGGTCGGGTTCGCGATTGCAGTCTTCTCAGTGATCTCAAATCTGAGCAGCCCCACGCCCACGCCCGGGTCACTGTCAGGGTTTTTCGCCGCACTTTTCCTGTTTTACCTCCTAGCCTACATTCTCATACCCGTCATTGTTGCAATTTATGCGATAATGTTTCACAAATTCGTCAAGCGCCGGAACCTGCACTTCAACAGGCAAATAATCCTCAACGAAGACATGATCGCCCTGGTCAAGCAACTCGCCGGGAAGAGGAATTTGGATGTCTCTATCCCGATCAACTATCTAGAGAGAAGCTTGAGAGATGCTAGGTTCGAGGACAGCGAGAAGAACGCAGCTCTATACGCGATACTGTCGGCATCGACTCCTCTCGTCGGATTCTATGCCTATTACTTTCTCATGAAGGACTTTTTCAAACATGAAAGACGGGAAGACATGTTCTACGCTGGGATTGCAAGCTTGCTAGCGACCCTTGGCGTCCCGATTAACCTGCCACATAGAACCTCGCCTGTTCCTGATCG
>DASPWY010000097.1:0-7754 GCA_035637575.1 Bathyarchaeia archaeon
AGCGTAGGGAACAATGATGGCGGTCTGCTTGAAGTATTCGAGGATCCTCGGCATCGCCCTGGAATAGTCCGCTTCGGTCTTGAACTCGATAATCGTACCTTTCCAGTGAGAGCCGTTCGACCGAGTCTTCTTCTTCAGCACGATCGGCTTGTTGTTCTGGATGTCGGTTCGCAGCCCAATCTCGGTTATCCTCTGCTTGGGATTGGTGCTAGAGCTGATCTGGGCCTCGCCATGAGTCGTTATCTGACCATACAACAATGCCATTTTCCCTCCTAGCCCGAAGGTGCCGCGGGTCTGACGAAGCTTGTATTTTGAGCCATAGAGGACCTGTCCGAACGCTGAGGGTATGACGTCCGCCGGAACGCCTATGCCATTGTCCTCGATTCTCAGATCATAGACTCCCGGACCGTCTAATGGTCCAGATTCGTGGGAGAGTCTAACATAGATGTCTGGGGGTATGCCTCCTGTCTCGCAAGCGTCAAGAGAATTCTCTACTAGCTCTCTGATAGTGGAGTAGATTGATCTTGACGGGCTTGTGAAGCCTGCGATGTCCCGGTTCCTGTAGAAGAAGTCGGCCGCGCTAATTTCCTGAAAGACTTCAGCGACTGTCATTTTTTCGGCCCGGAGATTGCCGCGGCCGTTATGCCTTTTTCTTGGCTGGCCCTGACCCTTCCCACAGTCCTAGAGCTTTCTCCTTCTTGACTTTCTTTCTCCGTTTCTTAAGAATCTTATACACGGTTCCATGTTGGCGTCCTTCGATGAGTTTCTCCAACGCGTCCTTAGCCATCGATACGGATTCGAAGGTTCCTATTATCGAAATCGTGTGGCCGCTAACTGATATCAGAGTCCCGGTCAATTCCTCGATATTCCGTCTGGCCCTTCCCTCCTTTCCAATGATTCGACCGTCGACTCTTCTGATTTCGGCTTCGTTCTTTCCGAAGTAATCGTGGAGGTCAACTATCTCGAAGGTGTAGTCGTCGTTGAACAGAGAGAAGGCTCTCGGCGGTGAGAATCCTCGTCCTATTGCTAGAATCATGTCTTTTGCTCGGAGTGCGTAAGACGGGTCTGGGGAATCGGGTTTGACTCCAATATCCACTGATCCCGATTCGCTGTCAATTTTGAGATCGACGAAAAGCTTCTGTTCGATCTTTGATTTCACTGATCCCTTTGGCCCAACGAGAACTCCGATCCTCTCTTTCGGGATCATAGCATTCATTCTTGTCTCTGCCATCACTCTGTCTCCGGGAACACCTTTTCGAACGGGCGGGTTTTGACTCCTAGTCCTTTGAAGTAGTGGTTCAAGTTTTCTACGTCTCTCTTCAAGAACGGCTTCGCTTCGGGATGCTCCATTGTTACTGCTTGTGCAAAGTCTATGAAGACTGGGTATCCGTCTGGAACTAGGATGTTGTATTCGCTTAGATCTCCATGAACCAGCTTCACCTTATCGTGAAGGTCCTTCAGCATTTCAAGGGTCTTCTTGTACCAGCCAGCGGGCGCTTCAAGGGGTACCTCTCGGAGATGCGGGGCAGATTTTCCATCTTTTCCGATGAATTGCAGCAGGATGACGTTTTTCTCTACGTATATGGGTGCGGGCACTGTTATGGCCTGACCAGCTAGCTCCAGGTTCTTGTACTCTTTCAGAGCCCACATGTCAACAAGGGATCTCGTGTCGTGAGGGATATCCTTGAATCTCGGATCCCCCTGAATGTACTTCAATCTGCCCTGTCTGAAAATATTGGAGGATGTCAGGAATATCTTGACCGCTACCTCCTTGCCTTGCGGGTCGAGTCCGTGATAGACCCGGCTCTCCTTGCCTGCTTTGAGGACCCCCGTTATTTCTTTCAGTTTTCCGATGTTGAGAATCTTCAGGATTGTCAGAAGTGTCCGTTTGTCAAAGACTTCTTCGAGAGTCTCCAAATCTTCGCTTGATTTTATCCTGACGCGTCGCTCCCGGTCGTATCTCTCCTCACGCCTCTTGAGTTTCTCATCGACCTTGTCAGACATGAACTTCACACTTCAGGGTGGCCAAGGGTGCGCTGAGTCTATGTTCTAGGCTGTGGGACTGAGAGACCCATCAGAGACTTCCCCCATGGTCTCCAAGTCTTCGCTGACCCTGAGACGGACCCGGCGGTCACGGTCGTACCTGGCCTCGCGCCCGACGAAGATGCTCCTCGGGTTTGTCGCTCAATCCGAAGCCATCGGTGAAGAGGTAGTACTTCAATTAACGATTGGCACTCGAATCAGAACAGCCGAGCTGCAGGCGCGAAGTGCGGGGTTCCAACTTTCGTCAGGATGTTGCCGAGTTGAGTTAGTCTCGACGTTCGGTGTCGGGAGTTGCTGTTTGTAGGGTGGTTGTTTGTTCCTTCGGGCGGCCATCATCTCTTTGCCTAGTCTCCATAATGGCCGCAACTGTCCCTCTTGGCAGAGTCACCGAAGACTTCTCAGGTAGGATTCCGCCAGGTCGAAAAATTAGAACCGAGATTAGTATCGATGCAAATAGTATGTATTCGATCCAGTTCACATCGACGGGTAATTGGATGCGAAGCTTCACAATGTCAACGGTCTTAAAGAGGAAGAGAAATGAAAACGACCCGAGAGCCACGCCTGCGTTGTTCGCTGCGCCTCCCATGATTACCATTACCCATATCCAGAACGTCCATTCGTATCTAGTCCAAGTTTCGGAGCCAACCGAACCAGCGTAGAATGTGAGGAGTGCCCCGGCCATAGCACTAATGGCCGATGCTACAATGATCACGTTTCTCCTGATCGCCACATCGTCCTTTCCCAACGCCCTTGACGCCACTTCATTGTCTCTCACAGCTCTAAGCGTCCGTCCCAGCGGAGATCGGGCAGTCCTCTCAAGGTAGACGTAAACCAGAACAGCGAAAACGGAAAACACCCCAAAGACTGCGATATCTCTCACCCCGAGGGCTTCGGCCCACTTGAAAACATCGGGAACTTGAATGCCAGCGCTCCCACCGACTAGATCTCGGGTTCCTCCTAGAAAGATCTGGAATAGCTGGGCCGATCCTAGGAGCAACATTCCCAAATAATCCTCCCTCAGCCTGATTGCAGGGAAGGAGGAAAGAAACCCTAAGGCACCACCAATCCCTAGGGCTAAGAGGACACCCAATAGAAGCAATCCAAAGGATAAGGGAATATTGTTTTGCAGGACGGCGTTGACCTGTGGCATTATCCGGGCCGTCTGTCCTGTAAAATCGCCAAGCGTGTCGATGCCTAGAATGATTGCTGCAAGTCGGCCGCAAACTGAGCCCGAAATAGCCGCCCCGGCAGCGACGAACAGAACCTTTCCGAAATTAGGGACGCCCGCGAAGCCTGCTTCGAGATTTAGACTGAGGCTGACAACGAGGTAAAGCGTGAAGAACACACCCAAGTCTGTCAGGAAGGTTATGATGTCTATTCCAAACAAGCAAAACGCGCATACAGGCATCCGCTAATGTCTCCTCACGAATCGAAAGAGTCTTCGCCAATTGACTGACAAGAGGCTTCGGGGTAGCCTGCGCCACTTAACCGAGACTATGCCCTGTGGGAGAAACAACAGTGTGATGACCATAATGATGAGCGGGATTCCCTTCTGGTAGAGAGAAACCCAAGATCCAATTAGATCAACCCCTACGGCGGTAAGCAGAATTTCGCTCGCACCGATAATCAGCCCGCCGACCATGGCGCCATAGACACTTGAGAGACCTCCAAGAACACTTGACGCAAAGGTTTCGACTATGATGATGGAACCCTCATTGACGCTAGCCGGAAGCCAAATGGGATAGAAAGTGCCCGCGATTGCTGCAAAGCCGCCCGCGAGGAACCATGCGAACGTGTAAACTTTCTCAACGTCTATTCCCAGCACTCTCGCGAGTCCAGGATTCTCCACTGAAGCACGCATTGCAACACCAAACTTTGTCTTGGTAAGCAGTAAGAACAAAGCGGCTGTTATGAGCCCAAGTGAAATAGGCGCTACGTAGAGCATCCCTGGGAGTCCAAACATGGAGAAGTCGGTTCCAAGGGGGAAGAAGTCCTTGACATCGAACTTAGAATAGTGATAGTATAATTGGTCGGTGTAGATTTGGAGGATTCCTAGGAATCCAATATCTACTGCAAATGTTGAGATCATTAAGGCGACTAATGATGAGCCTCTCCGAGCTAGAACCCGAAGGATGCCGAGGTACATCGCAACGGAACTCAAACCGCCAATAAGGAATCCGATCGGAGTCCCAAAATATGGATTGATCCTGTCTACCTTATACAGAGTGAAAGAAGTGTAGATCCCGATCGTCACAAAAGAGCCATAAGCGAAATTCGGAACTTTAGTGGTCAGATATGTTAGGGTGAGCCCAATCGCCATCAGCCCAAAGAGGGAACCATAAACAATCGAGTTCTCGATGACATACGGGGAAACCAAATTGGGCTCCTGTAATCACATGTCCTAAACTCTAATATAGCTTATATCGATGAAACCGATTTTGCCTCGCAAATGCAATCGCAATCTCAACCAGGATCGATGCCGACAAAACGGGCAGTGTCTCTTGCTGTTGCCATAATAATGCTCGTTGTGGGAGCCGCTGCGGGCGTTGCAGTAGGCTATTTTGGCGCGCCTCGCACCCCCACCAGTGGGCCTCTTTGTAGTTCTGGGCAGACCATTACGATCGGAGAACTTCTCGACCTTTCAGGCTCTCTCTCCGACCAAGGAAAGAAAGCCCAGGATTCTTCGACTCTTGCAATCAACGACATTAACGCGGCTCTATCCGCGAGCGGCTGTACCCTCAGATTTGCCAACCAGATCCAGGACTATGCTCATGACAACAATATCGCCCAGCAAAAACTGACATCGTTTGCAGCCTCCGGAATCCAGGTCGTTGTCGGACCGCTTAACAGTGCCGCGGCGAATTTCATCCTAACCTACGCCACTAGCCACCACATCGTCCTCATCAGCCCCTCATCGACCTCACCAACCCTAGCTCTAGCCGGTGACTACCTGTTCAGGACCGCCCCCAATGACGTTGCCCAAGGCGCCGCCGATGGGAGAATGCTCTGGGATCGAGGTGCAAGGGCCATAATCGTCACACATCTAAGCCCCGATGCTTACGGGGATGGTCTTGCAAATGCGACCGAAGTGAAGTTCAAGTCGCTGGGAGGAACCGTCATCGACGACATTCCATACGATCCAAATCTTAGAACAGGCTTTCCTGTCGACAAGATTTACACTGACTACACTAGTAACAACAGCAGTAGCACACCCGTTGGACTAGATTTCATATCATTCCAAGAATTCGGAGAAATAATCAACGAGATGAACAATGCCCACCCAAGCTTACTCAACACACGCATGCCATGGTTTGGCACCGACGGAGAGGCTCAGAACTCTATCATAGCTAACAGCTCAAGCACGATAGGTGCTCTAGTCGCTAAAGTAAGATTGCCGTCCACTTTGTATGCCGCTGCAAGCAACACGAAGACCGTCGCGTTCCTCAGCGCGTTCGATGCTGCATACCCCAACGTAGGATGCGATACCTACTGTCTAGGAGCATATGACGATTTGTGGCTTGGCGCACTCGCCACTCTTAACGCTGGCGTTAATGACGGGGCCAAGATACAAGCAGCCATGCTGAGCACTGCTTCAGGCATGTACGGATTGACCGGCTGGATGGGGCTACAGCCAAGCGGAGACAGAATACCAACATCCTACCAGATCTGGACGGTTATCGCAGCCGGCACTGGCGGTACGTGGACTGAAGCCGGTACATGGGATCAAGCCTCGGACAGCATTACTTGGATCGGTTCTCCTCCGTAGGAGAGCCTAACTACCCAAACTCCCATCTTTTTGCAAGCCTCAATGGAAGCGAACATACTATCAGTTAGAGACATAAGAAAATCATTTGGCAACCTACGCGCCTTAGACGGAATCACCCTGGACGTACCCGAAAAGAAGATCAGCATCCTAATCGGTCCGAACGGATCAGGCAAGACGACCCTGATCAATGTAATTAGCGGACTCTACTCGCCAGACGCAGGCAAAATTATTTTCGAAGAGAGCGATGTAACTGGCCTTCCTTCGTACAAGCTGTATAGCATGGGAATGGCTAGGACTTTTCAGATACCCGCTCTGTTTTGGAAACTAACGGTTCTTGAGAATCTTCTGATTGCGGAAAAAGGGAACCCCGGAGAGAGCTTCCTCAAATCGTTGCTCAACAGATTCTGGAAGGACAGTGAGCGGAGAGCGATGGAGAAGGCGTCGAGGATACTTGGCTTGCTCGGACTATCTAGAGTGTGGGACCAGCCAGCATACTCCCTGAGCGGAGGGCAGATGAAACTGGTCGAAATCGGTAGGGCACTGATGTCAGATGCCAAACTCCTTCTCCTCGATGAGCCAGTTTCAGGGGTCAACCCGACTTTAGCACACGAGATATTCTCTAGAATATTGAAGCTAAGGGACGAACTCGGGATAACCTTCTTCATTGTCGAGCATAGGCTTGATGTTGCCCTGGAATATGTCGACGAGATTTTCGCGATGGCTCTAGGGAAGCTAATTGCGTCGGGACTTCCCGACGAAGTAATGACCGACAAGAAGGTCATCGAGGCCTACCTAGGCGGCTAACTTGCTCAAAGTTGACAAGGTCTCCGCAGGCTATGGAAACCTCCAGATTTTGACGAGCGTCTCTATCGACGCTCAACCAGGCGAAGTAACGGTAATAGTCGGCCCCAACGGTTCAGGCAAGAGCACGCTCCTAAAGACCATCGCAGGACTAACAAATCTCTATTCTGGCCGGATTACTCTCGCAACGAAAGAAGTTCTTCTAGACCTGACCCGGCTTGCACCTCACGAAATAGCAAGAAATGGCATTGCATACCTACCCCAAACGGAGAGCACGTTCACGCATCTAACAGTAGCAGAGAACTTGAAGATGGCCGGTTACACGGTTAGGCGTGAGGCCCTCAGCGACAGACTGGAGAAGGCTCTTGAGATCTTTCCCAGACTTTCAGCATATATGAACACGAAGGTCTTGAGCCTAAGTGGAGGAGAGAGGCAGATGGTTGCTATGGCAATGGCACTGTTGCGGAAGCCCAACGTAATCATGTTCGATGAGCCAACAGCGAATCTTGCGCCGATCATAGCGACGCAGGTGTTGGACACGATCTCCTACCTCGCTAGTGACTCTGGAATCGTGATCCTTCTAGTGGAGCAGAACGCCACCCGAGCGCTTCAAATCGGACACCGCGCCCACTTGCTGGTCAACGGTCAAACAATTTTCAATGGAACCGCCAAAGAACTGCTAGAACACAGGGAACTCGGGCGACTCTACCTGGGCCTAAAGGTCACCCAGCCCACGGACGGCGACGCGGGTCGAGGTGCTGGTCTATCCAACTAGCTCTCGACGGTCAAATTCACGAATAATTAGGTAACCATGCCCAGAATATGTAGAAAAGTCTATTGCAAGTGAAACGGTTTTCCACTACGAATCACTGCCTCTGGAACTCGCTCCTTCCACTTTTGTAACCATGCAAGATCATCCGTGGCCTCTCTGAGATCGTCCGGTAGCATTTGGGGAATCTCATCTGAGATCGGATACCATCTGTAACACTCAGTGCAAACGAGTAAGCCTTCAGTGATCTCTTCTTTCTCTTCGAAGACGTGAAGTTCGAGTGGATAGTGCTTGTCTATAGGACAGGCAAGGATGTCCAGAAGTCGTCTCTTCAATCCTAGTCTAGGATCCTTTACCGGCGGGTTGCAAGATAAG
>DASPWY010000098.1:0-3198 GCA_035637575.1 Bathyarchaeia archaeon
AATCGATAAGCCAGAGGCAGGGATATGCCGTACTTTGTTGTGATCAACGAGCAAGGACCAGCGTGGGATGAGAAGCGGTCGATGCGAGATCAGAAAGGATGGGATGAACATGCCGTGTTTATGGAAGCTCTCGCCGACGAATACTTTGTAGTTCTGGGTGGTCCTCTGAAATACTTGAAACATAGGGCCATGCTCGTCCTCAATGCACCTAACGAGGTGGTCCTGCGAAAGAGACTCGCTGAAGACCCTTGGATGCGCACCGGAGTGCTTCGCACCCTCGAAATCTATCCTTGGGAAGTTCTCCTTGGAAAAACTAACTTGACACGTGAGAATCGCCGTGTGGCGTTCGTAGAGACAAATAGGTCAGCTGTATGTTAAGATCGATGGCATCTACCATGGGCTCTAAGAGGGATCGTGACTTTGAAAAGGAAATTCTTGAAGTGGAAAGCAAATTTGGCGAAGCCATGATCCAGAATGATGTAGAGGCGATTGGAAGGATCCTATCCGACGATTGGATAATTATCGACCCCGAAGGCGGCGTTGTTGACAAGTCGCGTTTCCTCGACGTGATAAGATCAGGCGCGTTGAAGCATGAAGCCATGGACTCCGAGGATATTCGAGTACGCACCTACTCGAATACTGCGACGGTCACCGCGGTAACTCATACTAGAACAAAATATTTGGGGAAAGAGTTCACGACGCACGAGAGAGCTACGGACGTTTTCGTGAAGAAGGATGAGCGGTGGCAGTGCGTGCTCACTCACCTCACCACTCTCACCAAGAAACCCTGAAACCTGAAACGACTAATGCGAGGCTCGGAGTCTTGGTTGTCGGTTACGAGTCTTGGTTCAGGTCAATGTCGCCAGTCTGGGTCAAGACCCTGTAAGCGTTCAAAGTGACCCACTTGCTGGGTTTCCCGACTTCTTCAATGGCTACGGGTGCCTTTCGGCCTTTGCCGCTGGGATAGAAGAAGTCGCCCTCGCGGTACCAGTCGCCCTCCAGATTCCAAGCGCCATCGGGCCTGCGTTTTGACAGCAAAAGTTGAACGGCGCTTCTGATCCGCTCATCGTCTCCATATCCAAGCTTGGTCAACACGCGCAGTGCGTGGAGGATGTCGTAAAAGTAGTACATTGGAAAGTGGAGTTTGGTAAAGAATGGATAAGTTTCCTGCCAGTGATGATTGTCTGACTTGTAGAGGTGGTGCATGAGGAGAAACTCGGCCCCATCATTGATGGACTGTTTCATTTTCCGGGTCCATTTCTGTCTTGGAATCTCAGAGTAGGCCCATAACGGCTCTATGGTGGACATGAAGCTACTGTGCTTCACTTTCTTCTCAGGGTGGTCGCAGTTCCAGCCACCATCTTCCAGCTGATCCTTCGGCAGCCAGTCGACCGCCTTTCGAACTCGCGGGTCATTAGAGTAGCCGAACTTGATCAGGGTCCGAATCATATTTCCTGTGAGACACGGCTCGTCCCATCTCTTGCTCTCCTCGACCTTGCTCGGGCAGGCGAAGGCACCGGTCTCTGTCTGGTGAAGGTCGAGAAATCTCTCGCATTCCGAGCTGATTCCAGGATCGGGAGGAACGTCCATTTCTCCGAGAAGTGCTAGAGGCCAGACGGCTGACGTCCATTTTGGACGATAACAGGTCTCCTTGGGAGACCAGATACCTTTGCTCGTCTGTGTTCCGATGATCTTCTTGACCGGCAGGTAGCTTGGAATCTTCTCACGTGTCGCCAAGACATCTTTTCCATCCTTTGCCTTGTGCAACAGATCGATGAGAGCCTGATGTCTAACCGATGGGTCCTTGGGATCAAGAAGCCATCTAAGGGAAGAGTCTTTCATGCAGGGTCACTCGTCCTGAGTGGTTTTTATTCTTCTATGTTTCTCTAGACTTCTCATTCTTGAGTTATTGGCCTTCGCTCGTCCGATCAGTCGTTTCGTCCCGTTTAATTGAATTTGGCGATCCGGGCCTGCTTCCCACCGAATCTAGTTCTTGCAGACCTTCTCCTTCATTTCAACGGTGGACCTGAGCTGGTCAACCTGTCCAGAACTCGGATGCTCTTCTATCACGCCAAGCGTGCAATAACTCTATGATAAGATCTCCTTCAATTAGTCCGAGTAGCTCGCACAGTTCCTTTCTTCTTTCTTCGCGCATGCTCTACAGCTCCTTTGAGCATGACCCTTGCGATCGAAGCCCTCTCTTGGGAGGTCAGCTTCAGGAATTCCTGCTTCAGCTTCTCCAAATCATCGTCTACCAATGATCTTCCGTTGATAAATGGACACGCCGGATTATTATCATTTCTCGAAGTGAGTTATCCTCCAAGCTCAGCTGTTTGAGGCAGAAGAGCGTCAAGATGACGGGTTGCTTGGACTAGCCTACGTACTTTGCTTTGCCCGGCTGGGCTGCCTGGGACTCCTTGTCCGTGCCCTTCTTGAGAGCATCATCAATCTCCTTCGCCTGATCCTCTAACTCCTTCATCTCAATCTGTAACCCGAGCTTACGTATGAGGACACGTAGGATAATCATAGCCGCTCTCGGATCCACCATAAAACCAGAGGTCTCGCCAGAGAGGAATAGCCCCTTGAGGTTTCGGACTTTGGCCAGGCCTGGGATTAGCCCGTTCATCCAGGTTACTGCGCCGCTGTCTATGATCTGAACGTCTAGAGCTTTGAGTTCTTGGACGAGATCGGATTCACTGGCTGCCCCGTAGACTTTGGGGTTGTCAGAAATTCTACCAGTTATGAAAGCCCCCACAGTGATCAGAGTGCCAACGCCTAGTCGTTCTGCGAGATCAACGACGGCCTCTGAGAGTCGGAAAGCTCCTTCAGGAAGTATCGGCTGAGCATCTCCAGTGTAGAGAACTAGATCGTTGCCAGCTTCATCGGTGTTGACCCAGTAGTAGAATTCATGCTTCATCAACTCCGGCGTCCCGTCAGGCTTCAGCAGGACGCGAGGTGGAAGATAATCGGAGTGAAGGTAACCTAGTGGAGCGGCTTTGAGGCTCTTGACAAGATGATCGAGAACAATCTTCGCAACGCGCCCACTGTCTGGGAGTCCGGCGATGAGGATTGGACTGTGGAGTTTGGGAGCTTCGTTGAGGTGGAGTTCTATTGGCTCTCGCATGGCAGACGCGGTCGAACGGGACGCTCTATCCTCGAAATAGGAGAAGGGAGTACGGATTGATAGGTATTCCTTCG
>DASPWY010000099.1:0-5804 GCA_035637575.1 Bathyarchaeia archaeon
GCGGTGGACTCTATACCGAGACAGATCATCGAGAATCACGATTGGACGAACCGGCATTTCTCGAAAGGTCAAACTCTCTTTGATGGACCATTTCTGAATCTACCAGTCAGGAGTGCCAACAGATCCAGCCTAAGATTAACGTTGCAACAATAGTTCGCCGCCCAACGTCACCCCTGAATTTCTGCGATTTTCGATAGGCCTAGAAAAGCTCCTTTCGGCATTTTGTGTCAAGCTTGGACTTGTCAACTCGAATGCGAATTATTCGAGGTTTTCAAGCCTCTCTGCCACGCTCGGCTTGTCGTACATTGATCGCTTCTTCTTTTTCTCCAACTTTTGCACGTCTGCAAAGCCCATGCTATCGATCTTCTGAAGCGCACGAACAAACGTGTCTTTTCCATAGAGTTCTGCCGCCTTCTGGTCGGCCCTCAACAGTTCTTGCCGTGCCTCTGGCGAGAAGTATCTTCCAGTAATTACGAACAGGGCGACTCCTAGAGTCAGCAGTATCGCTGGATGTAATGCCAGCCCCTGATACGAGTAGATACCGTATCCGAAATGCTGCAATAGGAGAAATGTCACGACGGCATATCCGAGTACGCCAAGGACACTCAGTTCAATTGTTCGAACCATCTTGGGACGTATCCATTGCATGAAGATGAGAGAGGAGGCGATTATCGGCTTCCACTCTTCAATTGTCAGAACTCCTTGCATCCTCTTCGGAAGAACAATGTTGCCCTTTCCGGTCGAAACCAAGTCCGAGGGCATTTCAATATTAGCTGAAGTCTCGGCAATTGGGACTTGGACCACGTCTTTCCACAAAATCTTCTTTGGAACTAGTTTGGGAGTGTTAAGCTGGTGGCACAGCTCGCCTGTCAAGTGTAGAATTTGCTCATCCTCAGAGGCGTTGCCCAAGGTCTGGACGATGCCCTGTCCTTCTCTCCAGTCCCGTTCGAAACGCCGCAGTCCCTGACGATACTGGAAGACGAGTAGTCCCATCACTCCAGTGTAGGCGAGTAACTCATAGAAGCCCATCCATTCGAAAGGATTGCTTTGACATGTAATGTCACATGGGAAAAAGAGTCCTAGCGACAGGGCAAGAGTCAGTACTCCCAGTAAGCCGATGAGCAAAAGTTCTCTCGTCCAACGCTTGAGCCATTTCTGGTATTCAGGATGAATCTGCTCATAGTGTTTGTTCGAGAGAGTTATCGCCCACGGGTCCATCTCCATAGTCTCTCCACATATTGGACACTCTCTGGAGACCTTCTTTCGATCCGAGGTCCTATTCATGAGAAGGACATCCTAAAGGCCTACCAATCGAGCAATTAAGTAACTACTTCACTTACTCTGGTGCCTCAAGTCTCGAACCTCTGGCCTTGCTAGGATGGGCTCCCGCGCCGGTTTCGGCATGGAAAGAACGTTCATATTCAGTTCAGCCGGGTAATGTAGTTTCCATGAGAGAGAATTTGCGCGGAAGGAGAATAATGGGGTTGTCACATTAGGATGCAACCCGAGATTAACATTGGCACATTGGGGCACGTGGACAATGGCAAGAGCACCATTGTCCAATCCCTGACCGGAGTATGGACTTCTAGACATTCTGAAGAACTACGCAGAGGAATCACTATTCGAATCGGTTACGCAGACGCGTCATTCTACGAGTGCCCTACCTGCGAGCCACCATCCAACTATTCGACGAGCAAGACATGTCCAAACGGTCACGGTCCGACCAAGTTTTTGCGATCTGTAAGTTTCGTCGACTGTCCTGGACACCATAGTCTCATGGTCACAATGCTCTCGGGCGCCGCCATAATGGACGGTTCTATGTTCGTCGTTTCCGCCAACGTCAAGACTCCGCAGGCTCAAGACCGGGAGCATATGCTCGCCGCCCAGATGATAGGACTTCGCAACATGATCATAGTTCAAAACAAAATAGATGTTGTGGACAAGCAGAGAGCAAAGGCAAACTACGACGAGATCAAGAATTTCACAAAAGGAACCGTAGCGGAGAATTCGCCAGTAATACCCGTCTCCGCCCAACACAAGCTCAACATGGACGCGCTCATCTGGGCGATTCAGGAGAAGATTCCAACCCCGGAGAGAGACCATTCCGTCAATTCGAGAATGTCCATCCTTCGCTCATTCGACGTTAACAGGCCGGGAACAGAAGCTGAACAACTAGTCGGAGGCGTCGTAGGAGGCTCGATAGTTCAAGGAGTATTCAAGAAAGGCGACGAGATCGAAATCAAACCCGGCATAAAGACCGAGTCGACGAACAAGACCATCTACGAGACGCTCATCGCGAAGGTCGGAGCACTACAAGCCGGAGGAGGGGAAGTAAAAACAGCCACTCCCGGAGGATTGGTCGCGGTAGGAACAGACCTAGACCCATCAGTTACTAAATCCGACGGACTAGTAGGGAATGTTCTTGGTCGAGTCGGAACGCTTCCTCCAATTCTAGAAAAAGTCAGCTTGAGCGTGGACCTCTTCGAGAAAGCCGTTGGAACTGAACAGCTCATGCCAGTTCAGAAAATCAAGACCAACGAACCGCTCGTTCTCAACGCCGGAACAGCGGTAACATCGGGCATCGTAGTTTCCGCACGAGAAGATCTGGCTGACGTTTCGTTGAAGAAGCCAATCTGTGCTGAAGCTGGCTCGAAGGTGGCTCTCAGTCGTCGGATCGGGGATAGCTGGAGGCTCATCGGGTTCGGAACAATCCGGGGGTGAAAACTAGACCCTCCGTTCAGATCTTACTAGACACGAGTTTTCTACTTACGATGCTCAAGCAGCATCGAGATCCCGAGGAAGAGATCAGGACTGCCGTGCCAGGGAATGTGAAAATTCTGGTCCTCGACATAGTCGTCTTTGAACTAGAACGTCTCGCCAGAAAGGCCTCCGCATCAACTCATGCCTTTGCGGGCGCCAGCCTCGATTTTCTCGAAAAGAGAAGGATTCCAGTCATAGAGCATAAGCCGGGTCCTACTGACGTAGATGCAGCCCTAATTGCATGCGCGTTGACCGCGAAGACGCTGACAGGAATCGCAACCGTCGACAGAGCCCTCCGCTCGGCGCTCGCTTCCCAAGATGTTCCAGTGATCTACCCGAGAACGCGACGAGGCCTCTTTGCTGAAAGGTTTCACTTCTAGTTCGACTTAAATAAAGCGGGACATCGTGCCACCTTCAGAAACGGCGGAAAGGACAAGACAAACATCATGGCTCGCATGTACTCTGGAAAGAGAGGAAGCTCAGGCTCAACCCGACCGGTCAGTAGACGTCCGCCCGCTTGGTTCAAGTATCAACCCGAAGAGGTTGAGGATTTGGTTCTCAAGCTCTCCAAAGAAGGAAATCCGCCCAGCATCATAGGTCAAATCCTCCGCGACAGATACGGCATCCCACTAGTCTCCCAGGTTGCTGGGAAACGCCTTGAGCATTTAATCCCCCAAGAGAACAAGCCAAAGATCCCTGAAGACTTGGAGCTCTTAGTAAGGAGGGCAACTAATGTGACAAGGCATCTAGAGAGGAACCGGAAGGACTATCCCAACAAACGGGACCTTGCACTCCTGGAGTCGAAAATTCATCGGCTGTCCAGCTATTATCGAAGCGTAGGAAGAATTCCCAAGGAATGGGAGCACAAGCCGGTTGCAGCCTCGCTCAAATAGCGATGAAGACAAGCTTGCGCGCCTGCACAAACACGCCTCTGAAACAGCTTCCCTGATAAGAGAAAAAGCCTCAGACGACACCATTCTACTTACTAGTCACTTCGACGCTGACGGGATTAGCGCCGGCAGTATCATGTTGAGCGCAGTCAACCGACTAGGGTCCGTCCCGCACTTGAGGATCATCGACAGTGTCAACGAGAGAATACTAGACCAGATCGAAGCGATAGAATCTGATCTGGTAATTTTCACGGACATTGGTAGTGGCTATCTCGAGATTCTCTCAAAGATTCTCAGAAACCGAGACATTGTCATCGCTGACCATCATCAGCCCCTCGGAGAACCCGGATCTAACTTACACCACTTCAACACGCACATTCTGGGATTCGACGGATCCGAGGAGATTAGTGGTGCCGGCACGGCTTACCTGCTGGCGAAAGCGCTGGATTCTCGAAACACCGATCTCTCAGCGATGGCCATCGTGGGCGCTCTGGGAGACCAGCAGGACAAGGGACCAGAGCGACGGTTCAAGGGTCTGAACGCGGACATCTTGAAGGACGCTGTAGATTCAAGGGTGATCGAGGTCACAAAGGACCTCATCTTCTTCGGACGACAAACGCGCCCCATCCATCGCGCAATTGCCTCGACCACGGACCCCTTTCTTCCCGGTCTCAGCGGCGAGGAAGATCGCTGCCTCGCCCTTCTAGATGCAGCTGGCATTCCGACAAAGGTAGACGACAGATGGCGGACCATCTCCGATCTATCTCTAGAAGAAAAGAGTAGAATCGTTGACAAGATCATAGAACATACCATTTCCTCCAACTTCAAGGGAGAGATTGTCCTGAACCTCATCGGATCAGTCTACACATTGACTAGGGAGGAACCTGGCACATCTCTCCGAGACGCGAGAGAATTCGCAACCCTGCTGAACTCGTGCGGAAGGATGAACCGAGCGGGGCTCGGAATCGCAATTGGAATAGGCGACCGTGGAGAATCATACCAGCAGGCCCAACAACTCTACTCCGAGTACAAGACTCAACTCTCGAAATACATGAACTGGGTCGCAACAGCACCAAACGCAACTAGAACAGGAAGGAATGTCGTGATCGTCAACGGAAAAGGCATAATCGACGAAAGCATGACCGGGGCGGTCTCGTCACTAATCTCCTCATCAAAACTGTTCGGCGAATCAAAAGTTACCGTCGTGACGACTCTGACCCGGTCCGGGGAAGCAAAAATCTCAACGAGGGCAACAGAGCAGCTCGTCCAGAAGGCAGTAAACTTGGGAAAGATTCTCCAAGATCTATCACCAAAATATGGTGGAATCGGAGGAGGCCACGCTATCGCTGCAGGGGCAACAATCCCCGCCGGTCTACTGGACAAATTCCTGGCCGATCTTGAAAAGTCCGTAGATGATGTGCTGGCTTGATCAGGGCGAGAATCCGAATACGTGTCACTAGTCGAGCAATGGCTGAATCTATCGTTCAATCCATAGAACCCGACAATATTGGGATGGGAGGCCTGAAAATCGAGCCACGAATTTCCGCGGAAAATGCGTATTTCACAATCACGCACTCAGGAAAGATTGAAACCTTCATATCCACCTTGGATGACGTTTTGCGCTGTATTCAAGCCGCGAGATCAACATTACATGGAATTGTGAAGGATAAGAGGAGCTAACACTCATGTCAAAAGCCACAAAGAAGGTACGAGACAAGTGGAGAGCCAAGGAATGGTATTCCGTGTTCACTCCGTCTTATTTCGGAGAGATGAGCGTCGCCAGTATTCCCGTTGAAGACCCTAAGAAACTCATAGGAAGAGTCGTTGAAACAACACTCTACGAGATTACGAACGATTTTGCTCACCAATCCACCAAGCTCTACTTCCTAGTCGTCGCAAACAAGGGCGACCGATGCGATACGATCCTCAAGAGCCATGAATACTCAACTGACTACCTCAGAAGCCTCGTCAGAAGGGGCAGCACAAGAATGGACGGCATTTTCACCGCCAGCACGACCGACAAGTACCTGACCAGAGTATACATCGTCGCATTCAGCCACGGACGCATCAAAGGCTCCCAAGAACACGCTGTGAGACAGGTGATGGGGAAGATTGTGGCGCAGAAAGCATCGCAGCTCACCTACTCCCAGATAT
>DASPWY010000100.1:0-5306 GCA_035637575.1 Bathyarchaeia archaeon
TCCGATCCACTCCCGGTAACAACATTCACAACTCCTTTTGGAAAGCCGGCCTCCTCCATCAGCCTTACCATCTCGATCGTGCTGAGAGGAGTATTGCTCGATGGCTTCGTCACAACCGTATTTCCCGTAATCAGTGCAGGAGCGAGCTTCCTGGCGACTGTCGCAGATGGAAAGTTCCAAGGAGTAATCGACGCGACCACACCGATTGGGAGTCTGAGAATCATAACCGTCTGGCGGGGGTTGTCGCTAGGTAGAACATCACCCTCAATCCTACGAGCAAACTCAGCATAGTACTCGAAATTCGACGCAGCACCGTCAATCTCGCCGCAAGCTTCGAACAGAGGCTTCCCCTGCTCCGACGTCAGGAGTCTGGCCAACCTCTCCTTGTCCCTCCGAATCAGTTGAGCCGTCTTGAATAGAAACGCCGCCCTTTGGAGGGGCGCGAGATCTTCCCACTTCGGCTGAGCATCCTCCGCCGCCTGAAGTGCAGCCTTCGCCTGCTCGCGATTAGCCTTCGGAACGGAGGCAATCACTCGCTCAGTGGCAGGATTGACCACGTCAATCGTCTCTTCCCGCTTCGAATCAACCCACTCTCCGTCAATGAACATCCGGTAATGCTTCGCTAATCCTTGCACGGGTCTTCGCTTCGCCATAATTCTCACACTCCCTCCTTTAACAGTCCCGACTCTCTGAGAAAGCCTGCAACGCTGTTTCGCTCCTCCCCAGTGAGACTCTGAAGAGGGCTCCTGACACCACCTACGGGCATCCCGACCATTCTCATCGCCTCCTTCAGCCCTGCAGGGAATCTTCCAACAATAATTGCCTCGATTATCGGAAGAAGCTTCGACTGAGCTAGTCGAGCCGCTTCCAGGTTTCCGTGCTTGAACTCGTCAAACACCGAACTCGCTAGCTTGGGGGCAACATTGGCGACTCCGATTACTCCACCGCTTCCACCAAATTCCAGATTTGTGAAAGTCATCGCATCAGACCCAGCGAAGATCGCGATGCGCTTGCCCGCGACTTTCAGAAACCGGAGAAGGTTGAGGAGATTGTACTCAGTATACTTCATCCCAACGATCAACTTCTTCTCGGCCAATCGCTGAATGACACTTGGAGGAACGAAGAGATGAGTCCATTCTGGAATGTTATACACCACAAGAGGCAGTTCACATTTCCGGGCAATTGTCTCGAAATGGTTGAAGAGCCCGTCCTCGCCAGTCGCATAATAGTACGGGGGAGTTGCGACGATTGCGTCTGCGCCGGCATCCTTGGCGTCCTTCGCGAAAGCCAAGACATTCTCGAGACCAGGGTCTGATACACCGGCGAGTACCGGGACTCTACCATTCGTCTGATCCACAACCGTTTCGATAACGGTCTTTCTTTCCTCCCGGTCAAAGAGAGCAAACTCTCCGCTCGTTCCCAATGGAAATAGCCCGTCGATTCCTCCATCAATCAAAAAGTCTACGAGAGTTCGAGTAGTCTTCTCGTCGATCCTCTCGTCACGAGTTAGTGGGGTAGCCATGGGTGCTATGATGCCTTCGAGCTTCTTCATGGTCAAGCCTTCGATTGAGACGTGTTTTAAGACTACTAGAAAGGCGGCTTCGGGGAGTTGCTCAGTCTTCTCGGATGGGTACTGCCACGACCCTGGACGGTGCTCCGTCTCCGTCTTGCAGTTTTATCGGCATGCATATCAATAGAATTCTCTCGCCAACAAATTGTTTCAATGCGCTACTTAGAGACTCGATGATGAAGATCCCATTTGCGAGAAGGGTCTTGTGTGCGACCGGCTC
The DNA here is from genome assembly GCA_035637575.1 of Bathyarchaeia archaeon. GTDB lineage: Archaea > Thermoproteota > Bathyarchaeia > 40CM-2-53-6 > 40CM-2-53-6 > 40CM-2-53-6. The sequence goes on from DASPWY010000100.1 coordinate 1,791, forward strand.
GGGGGCCTTAAACTTTTCGACGCTGAGAAAATCGATTCCAACAGCCCGGACCTTTTTCGAGACAAGGTAGTCGGCCGCATCCCCGGTGAGATACGTGTAGTCTCGGTTGATCGACTCGTCGCCCCAATGTTCGCTGCACCCAGTGTAGATGACAACAATATCATCCCTTGAAATTTTCTCTTCGAGATTTCGCTTAAGGTCTTGGGATGTGATTCCACTACCGATCGACTTTCTGGAAAGGTCAGCCACGTAGGCTTCTCCTATCAGCTTGTTTGGTAGAATCTTGTCTATGCCTATTCCATCTTGAATGAAGTGTCTGGGAGCGTCGAGATGGGTGCCAGTGTGCGAGCCCATAGTGATCTTGGTCAGATTGACGCCGTCCTTCTGTAGAGTTGAGTAGTGCTCGAATGACGGGAAGGGGTCTCCCGGATAGATGGGCATACCGTTGCGCAGGTGATGGGTCAGATCAGTGGCCTTCTCGAAAAGATACAAGCCAATCGACAATCAACGAAAGCTGGGCCTTGATAGAACGTTCGGCTGTGGTTCGCTGCGCCTGAGGGAAACGGGTCACCCGTATTCCATGACGAGGGTTACGTCTTGCATAACTGGTGCTTTACCGTTCAATGTCACGTTCAATTCGGTGCAATATCGTGAGCGAATTAGGAATCGAGAAAGTGGTTGTTGAGCTAAACAGCTTCCGACAGCGGACCGCGATGATCAAGGAAGAGATTGCCAAAGTGAGCAGAGCCCTGAACGAGCGGGCTGGCCAGCTTAACGACTTGGTAAACAAGAGTCTTGGCCAGTTAAAGGAACAACTAGGCGGAACCACGCTATCGGGCTATTTGTCATTACAAGGCAGATACCAGTCGGGCGATATGAACGATCAGGACTATACCCAGCAGAAGGATTACTATCGAGGCGAGTTGCAGAACATGATCCGCAAGCTAGACGAGTCGAAGAAGCTCATGATGATAATGGCCCAGCTCGACTCCCAACGCCCCGGTGCCCAGGCGCCACAGGGCCTGCCGAGGCCTCAGCCGACTCAGTGAACCGTATCCAGAATCCGATCCTCCTCTGACTTAGTCAGGCTCAGATCTACAACATTCTGGCGCACCACTGAGCGCTAGGCAGCGCGTTAGACTAGTAGATGCCGGTGATGATGTTGATCCTTGCCGGTGTGAAGACTCCCGGTACCACAACTACAGTAATCGGCAAGACTCGGCATCCCATGTAACTGCAGCTTGACAGATTCAGGGAATAGGTTCCGGGGCTGAGTGTCACCTGAAATTGTGCTATCAACTCGCAGCGGTTCTGAAGTGTCCAATTGAGCGCCACTACTTGGATCCTTCCATTTGAAGATGTGATGACGAGATCTGGACCTGTTGCAGGGGCTGATCCTGTTGTGCTACAAACGGGCGAGACATTGGCAATGGTGACGCTGCCGGTTATTCCCTGATGCGACGAAACATTCAGAGTCCGGTCGATTTCGGGGTGGATCGAGAAAATGGCGTTTGTAAGAGAAGGCGAAGTTGCGAGGGCATAGCTGGTCGCGATTAGAGACGTTGCAAGAAACGCGAGAAAAAGTACGGTAAGAGCCCTCTTCAAAGCGTATCCCAGATTGCCGAGACGCGAATTGTTGAATATAGATTTATCGCGGATCCAAATCTTGATCAGTAGAAAGCTTCGTTAGATTCTTCTGGCCTTGAGCCAGTAATACTCAAAGTATCTCTCCATTACTCCCGCATACTCTTCATCGGATAATCTGAAGGCTATTCGCGAGCCTCCTTCTGACGGCATTTCAAGGTTCCAGAGATACGTTACGATCGAATCTCTCCCGTCAACAGAGCAAACGTTCATGGGACGGGGAGATTCCTCACTCGGTTCTTGGATAATACCGACCTCCGCGTCTTCAGAAAGCGCAGTAAGACTCTTTTGATCGACGAATTTCGGATTCAGGAAGGACACTATCTTTACGGCAACGCCTCTCTCCCTAGCGGCCTTTATCGGTGCGCGTAAGTCTTCAACGTCTTGCGGAATGATTGTTGCGAGCTGAAGATAGGCCCGGGTCTTCGCGGTGGCGATTAGCTCGTTTTGTTTGTCGGCTATCTTGTCGCCGCCGTGGATGACCCAGAGGCTGATGTGTTTCACAACTTCACGCCGTTCGTAGATCGCTTGCAAGTCTTTGCGCATGAGGTTGGTGAATGCTTCCATCTCGGACTGCTTCTGCTCCAGCTCTAGCTCTGCGACAGACCTCGGTGGGTTGGATTCGTAGATGACCGGGCGTCCGGGTCTTGCTCTGATCCATTTCCGCTTCTCCAGTCCTTCGAGCGTCCCGTAGACGCGAGCGTAGGGAATCTTGACGCTCTCGCTGATCTCGTAGGGTGTTGCGGGGCCGTCGAAGATTAGTTTGAGGTAGGTCTTGATTTCGTATTCCGTTAATCCATGGTCTTTCAGTATGCGGTGTAGGTTCTCGTCTATTCGAGACAATTTTGAGGAGTTGACCTACCTTTTTGCATAAATAGGGTAGCTGGGGATTAGACTTTATTCCTTAAAATAGGTAACGTACACGCGGGAGTCAAATTGACAACTGCGTGTACATAGAAACATCCCGATTGAGAGGAGTCTAGGCGTTATCTTACGCGAAAAAGTCGCTACCTATCTGACAAACAGTCCGCTCGATAAGGGATAGATCCTACTTATTGAAGGTAAAGCGGGCACCTCGTCTTATGGGAAGACTCCCGGCCGAGCTATTTTCCAGAGGAATTATGCTGAAGCCTTGGAATTACGAGGCAACTTCGTCCCGCAGTTCTTACAGAACAGCGCGTCAGGCGGATTCACCGTCTTACAGTTCGCGCAAGTCCTCATCGCTACTTGCAGAGTCTCCTCTTGAGTCGTTGTCAGGGTTCTGTGCGCAAACCTCGAACCGGTTCCTCCCAAGAATCCCCAGACCGGGATAGCTAGGGCCAGAAAGAGGACGGTATCCCCCCCGACATTCACCGGCAGTTTTAGAGCGCTGATTACGACGTAGACTAGACCTGCGACAACTCCGACCATTATCCCGTTTCCAATAGCGTGATCTGGATCAGCGAAACCCGCAAGTGCGCCAGACAACGCAGGGATCGTTACGAAGATGACGAGGTCCGTCAGAGTGAAATTTGTGACACTGTCGGTTGTGGTCGCGAATACGTCTAGAAGGATTCCAACTAGAACTCCTACCAGTATGGATAGTTCGCGGTGTTGAAGTCTGTTATACGCCATTCCGGCCAGTTTTCCAGATAGGTTCCCCTGACTCCGTGGGTTCTTATCGGTTGTTCTATCATTTCTCGAAAACTGGGTAAACAATGTCCTCTGCGATTCTATCTGAATGTCGAAAAATCAGGTAAGAGATAGAAACGTCTAGTTTGGTTTCTTGAGTTCTCTGAGACTGTCCTCAGCCGCGCTCAAGATCGATTCAACATCATTCTCATCGTGGGCTGCAGTGATCATCATTCTCTCTGACCCATCAGGGTGGAAGTA
>DASPWY010000101.1:0-36363 GCA_035637575.1 Bathyarchaeia archaeon
GAACCATTGCAGTTGATGACGCATGCAACCATCGTCGGTGTCGTGGAACGTACTCCACATTTTTATACGAATCTGTACAAATCTCTTTAATCCAGTGGCGTAAGGTGGTAGGATACTTCCTCGGTTTTCATCGAGAAAACAGGACGGGAAGGAGTGTCAAATAGAATGGAAACACATCAAATACCGAAGGTCCCCGGAGGGCAATTCAGATACCAGAGACGCTACACGAAACCGGGCGTCCATCCCTACGATGCTGTAAGATGGGAAACACGAGACGCTGTAATTACCGATGCTAAAGGGCAGGTCATTTTTGAGCAGAAAAGCGTCGAGGCTCCGTCTCTCTGGTCTCAGACCGCAACTAACATTGTAGCTTCGAAATATTTCCGGGGACGCCTTGGGACCCGCGAGAGAGAATCCAGCGTACGTCAACTACTGGACAGAGTTGCCAAGACGATCACAAAGTGGGGCGTGAAAGGCCAGTATTTCCTGGACGAGGACGAGGCTCAGATTTTCGAGGCCGAGCTTATTCACATTCTTCTCAACCAGATGGCCGCGTTCAACAGCCCAGTCTGGTTCAATGTCGGGGTCGAGGATCGTCCGCAGTGCTCAGCTTGTTTCATTAACTCTGTCAAAGATGATATGCGATCGATAATGCAGCTCGCCATGACCGAAGGAATGTTGTTCAAGTACGGATCCGGAACAGGGTCTAATCTATCCGCTCTACGCTCTTCGAAAGAACACCTCTCTACTGGTGGAAAGGCGAGCGGACCAGTATCGTTTATGAAAGGCTACGATGCCTTCGCGGGAGTCATAAAATCCGGCGGCCGGACCCGACGGGCCGCTAAGATGGTCATTCTGAATGCTGATCACCCCGATGTTGTCGAGTTCATATGGTCAAAGGCGAACGAGGAGAAGAAGGCCTGGGCACTCATAGACGCAGGCTACGACGGGGCTGTTGACGGTGAGGCGTATGGCTCTGTCTTCTTCCAGAACGCAAACCATAGCGTCCGCGTGACCGACGATTTCATGCACGCAGTCACAGACAACAAAGAATGGCAGACTCACTACATTACCGACCGTAAGGTTGCGGACACGTACAAGGCTCGCGATCTCATGCGCCAGATGGCTGAGGCAGCCTACATCTGCGGCGACCCCGGAATACAGTTCGACACAACAGTCAACGAGTGGAATCCCTGCTCTAACACTGACAGGATCAACGCGTCCAACCCATGCTCCGAGTACATGTTCCTAGACGATTCCGCATGCAACCTTGCCTCGTTGAATTTGATGAAGTTCAGAACTCCCGAGGGAGAGTTTGATGTTGAATCTTTCAAGCATGCTGTGGAGATAGTTATCACGGCCCAGGAGATTCTGGTGGATAGCGCGAGCTATCCGACTCCAGGGATCGAGAAGAACAGCCACGATTATCGTCCGCTGGGAATGGGCTATGCAAACCTTGGTGCACTGCTAATGTCGCGCGGTCTCGCCTATGACAGCGATAAGGGTCGAAACCTGTCCGCCGCCATCTCAGCACTCATGTCCGGACAGGCTTACGCAACCTCCTCACTCGTCGCCAAGAGGCTGGGGCCGTTCCGAGGTTACCCGAGCAACGAGAAGCCCTTCCTCAACGTTATCGGAATGCATAGATCCCACGCTGGCAAGATTCCGCGCGAGGATGTTCCAAAGGATCTGGTTGACGCAGCGGTACGGTCTTGGGATGAGGCCCTCTCGCTCGGCGAGCGGTTCGGCTTCAAGAACGCCCAGATATCCGTGATCGCCCCGACGGGGACGATCGCGTTCATGATGGACTGCGACACTACGGGCATCGAGCCGGATATTGCGCTGGTCAAGTACAAGTGGCTCGTGGGCGGCGGGGTCATCAAGATAGTCAACGGCACTGTTCCAGAGGCATTGAGAAGACTCGGATACTCACCGAGTCAGACGGATGAGATTCTAAGTTATCTTCAGAACAACGACACGATTGAGGGCGCTCCACATCTAAAGCCGGAACATCTCCCTGTCTTCGACTGTGCCTTCAAGCCGTCCAAAGGATCTAGGAGCATCCACTACATGGGTCATGTGAAGATGATGAGCGCTGTCCAGCCCTTCATCTCCGGAGCGATATCGAAGACTGTCAACATGCCTAACAGCGTAACAGTGGACGAGATCATGCAGACCTACGTGAACTCGTGGAAGATGGGTCTGAAGGCTATCGCGATCTACCGGGACGGGTCTAAGAGGACTCAGCCGTTGACGACGAGTCTAGACGAGAAGGAGAAGGGCAAGCCGTTGGAGAAGGTTGCCTACAAGCCGCTCCGGAAACGGTTGCCTGATCAGCGCGACGCGACGATTCACAAGTTCAGCATCAACGGAAACGAAGGATACTTGATGGTGGGTCTATACGCGGATGGATCGCCCGGCGAGATCTTTGTAGTGATGTCAAAGGAGGGCAGCACGATCTCCGGGTTGATGGATGCGTTCGCCACGTCCATATCGATCGCGTTACAGTACGGCGTTCCGCTGAGGGTCCTCGTTAACAAGTTCATCCACTCCCGGTTCGAGCCAGCAGGGATGACGAACAATCCCGAGATCAGATTCGCAAAATCTGTCGTGGACTATATCTTCAGATATCTCGGCCTGAAGTATCTCTCGAGGGAGGACCAGGACGCGATGGGCCTGGCGAAGACGGTGGTTGAGAATCATGAGAGTCAAGCCAAGCTAGTCGAGCCAGCCCAGAAGCCAGCAGAACACAAGATCATGGAACATGAATCGCCCAATCGCCTAGAGCCGGATCTATTGACGTTCGATCCCCAGTCGGACGCGCCCGCTTGCGACAACTGCGGTATGATAATGGTCCGGGCCGGCTCTTGCTACAAGTGTCTCAACTGCGGCAACACCAGCGGCTGCGGCTAGAAGCAAACGTTTTCTGCGCACATAACTCCTCCAAACAAGCAGTCTTGCGTCGCGAGACTGAACTACTTTCGACATTTCTTGGCTGGCAACGAATCTGGTAACGGTGAATGGTAACAGGGTCGCGTCCTCGAAAGTCTTAGGCACTAGATGAAGATGAGCCGGGTAGACGAAGTTCTACAACCGATCCGGGATCCACGATGATAGACTATTGCTTCCTTTGTATTCGGGACCGAGACTCTATCTGTTCATTGCGATTCCGGGAGAAAATCATTAACAGCAACAAGTGTACAATGCTGCGCTAGATAGGGCGTAGTTCAAGGCAGGGCTTATGGTGACTCCTAATTGGAATGGCTAGACAGGAAGGGAACAGGTCATCATGTGGCATCCTGCCCGTGCTGGCGATGCCACCTCTTCAGACTAATCGTATTGGTCTCCGCTGGTAGGCTTGCGGAGGCCGAGTCCAGATTTGAACCGCAGAGCGTTAAGCTCTCGGCTAGACTCGAGTTACCTCAACCAAGAAAAGCCGCTGAGACGGCAGAGGCTCTGGCTCTTCGAAGGCGCTGGCTGATTCTCGGGGTTGTACTGGTCGGCTCATTTATGGCTGTTTTGGACGTGTTCATTGTGACGCAGGGCCTCCCCTCGATCAGGACCACTCTAGGGGCTGGAGTATCCGATCTTGAGCTCGTAGTATCAGCATACTCGCTCGTCTATGCTGTCTTTCTTATAACCGGTGGCCGTCTTGGGGACATTCTAGACCGGAAACGCATTTTCCTGTTTGGCATGACGGTCTTCACCGTCGCCTCCGCTCTCGCAGGTTACGCACCTTCAGCACCATTTCTCGTTGGAGCACGAGCGCTTCAGGGCCTCGGCGCGGCACTAATGTATCCTCAGGTCTTGTCGATTATTCAGGTCACCTTCAAAGGGTCCGAACGAGCCCTAGCGTTGGGGCTTTTCGCGGCTATCAGCGGAATAGGCGCCATCACGGGAAACATCGTCGGTGGCCTTCTCATACAGCTCAACTTGGCAGGTCTCGCCTGGAGACCCATCTTCCTAGTCAACGTTCCAATCGGCATTTTCGGAGTCTTAGCAGGGTTCCTGGTTCTCCATCCTTCTAGGGCAGAACGAGCACCGAAGCTAGATTTGCCGGGTGTCGGACTGATCTCCCTCTTCCTAGTCTCACTGATCCTGCCGCTCGCTGAAGGACAACAGCTGGGCTGGCCCGCATGGATGATACTGCTCCTAATCGCATCCCTCCCTCTACTCGGTGTCTTCGTTCTTTACGAACGCAGAAGAACAGACGCTGGAGCTGACCCTCTGGTCGACATGGACCTGTTCAAACACCGGTCGTTCGCGGTTGGCATGCCACTCGTCATCCTCTACTACGTTGGAGCAAGTGGGCTCTTCTTCACCTTCGTCCTGTTCCTACAATCAGGCCTCGGATTCTCACCCATAGATTCCGGGCTCGCATTCGCCGCCATCAACACAGGCTTCATCACAGCATCACTCCTCGGCCCACGACTAATCCCACGATTCGGCAACCGCCTCCTGAGCATCGCATATGCCTTGCAAGCAGCGGGTCTCATCTGGACAATCCTCACCATCAGATCTTCCGGGACAACCCTCACCCTTTACGAACTAGCTGCTCCACTCATAGTATTCGGACTCGGCGCCGGCTTTGCACTCTCACCACTACTAGGAATTATTCTATCGGGAGTCCCGAGCCAAGACGTGGGAGCAGCCTCAGGCGTAGTCTCGACTTCTATGCAGATCGGGAACACTGTCGGCATCTCGCTGTTCGGACTACTCTTCTACCGCTTCCTCAGTAGCCAACTATCATCACCCCCCATCTCATACCTAGACTCGTTCAAGCTGACTCTTCCCTTCCTGATCATACCATCCATCTCATCCTTCATCATAGTCTTCTTCCTTTCACAACGACGTGCGAGGCAGATCATCCACCGCCTGGAAGAGTGACCAATTGGGTAAACCCAAACCGAAAGCCATTGAGAGTATGGCCGCATCTAATCAAAACAGAAATGTGAGTCCCAACCTAGGGGCTAATCCCTGTCACAATCATTGATATTTTTAGAAAAATCTGCGGATAGGATTCATCTCTTTTTCATCGAAGAGCTCATACAATGATACATGGTTGCTTGATGCACTAATCGGTTGATGCAAGATCAAACTTTGTGATTATCTTCAGAATGATCTTTTCTGTGTCTGCTGAACGATCAAGCGAGAGGCCAAGAGATCTTCTTGCGGATAAAGGAATTGTCACCATTTTCAACCCTTTGTGTGTGATAAGCACGGATTCTGTGCGACCAAACAACTCGTCGGTCTGTCTCGCCATCTCTGTAACAATACTTGACCAGAACCCAATCCTCTTGCGAAGGTCGATACTCTGGCTAAGGACGTTCTTTGTCCTCGCGGTTTCTGCGTAGCCTGTAACCTCTGCCCCTTCGATAAATGCGGCGACCCTAATTGATGGATCTGACTCTAGAATCTGTTTGCAGACCGTATTATCATCACGGTTTTTTTCGGTAGAGAAATTCTCCGACTCGAAGTTCCGGCCGACATTTTGGGATGGCAAGGCCTGAGCTTCGAGGTGCTTCTCTCTCTTTGTCTTTCTTGTACCTGCTTTGGATTCAAAGAGTTACGCACTAAGGCTGAGACCTCTTCCAAGCGGTGACGCCTTTATGTCCCTAAATCTATCCTGCCCCAGTAACGAGATAGTTAATCGCCACTGGAACCGCTTTTCATTAACTCGCTAGAGCGCTGAATACTTTTTGGACGAGAAATGGTTGGACCCTAAATCGGATTTCTCCAGCATATTTCAAGAGTCGGTTAAGGAAGGTTTGCGCAATACTCTAGGGGAAACGGTCATGCTAACGGTTGTGCCGCTTCTCAAACAGTCGCTCCAGACCTACGCTGAGAAGCCCAGCGAGTTTCACCGAGAACTCCAGTTCTACTTCGGATTCGGAGCCTTGACATTGGAACGGATGATAGTGAAAGAGCTCTTCCAGAAGCTGAATCTTCACTACACATCGAGTAGCGAGCTCGACTTCGAAACCTCAATCGGACTTGCGAGGAAGGATCTTTTCTTGCTTCAAGGAGGAGTCGCAAGAAAATGACTACCGAAAGCAAACCCTTCGACACGCTACTCGTCAACCAGTTGAAGACTCTCAAAACAGGAAAGGAGGACTAGGCATGGCCCGTAACAAGACTGGAATCCTCGAACTCGATGAGATGCTCCGAGGAGGATTCATGGACAAGGACGCGGTAATGATTGCCGGGAGTGCGGGCACCGGAAAGACCACCCTCGCTCTGGAATATCTCGTGAACGGTGCAACCCAGTTCGGCGAGCCTGGAATATACCTCACCTTCGAACAACTCCCAGACCAGATCTATCGCGACGCAGAAAACTTCGGCTGGGACCTAAGAAAGCTAGAGACCGAAAACAAGCTGAGGGTCGTGTGCACCAGCCCCGATCTCTTCCTGGATCCTGACGGAGAAGAACAGTTACTCGGTGAAACGATCAAGGAATTAGGGCCGCGAAGAATGGTAATCGATTCTCTCAACCATTTGGAAATGTACGTGCCACGGGGAGATCTTCGCAAGGAAGCCTACCGGATACTAATGTACATCAAGACACGGGGAATCAGTCCCTTAGTGATCTGGGAAGCCCAACAGGGAACAGAGAGTTCCTATGCGGTTACACAAACCGGCATGAGTTTTCTCATTGACTGCCTGGTCCTGCTGAAATTCGTGGAGATCAACTCTTCGATGAAGAAGGCTCTTGTGATAATGAAGATGAGAGGGAGCGACCATGACAAGCACTTGAGAGAATACGAGATAACCGCTCACGGAGTAAGAGTGGCAGCACCCTTCTCAGGATATGAGGGGATCATAACGGGTACCCCTCACAGGTCACTGACACAAGAAGTCGCCGGAGCTTGGGACGACGCCTTCACAAGGACGAAACATAAGCAATAGCTACTGAGAGAGTGTTTGGAAAGACGTCACTCAGTCAAATCTCCACCGTCTGCCCTTGGCAAGGAGTCTGAGTTTGTTCCCCCATAATACCACCAGACGCATTGGAGTAGTTCCTGTCCCGATTTTTGTCGCGCTGATAGCGATCTTTGACGTCATTCTGCCCACCACCGTAGCTGCAAGCTGGGCCTTCAACCCACTACTGGTTTTTGCGACCTTGCAGACCCTGTTCCTCTTTGGAACCTCGGTCGTGGTCGCCTACATTTCTCTCAAGAGCTATTTGTCTGGGGGTTCGCGGACCATTCTCCTGCTAGGTAGCGGTACTTTGGCATGGGGTTTCGCAAGCATGGTAGCAGGCTGGTTGCTTGGCCCTCCAGGTGGACCGAATATCGGGGTGACGATTAGTAACTCAGGCGCCCTCTTCGCGTCACTGTTCTACATCGCAAGCGCTGCCACTACGATGCGTGCTAGTTCATCCAGAGACTCGAAGAGGCGCAAATCAAAGCTACTTCTTGCCTACGCTGGTGTAGTCGGCTTCCTTGCAGTACTGACGGTGTTCGCGCTTCTGGGTGTCACTCCTGCCTTTTTTGTTCCAGGAGTTGGCTCTACGCTGTTGAGGCAGGTGGTTGTGGCTGCAGGGCTCTTCCTATTCGCGGCGTCATCCATCCTCTTCATGCGGCTCTATCGTGATTCAAGATCGGGGATCTTGTTCTGGTACTCGATGGCCCTAGCGTTGACGGCCATAGGGTTTGCGGCATTCTACTTCGGTAGAACTGTTGGGGATCCGATTGCTTGGACTGGTAGGATAGCCACCTATCTCGGAGGAATATACTCCCTCGTTGCAATCTGGTCCGCCATCCGAAGCTCACACGATGGCCTCGCTAATTCGCAGTAGCCTGGGCCCTTCCTGTTTTGAGCATCTCTCCGAAAAATTTTGTCGGTAATCACTTCTGGTGACTATTCAACGTGCACGGCCGTTATAAGCCGCGACGGAGACATAGAGCGATCGACAAGAAATGTGTCACGTCAAAATAGACCAAGAGAGAATAGAACAAGCGACCATCAAGAATTGGCTTACAACAAACAACCTAAGACTGACTACTCGATAGGCGCCTCCAGACGATGGGCGATGTCTCCGTAGACAGAGGCGCGACAGCCAAAATCGGCCAGGTCGAGGGCGACCTAAGAGTCGGCCAGGCAGCAAGAATAGAACCAGAAGACAAGGTAGTCCATGTAACCGGACGAGTATCCTGTGACGGAGACGCCGAGTTCCATGGAAGTCTATCATGCTCAGAGTTCTTCGCTCGCCACGGAAAAATCAGAATCGAGGGCGATCTTGTCGCTAAAAGCGAGGTAAGGGTCGATGACGGACAGCTAGCGATCGATGGGTCCCTCGAGGCGGCCACGGTTACTGTCGACAAAGCCTTGAGGATAGGCGGAAACGCTCGGGCCGACGATTTTGATGTAGGAGGTGTCCTTGAGGTTAGAGGAACCATCTCCGGAAAGAAAGTGGACGTAGGCGGCTCGTTCAAAGTCCAAGGAACCGCCGAAGTCGAAGAGGTTGATGTCGGAGGCACCGTCGACATAGCCAGCATTGTCAAGTTTGCAAAGCTCGATGTTGGAGGCATGGCCCGGATCGGTGGAGGAGAGGTCTCCAAGGACGTGGATGTCGGCGGCAAGTTCGAATCAACAAAGCCGCTAAAATTCTCGAAGATCGACGTAGGCGGTCTAGCAACACTAGTGGAAGGCGGCGAAGGCGGAGATGTTGATGTGGGTGGAAAATTCGAGAGCAGAGCCGACCTCTCGTTCAACTCTCTAGACGTTGGAGGCATGGCGTCGATAAACGGGAACGGAAAAGGGGTTGAGGTGGACGTTGGAGGACTCTTGCGAGTATCCGGAAGCCTCACGCTGGAAAAGGATCTGGACATTGGTGGCAGAGCATACATCGGCGCAGAACTCAGACTCGACTCTCTGGAGGTCGGCGGCTCCATGGAGGCGGACCTGATCATCGCCCAGAAAAGTATCGAGGTGGGAGGAGACCTCAAGACCATCAAGGGAACAAAAGGAGACACTGTCGAGCTAGGACATGGATCACGGGCGAGCGGACCCATTGTCGCACGAGAAGTGAACGTCGGACATGGTGGCAGAGTCGAGGACGTCTACGCGGACACGTTAGAAATGGAACACGGGTCAAGAGCGCGGAACCTCTATTTCAGAGAAGGCGTCATTGAAGCAGGCGTCAACGTCGAGGGCGAGGTCCTTTACACAGACACGATCGAAGCCTCACCCGACGTAAGATTCGCAAAACCCTCCGCCAAGGTCAACGAGCTACCTAAACCGCCCCTCTGAGAAATTGCAGCCCGCCAAACGGTCTCGGATGGACATTTACGCAGAGATACTAGAAGCTCTGAAACGAAAGGGAGTGACCCGGATAACAAGAGTCTCCTACGCTGTTGGATTACCTGTCGACCGGACAAAAAACTACCTCAAGGATCTGTCTTCATCAGGGCTCGTTGGCATGCAGACGGGCGAAGACTCCGGTTATTCGATAACACATAGAGGATTAGAATTTCTCGACGCTTACTGGAAGCTGAAAGGATTCCTAGACTTCATTGGCGGAGAATCTGGCGAGCCGGGCCGCAGCTAAGCCACGTAGCTCTTGTATTCTCTCTCAAACTCGCGGACGATCTCGAACTTGGCAAGTCTCCGAGAGCGAAGCTCTCCGTGGTGTTGGAAAGTGAGTTCTGGAAACATGACCGCTGGCCCATCTATGGCCAGTTTTGTAGCCGGGTGGTCGGGTCCTAGGACTCGGGCGCATATCTGACGGGTCAACCTTCGCACCTCACCCTCATCAACGTATCCCAGCGTGTGCAGGTATTCGTGGAGAAGAGTGTAGAAGACGTAGGCGTTGAGGGTCTGTCGATCTTTCGCGATGTGTGTGACCTGGTCTAGCAGGCTTCTGTTCATGACGATGAAATTGGAGCCCATCTGGTGGAAAGCGCCGATGTATTCTGGCAAATCAGCAAGACCCAGCATCAACCCTGTTCGCCTCTTTCCCAGACTACTCTTGACCGATTTCTTGACCAGCTGAAAGACTTCTGAGAAGTTGAAGCTCCGGTCTAGTCCCTCCGATACACCTATGCTGGTCGGGGGTATGTCAACGTCCAAAATTCTAACCTCGAGATGAACTAGAGTTTGCCAAGACTAGTTTTGGCTGACCGGCTATTTAAGGACTGGATTCCACAGAAATCAATCAATGGGACACTCTTCGACTCACATGACAGACGAGTGGAGCGCAGTTGTTAGAGCGATTGAAATCGCTCTTCCATTCTACGAGTCGATCAGCGAAATAATCTCTTTGGGCTTAGCAGGACCTCTCAGGCGCAGGGCAATCCGTCGACTGGAAAAATACAGAACAAATTGGATTCTAGACTCAGGCACTGGCCCTGGTACAAGTAGTAGGATGATGCTTGAAGATGGATTCGAGAAAATCGCTGGACTCGACCCATCGCGAATCCTACTGCGATTTGCGAAAGCTACTCTCGGACCCGGCTTCCATCCAGTGCTCGGTGTAGCGGAAAGCCTTCCCTTCCGTCCCGGTGCTTTCTCTGGGGTCCTCACCTGTTTCTCTTACCGAGATGTTCGCGACAAAGCATTGTCCCTGATAGAGTTTGCCCGAGTGGTGGATCGAGAGGGTCGGCTGGAGATAGTTGACGTCGGAAAACCTGACGGGCTGTTCCGACAAAAACTGATTGAGCTTTACGTCGCCGTGCTCATGCCCACGATTGCTAGATTCTTCATCAGCGGACGAACGAAGGAAAATCCCTTTCAAATGATCGTTCCAACTTTTCATCGGCTAGCAAAAAATCGTAGCGTCACTCGTTTGGCCGAACAGAAATTTGGTTCAGCGACGCTTTACGAGTTCCTGTTGGGCGGGATGGTAATTATTGAGGCTAAACGAACTAGCTGACTTCTTAAACAGGGATCAATTCTTGGTTGTACCCGGAGTGATCCCACGCATCGCGATTGAAATCACCCAAGAGGTCACGTACGACAATATGAAGACACTAATCATGACCACTGCTACCCCATATGCCTCTATCCCCAGTTGGTTCAGCGCAGAGACTCCGCCCCCAAAGAATAGCCCGTCCGTCAGTGAAGGGGGCACCAGGCTTCCATTCTGGAATGTTAGGCTTGCTAACCCTGACACGAAAGCCTTCTGAGCAAAGAATGGAATCATCAGGACACCGAATGTTCCTCCTAGCAAGTGTCCTGGGAACAATCCTACTGGATCCGTGAACCATTTGAGTTTTCCAAACCACTTCTCCCCCATCAGATAGAGTGGTCCGCCAAGCAGTCCTAAGACGACGGCGCTAAGAGGGCTAACGAATCCTGCAAGTGGCGTTATGACGATGAGGCCCATCAAGACCCCGTTCGCGGCATAGATGAGGCTCGGCATCTCTTTCGTCATCTGATATCTGAAGAACATCACTGAGAGGAAAGCAGAGGCTGCGGCGAGGAAGGTCGTGAGTACAACCACCATGGCTTCATTGTTGAACGCGAGGACGCTTCCAGGGTTGAAGCCGAACCATCCCACCCAAAGAAGAAGAATCGACAACGTCAGCCAGGGAAGATTGAGCTTGACCCCGACCTGAGGACTAGTTGTCAGTCCCTTCTTCTTTTCTTCCCTCCAGATTTGAAGGATAATTCCCAGACCTGCGGCTCCAGCGGCTCCGTGAACCACAAGTCCTCCTGCGAAATCCGCCATGCCCATCTGAGCAAGCCAACCTGTCGGATTCCATATCCACGCCGCGGGAAGGTTCCAGATGATGATGAAATAGACGATGGAGTAGACGAAGAAGGCTTGCATCTTCATTTTTCGTAAGACGATTACTCCGACGAGGGCGAGTGTGACCGAAGCAAACGCTGTTTCGAAAAGGAAGTACGTCCCGATCGTAAGCCCCGTACTCTGCTGGGACCACCACGCACCAGTAAGCAGCCCACTGATGTTTGTTGATGAACCTCCGAGAAACAGCCCAGTGTAGAGTGGATTGCCTATCACGCCGTTGATTGTCGGTGCGAACGCGGTGTTGAATCCGACTAGGGCCATGAAGAAGAGAGCTGATCCTGTGATGAGCATCGTCTTGAGCAGACTGATCTCTAGATCAGATCCAAGCTCTCCTATCTCCAAGAATCCGACAGAAATCGTCATGGTAAAGACGAGTAGTCCACATATGATGACCCAGAGATTGTTGGCTAGTAGTACAGGGTCCGCCACTTTCGGTCGGCCGACGATTTCAGGAGTGTTCTGGATTTAAGATGTAGGCACGGTGCAGAAAATAATGCCTGGCCAAGCTCAAGGCTTAGCCAGAACGTCGGTAACGGAAAAAAAGAAAGGGGGTGGACTAGGCCCCTAGTTTAGGGATTCCTAGTACCTGCGATGCTTTTGATAACAGTCCCTACAGTAGACTGGTCTTCCCTCTGTGGGCTGGAAGGGGACTTCCGTCTCCTTGCCACAGTCAGAACAGACTACTTTATGCATCGTCCGAGGACTGCCATACGAACTACGACTCATCGGCCTAGTACACCTCCTATCAGCGTGCACTAGGATAGGAATGGCACTAGCCTATAGACCTTAGGGACCCAGACCCCTCAATTCATAGTGATTGGACATCCATCTGGAGACCGCACGACTTTTTTCTCAACAAATCTGGAGTGGAGACAATTGAACTGTCGAGCAACGACTAAATTGGACTAGAAGGAATGATCTCTCATGAACAGCTCAGAGATTCAGAAAGCGCTCGATTCTTCGGTGGAGCTGCAGATCACGGTTACGGGAAGAAAATCGGGACGAGAATTCTCGACACCCGTATGGTTCGTCCGAGAAGGAAATACCCTCTTTCTAATGCCCGTCAGGGGCTCGAAGAATCAATGGTACAAGAATGTCTTGAAATCGAAACGAATCGGCATATCATCGGGCAACGTATCGCTCGAGCTTTCTGCGAAGCCGATTAACGATGCGAAGAGGGTTGCATCCGTGGCGGACAAGTTCAGGAAGAAGCACGGAGTAGCGGATGTGAAGAAGTATTACACGCGATTTGACGCGGCCGTAGAGTTGAGCCTTCCCTAGCCAAAGTGCGTTGCTGGAAGGACACCGTTGCGTCTAGATCAAGGATTTCAGCACAGCCAATGCTTCGCTCACATGTGCTGTTGCTCTCGATTGGGATGAGAAAACATGTCTGACGATCCCGTTCTTGTCAATTACGAAACTCACTCTACCTGGGACCAGTCCGAAAGTCTTCTTGACTCCGTAGGATTTTCTCGCTGACCCGCCCGGGTCGCTGAGGAGTATGAAGGGTAGCTTGTGTTCCGAGGCGAAGGCCTCATGAGACTCTTGGTTATCGTTGCTTATTCCGATGACCTCTGCGCCGAGGTTCTTGAATTCCTCATATGAGTCCCTGAACTCGCAGGCCTCCGCTGTGCATCCTTTCGTGAAGTCTTTCGGATAGAAGTAGACGACGACGTTCTTCTTTGCGTGAAAGTCTTCGAGGCTAACGTACTCGCCAGCACTGGTCTGCAGTCGGAATCTAGGTGCCGGGCTTCCTATCTCTACCATCGCTTACACCCCTTCGAAGTCTTCCTTCTATCGCCGAAAACGGATCGGAATACACGGAGACAAAACGATTTCTGATCCGCGTGGCTTACCCGAAGATGTTGATCTCGTAGTTTTATCCTGAACTGTCAGCTGAATCCCGTTTTGTCGGCAGGGTGAGGATGTCGCCGGGCGACCTCAATTTCTTCAGAGTATATCTTCTCGAGGTTCGACTGCTCACTCCGGTTCTTTTTCCCGCGGTGGATGAACGAACGATAATTTTTGGGAAATTCCCTCGCTACTACGACTTGCAATGATCTCGGTTCCGAATGTTGAGTCATGCTACTATTGATTAGCTCTGAATATATAAACACATTGATGAACGTCTATATGTTCTTCTCAGCGTGCGTGCGGTGCCGCTAGAACCGCGTTCAAGCCCAGTCGACGCTGGAGTTCGAAGACGTATGCGGAGAGGACCTCATTGTTGACGTGATAGAAGCAGAACTGGCCTTGCTTCTCCTTCTCGACGACGTGAGCCGTGGCAAGTTCTTTCAGATGATGAGAGACAGTGGGTTGCGAGACGTCGAAAAAAGCACCGACATCCGAGCAATTTAGCTTTCCTGTCATTGCCAGCTTCTGAAGTATTGCACGGCGTTGCGGATCAGCTAGAGCCTTGCTGATACGATCAAAGTCCTCAGTCGCGAGCTTCATCAAAGATCAACTAGGTTCAACGAAACTATTAACATTTCGATATGCATGTATCCGTTGTCCGCTGCCCCCTCAAGCCGGGAGTGTTCCGATCGATAATATAGATAGACATCAATATGTTTATATCCTGTTCGCCCCACCTTTTCAGCATGATGAGCAAACAAAAGACAGACAGCAAAGTAATCCACCTTAACAACGGTGAGTTCGAGACCCAGGTTCTCAAATCCAACGTACCGGTTCTCGTAGATTTCTACGCAGACTGGTGTGGACCATGTCATGCGATTGCGCCGACAATTGAAGCCCTATCGAACGAGTTCGAGGGCAAAGTAAAATTCGTCAAGGTCGATGTCGATGCCAACCAGGAAGTAGCGTCGAGATACGAGATCATGAGCATACCGACGATAATGCTGTTCGAGAACGGCAGAGTCGAAGATAGCATCGTGGGAGCATACCCAGCGTCCGTCTACAAACAACACATCGAACGCGCCCTAAGTCGTGGAAGCTAACCACAGACAAGTCAACCGTTGGGGCTTTACGACATGGATCAAATGTGCCCAATCTGTGGAGGACTAAGCCCGTGCATCTATCCGCAGTCTGAGTCCCTCAGGTTGTTCAGGTATCACGACTGTCGTTACTGCGGGTCTACATGGAAGGAAGCTTCGAGCACGCGGTCCCCCTAGGCCGGGACTCACAAGTTCTAACGGACGACTAATCTCCAAAGGATCAGGATTGTTCCAATGATCCCGATCAGCATCGAGCCGAGATAGTTTCCTAGAAGATAGCCCAGGGGCCATGCGTAGCTAGTGAACCAGTCGCGCATGAAAGGGTTCGATTGATATTCTGACGAGAGAGCTGCGAACAGACCCAGTATTGTGAGGAATTGGCTGATCACAATTGCGCCTAGGGTTCTTCCAATTGCTTGAGGTTCCCGAACGATTAATTTTGGAGCGACTTTGATCTTTTTCGGCCTTGGGTCGGGAATTAGGAGAGAGCTCAAAGCTCCGAGGGAGACGAAGATGCCGGCTGTAAACGCAGCCCACCGGGTCCCCTGAGTAAGCGCATCAAAGATGATGTCCCTCGCGGCAGGCCAATTTGCACCAAAGCTGGCGATGAGTGATGGGTCTATTCCTCCCGATAATCCCGAATTGAAAGCCGCCTTCAAGATAGCGATTCCCGTCTGGCCAAAATTGACCGTACTGGCTGCGAGCTCAGCCTGTCCCACGGTTGATATCTGAGCTACCAGTATAGCCCCAATTACAGCGATTCCGAAGGCTGACCCGATCTGTCTAACGGTATTGTTGGCCCCAGATCCTACACCAGCTTTCTGCCAGGGTATGCTCATCAAGACCGTGCTTGTAACCTGGCTGATCGCCAGCCCAACCCCAGCGCCATAGACGACAAGGACGGGATAGAGGTAGTAGACGGGGTTGGAGATGCTGATGATCTGAGACATACTGAAGAGCGCAGCAGCTTCCAGAACCATGCCCGTTGTGATAATCCACTTGGGTCCGAAGCGAGTAGCTAGAACGCCGGCGATGGGGGCGAATATGAACACTGAGATAGCCATCGGTAGGAATGTGAGACCTGCGCTGATCGCGGACAATCCCTTGACCGTCTGTAGGAATATTGAGATGATGAAGACTGCCCCAAACTCGCCCATTGCAACGATGGTAACCGTGAATAGCCCATAGCGGAAGCCCTTGTACTTGAGTAGGCTGAAATCAAACAGAGGCACTCTTCCCTTCCTTGCACGGCGAATCTCGTAGAAAGCGAACACGCCGAGCATAACGATTCCGGTGATTATCGAAACCAGAGGGAGCGATAATGGATTTGAGGTCGACCATGAGAAGCCTCCTGCAGAAAACTCCTGGTTAGGAACCAGCCAACCGTAGGTTTGGGCCTCGATGAGGCCGAACAGGACACTGGCTAAGCCGATGGTGATTAAGATCAGTCCTGGATAATCGGTTGTGTATTTTGGATCCTTGAAGCGAGTCTCTCTGATAACTAACGCGGCCCCGACTAGGGCGGCGATCCCTATTGGAATATTGATGAAGAACGCCCATCGCCAAGAAATGTATGTTGTAAAGTAGCCGCCTAGGACTGGACCTAGAACCGCTGCCGCTCCTGCGGTCGCGCCCCATATGCCGAAAGCTACGTTTCGCGATTTGCCAGTGAACGTCGTGGTTAGGATCGAGAGAGTGGAGGGAGAGGCCATAGCTGCCCCGAATCCTTGGATGACTCGGCCCACAAGCATCTGGGATAGATTGAGTGAGAATCCGTCGATAATAGATCCGACGATGAACGTGGAGATTCCGGCCATGAAGATCAGTTTTCTGCCGAATTCATCGCTCAGTTTCCCCCAAGAGAGGAGGAAAGAGCCGAAGATGAGTGCGTAGAGGGATGTGATCCATTCTAGATCCTTGAGGCTGATGCTGAAGTCTTTCTGGATTTGAGGCAGAGCGACAATCACTATCGTTGCGTCAATGACGATGATCGCGAGGGAGAGGCTGAGAACGAGTAGAATGAGGAGCTGCTTAGGTTGGATCTTTCCTGATTCTGATTGTGCGGACTGGGCCGCCGATCCTTCCCAGTTCAGGCCAGACTCCTTGCCTTGATACTCCCCTGACATAGGAACACGCCGCTCTGATGGGGGTAATCAACCTCTCTTTTCGCAACTCCTTCTGGAGTCAGAATAGGATCTTAGACTCCAACATTTTATGTGCCTCATGACTCTCCGGGAGTTCTATCATGACGAATGAGGTCACTGTGATTACTGGTGCGAGCAGCGGAATAGGAGCGGCCTTAGCCAAGCAACTCGGGTCCAAGGGTCATCAACTCGTACTCGCAGCAAGACGCGAGAAGCAACTGAAGGAGGTTGCGAAACAAGCCGGGACGAGAGCTTTGGTCGTGCCAACCGATGTCACGCGTAGAGCCGACGTTGAAGAGCTTCGGAGCCAAGCGCTCAAAGAGTACGGGCATTTGGATGTTTGGGTAAACAACGCCGGCCGAGGGATCACAAAGTCGGTGCTGGACCTAACAGACCAAGACGTCGACGATATAACTTCTGTTGTTCTTAAATCGGTTCTCTACGGAATGCAGGCCATCATTCCTCACTTTCAAGAACGCGGCCGAGGACATTTGATCAACGTTTCTTCCCTTCTCGGAAGAGTTCCACTCTTGAGCCACCGGTCGATCTACAGTGCAGCAAAGAGCGGGGTCAACGTACTCACCGCGAACGCGCGCATGGACCTCAAGGGCAAGTATCCGGGAATTCACGTCTCGCTGGTCATGCCTGGAATGGTCGAGACAGATTTTTACAGAGTTGCCAACACACCCCAAGTACCAAGAGCAGGCAGTCAAGTCGGCCCGATGATCGTCCAGTCAGCGGAGGAAGTCGCGGCACAGATTGTACGACTAATCGAGAATCCTGTGGCGGAGCTCTACACGAATCCAGCCTCCGCTGATCTAGTGTCGCGATACTATGGAGATGTCGGCAAGTTCGAGGAGAACATGCTCGGCGAACACCGTCCAGCTAGCCCTGCCCAGAAAACCTGATACTCGTCTGCATCAAAGCTCCGGACAAGAGTTGTAGAGCTTCGACGAAGTGGGAGTAGTGTTCCAGGCCAGGGTGTCATGTGCTGAACATTCTAAACTCTGTTTCAGCCCCACCCCGCACCGACTTCAAATTCCGACTCACACTTTGATAGGGATCTTAGCTAAGTTTCATTTGGCTTCTTCTAGCACTGTGGGCTTTCTGCTGGTCCTTGCGTTTTCATACGCGAGCCGGATGAGTCTCTTGGCAGCTTCAAGATCTTCCGGCTTCTCGATCCTGAAGCTTACCCATCCGGCCTCAGGAGCAAATCTGTGGGGGAGAGCCGTCCTGCTCTTCAGCACTGTCACCTGGTCGCTCTTTGAGAGGCGAATATCGAGGAAGGAGGGTCCGTGGTGGTGCATGAATTCAAGTCCGTCGATTTGGAATTCCGTTCCTCCGAAGCGGTGAGCCGTTTGGGTCACGCCTGGAAGTTGCAATATCCAGGCCTTCAAGCTCTCGAAGAGTTCGTTCCGGTCGACCATGACTAGCCCTCACCACTCGTCAACTGGATGCATGTATTTGTTGACCAGCATCTACATTCGGTTGGTCATTTCGTAGAGGTTGTATAGAACCAGATAACCACTCAAAAGTCAACAGACAAAGAGTGACAATATGGAGCAACCCTCGAAACTTGCGATCCTCGGAATATCTGGTAGCGGGCGGAAAAGATCCTATAACACTGCTCTGCTAGAAGCGGCGAAACAGCTTCTCCCGCAGAACGCAACTCTTGAGGTCGTTGATGTCTCAAGACTACCATTGTACAATCAGGATCTTGAGCATGAGATGCCCGAGGTCGTCAAGGAACTCAAGAAGAAGATTAGGGTCGCAGACGCGATTCTCTTCGCTACTCCCGAGCATAACTATTCCGTCACAGCGGTTCTCAAGAACGCTATCGAGTGGGGCAACAGGCCGCCGAGAGACGCTTCGTGGAGCGGCAAACCTGCTGCAATCATCAGCGCCTCAACGTCGCTGCGAGGAGGAGCTAGAGCCCAGCTCCACCTTCGACAGATCATGATCGACCTAAACATGTACCCGATCAACAGGCCTCAGCTACTGGTCGCGAATGCTCGAGAGAAATTCAATGAAAATCTGAAACTGACTGACGAGGAGACTCTACGGACCCTGCGAGATGTTCTCTCAAGCCTTGTAGACTGGACGCGCAAGCTTCAGCGATGACATGGCCCCGCGACATCTGTTATGATTAAGCAGGTTAGTAGAGTGCGAATAGTTTCGCTCCAGTCACTCTTTTATCCGGGGCACAGAAGACGAATTTCATCATGCAATCTGTTACGAGTAAACCGAATCCGATTCCGCAGGGCTACCACTCCGTTACGCCATATTTTGCTGTTCAGGGAGTGCCCAAACTGATCACGTTCCTCAAACACGCCTTTGATGCTGAAGAGCGAGAACGAATGATGGCCCCAGATGGCCGCGTAAGCCATGCAGAGATGAAAATCGGCGACTCTATTGTCATGATGGGAGAGCCAACTGGCGAATCGAAATCCATGCCCGGCATGATATACCTGTACCTGGAGGACACCGACGCCGCTTACAAACGAGCACTTGACGCGGGCGCAACCTCACTGAGAGCGCCTTCCGACATGTTCTATGGGGACCGAAATGCCGCCGTTACCGATCCGTCCGGCAACCAGTGGTGGATAGCCACTCACGTAGAGGATGTGCCGCCGGAGGAAATGCAGCGACGCATGAAAGCTCAGCAAACCCAATAGACTGAGCAAGGCATCGCTCTCACCTTCGATACTTTCGGGTCGAGTAGCCGATCGTTCGTCACTTTTTCTCGGATCCGAATTTTGAAACGTCCATAGTGGGGCTAGCTCTCTACTCAATTATCACATACGCAGTTTCGAGCATTCCTACTACTTGAATAAAACTAATGAACCCTGCGTAATCGACATGGTCCCCAGAGAAAAAATGCGAAGAAACAAACAATGGGCAATAATAGCGCTAGCGGTGGCTTTCTTCCTGGTAGCAATCCCCTCGGCCACTCCCCGCGTCTACGGTGCCTTCGCGAATCCTTGCCTCGCAGCTCAGAAGTGTTCGATCAAGATCCTATCTCCAGGTGGAGCATTGAACACGAACACGAACGTCAACCAATCTTTCCTAGTCTCCTTCGCGGTCAGTAACTTCACGCTTCAACAGCCAGGAACAATTAACGATGTCAATACATTCACAACTGGCTCCGGAGCGCGCAACCAGGGCCACATACATGTATTCGTCGACAATGCCTACATCACGATATGGACAAATGCCAATGGTATACCATTGACTCTATCTCCAGGGACCCATATCATTCGACTGGATTTGGTGAACGATCTTCACTACGAGTTCAGTCCCGGAATAAACGCAACGACAACCGTGAACGTCGCTGACCCACTCCAATCGGCCGCAAACACCGCCCAGAGCAATGCTGGCAACGCCATGTACTACAGTCTCGGCGCCCTCATAGTCTCCATCATAAGCGTCATACTCGTAGCGTACGTAGCGTTCAAACCCAAGCCAAAGCCTTAATCGGGGCTCACCCAAATGGGATGGCCCCACCACCATTTTTCTCAACGATCGCTGGCGAAAGTGGTCTTCGCCCTGATCCTCGTCAGCGTATTCGTTTCTCCGCTATTCGATTCGTTTCCAATGCCTGCTCGAGCTAGTAACTCCTCATACTCTGCGACTATCGTTGACTTTGCTTACCAACCACTACGCATCGATGTAACCACCGGAACGGAAGTGATTTGGACGAACAATGGAAACACCCAACATACTGTTACGTCTTCGCCGCAGACGAACACTACGCAAAGAGGGACGCCTCTTATCAGTAGCGGACCGTTGAACCCAGGACAGAACTTCTCCTACGTCTTTTACGAACACGGGGTCTATCCGATCCAGTGCGGCTTCCATCCAACAATGAACAGTTTAGTCAACGTCACTGGTTCTGACCTCCAGCCGCCCCCAGTGACGACGCCACCATCAGTTGATTACACACCTTACGTCATCGGGGGAACAATTGCTGGGGCCGTCGTGGTGGCATCGATCGCATTGTTCGTGAGGCGTCGGACCAAAAAACTGGGCGCTTCGGGATCAGCCTCGCAATAGAGCTAGCAAATGCAAGAGAGAGGTTTCTAGAGGCCCTCTGTTTCTCTAAGGAGGTCCGAATCTTTTCAATCGTCTCCGGCGAGAGCCTGAGCGTTCTATGCTTATCTCCCGCGTGAACTTCGACCAGCTTCATCATTTCGTCTATTGAATGCGTGCCTTTTGTTTCGAACTCGCATTCCTTCATGAGGAAATCCTTGCACTTGAATTTGATCATGAGCTTTAGGTCAAACTCGGTCTATGGATGATAATGTTTGTCGGACTGGTTATTCTCAGGTCCATCATCTCAAAAGTCACGGCTGGACCCGGAAATAGGAGCTTTGTCGGTAGCGTCCTCAAAACGATTCTTAAGTAGATGTTGATCAGAGTCGAAATACGATGCCCTTGCAGGTAGCTACAACTCAGTCTGAGAAGAACGTTCAGGAGGTCCGAGAATATGATCTATTCCTCGATGTTGACTTTTCAGGTCTCAAATATAGTGGCAAAGTAGTAGTGGATCTTGAATCCATCGGCGATGTTTCCCTCGACGCTGTGGGCCAACAGATCAGTAGCGTAAAATCCAGTGGCAACAAGGTCCCGTTCAAGCATTCCGGGAAGGTTCTAGAGATTCAGACCGGGAAGTTCTCGGGTCCGTTAGAAATAGACTTCAGTGGTAGAGTCTCCGACAACTTCACCGGGCTCTACAAAGCATCCTACGGGGATGGCTACATACTCAGCACTCACCTCGAAGCAGTTCAGGCTCGCAAGGTCCTCCCTTGCGTGGACCATCCCGCGTTCAAGGCAGTGTTCAAGGTTAGAGTCAGAACCGACGCTGACCTCTCCGTCATTTCGAACATGCCGATCGAATCCGAGACAAGGCAGGGGGAAAAGAAGACTGTCATGTTCAAGAAGACGCCGAAGATGTCCACCTATCTTCTCTACTTGGGCGTCGGAAAATTCGTCCAGGAGAAGAACAGGCACGGAGAAACAGAACTTTACGCGGCCTACGCTGATCGGCCGACCGGAAAGATCAACACAGAATTCTCATTCGACGCCACGCGTAAAGTCTTAGACTTTTACGAGTCATACTTCGGAATCCCCTTTCAACTACCCAAGCTCCACAACATAGCAGTCCCAGAATTTGCCTATGGTGCGATGGAGAACTGGGGAGCTATCACATACCGGGAAATTCTCCTGCACGTGGACAAAGACACGAGCGTTCGGGCGAGGAAATCGGTAGCTCATGTCATCGCGCATGAGATTGCTCATATGTGGTTCGGAGATCTGGTCACGATGAGATGGTGGGACGACCTCTGGCTGAACGAGAGCTTCGCCACCTTCATGGACTTCAAATCCACCGACCGAGCCTATCCAGAATGGAAGGTCTGGCAAGACTTTGTCCGAACATCCACATCAGGCGCGATGGGCCGCGACGCCCTGACCAAGACCCATCCCATCATGGCGAAGGTCCATGACCCTGAAGAGATCGAAGAACTATTCGACGAGATCAGCTACGGCAAAGGCGCAAGCATCCTACGAATGATCGAAGCCTACGTTGGCCCAGAGAATTTCAAAAACGGCGTTAGGCAGTATCTAGAGAAATTCCGATACGGCAACGCCTCCGGCCACGATCTCTGGTCAAGCCTCCAAGAAGCATCCGGGACGGATGTTAGCCGAATCATGGAAGGCTGGATCAGCCAAGAGGGTTTCCCAGTCGTCAAAGCCTCATTGGCCGACGGCAGACTAACCCTTGAACAGGAGAGGTTTCTCCTGACAGGCGGGACCTCCAAGCAGACCTGGCCGATCCCGGTCACAATGAACGTTGACGGCAAGACGCAATCGTTATTGCTCGACAAGAAAAAGGCCGAGGTAAATCTCCCAACAACACCACGATCTCTCAAACTCAACGTGGACCAGACAGGATTCTACGTCGTCCAGTACAATGGAAAGGAACTGCTAGACCTTGTCTGGAAGAGCGGACCCTCTCCGCTCGACCGTTGGGGATTGATCAGCGACGCCAAAGCCTTTCTCTTGTCCGGACGGACCTCTTTCAAAGAATACATCAAACTAGTCGAGAAATATCAGAACGAAGAGGAGTATCTTCCCGCGGTCGAAGTCTCCGACCAACTCTCATTCCTATACCAGATCGCACCCTCAGAACTAGTCGAGACTTCCCGCAAATTCCATAGCGCTGGCCTCAGAATCTTCGAGAACAGGAAGGACGACAACAGCACCACCCTCAAGGGCATCATCGCCGCCCGCCTCACTCTTCTAGACGATGCCTATGCAAAGAAGGCCGGTTCCAAGCTCAATGACCTGGCCAATGTAGAGCCCGACATGAAACGATCAGTTGTTATGGGATACGCTAGATCTTCAAACGATTATGATGGCCTAATCAGCAGATATACAAAAAGCACAACGGACGAAGAACGACTAAGATACTTGGAAGGCTTAGCCAGCTTCAAGAATCCTGAACTCGTAGCAAAAACGCTAGACTTTGCGTTGAGTGGCAAGGTAAAGCGGCAAGACGTCCGGAACGTGATCCTCTACGCAACAGCCAACCCAGATGCGAAAACTGCCATCTGGCAATGGTTCAAGAACAACATGGCGAAATTAGAAGCGATGTACTCGGGGACAGCCCAGTTCTCGATCATTCTGAGAGAATACTTCTCGATTGTCGGCGTCGGTCGCCTAGCTGAGGTCGAGAAGTTCTTCAGCGAGCACAAAGTTACCGGAGCTGACATCGCGCTGGAAAGATTGAGAATCTACGACCAGCTCGCGAGAAACATCACTGCAACCCCTTAGATTCCACTGCCATCATAGAGGGCTAGACGATTCTTCAGCTGACTCACCTTTTCAACCAATCCTCGCCCTGAACCAAGTCCACATTATATGTGCAACGTCGCGTGAATCAAGGAACTATCACGAAGTGTTGTAAAGTAGCGGAAGCCAGGGCTTGAGAATGGCCAGCGCACTCTGTGACCGCGATAGTCGCGGATCCAGCATTTGATAGCAGTGTGTCCGGTGACCGCGATAATCTTATCATGAACGAAAGCAGATTCTGATATTCTTGAAGCCTGTACTGGTCCTACTATGCCCTCTCGCGATAGGGTCGTCCGCCACCATTCTCATGGGAGTCGCGGGCGGACTCCTCGCCTCCGACAATTTACAATCAGTCTGGACTGTCTCTTTCTACCTAGGCTTCGTTTTACTCACGGGAGTAATCCTTCTGCTCCTTTATGGAGCAGTCCTGATACTTACCATAATGCGAGTCATGCGAGATAGAAAGGTGACAAAAGCTACATTGCAGATCCCGCTGCCTCTTATCGTCGGCCTTGGTCTCAGCTTTCTGAGCGGTTTTCTGATCGCGAACTATTGGGCGTCAGACCCGGGAGACACGCTATACTTCGATAGCTACGGGTTTCCGTTCTACTGGAGATGGGAGCCGACTCCGACCTGCCAGGCAAACATTATGCGGCTCTCCCAACCGCCCAACTGCGTAGCCGGATATTCAGGCGAGGATTTTCTCATCGACGCCGTCCCATTCACAGGCCTCTTTCTATGGACAAGCTATATCCTGATATTGATATACGATACTGTCTTATTCGGTGTCCGAAAGTGGCCTTTCTTTCTCCCACGCCCCTCTAGGGGCCCCTCTAAGGTCCAACCGCTTGCGTACGAGTGTGAGAGGGGATAGTCAACATAATGCGTCAAGATTTGCGCGACCCGATGACTCGTTTCGCTTGTCCCGGTTTGATAATGTGACTCAAGCATATGGTCAATTATTCGACCTTCACTGTAGCGGAGAAGGTTTTCCGAGTAGATTTGACGGAGTAATCAACTCTACGCTGTAGATTTGACCCAACCCTCCGTATTCCCTTTTATTCCTGTTTCTTCCCGATTCCGAGGGTATCTTTCACTCCGGCAGAGATAAAGGGAGGCAACTCCTTTGTGGCAGGACCTTGAGCACTGTCGCAGTGCTATTGCTGGTTGCGCTCTCTCTCCTATCTTCGCCATCAATCCAACCTTCGACGGGCCCATCCGCTTCGAGCGTGTGGCCGATGTCTCGCCAGAACGCTCAGCACACGGGACTGTCCCCGTTCCCCGGTCCCGCTCTTCCCTTTCTTAGATGGATGTTTCAGACAGGTGGCCCAGTCTATTCTCCACCAGCAGTTGGCCGTGGAAGAATCTATGTGGGCAGCTATGACGGCAACCTGTACGCCCTGAATCTGCAAGGAGTCTTGCTCTGGAAGTTCCATGCGCCTTCGCCAATCATGACTACTCCGGCGATAGGTTCCGATGGGACAATCTACCTAGCATCTCACATAAGATGTATTGAGCCGCCCTGCTATGGTGTCCTTTACGCGATTAGCCCGGGCGGGAGAATGAATTGGAACCTCACCATCCTCGCATTGCAGGGGCCCGCACTTTCTTCCCCTACCATCGGGCCTGACGGAACAATTTACACATCACAATTGGGCTTCCGAACCTATGCCGTGAACCCGGACGGCACTCTCAAGTGGCAACTGACCACTGATGGCGAAGTATTCGACTCTCCCGCTGTAGCCCCTGACGGCACTTTGTATGTTGGAGTTGACGACCCAGACCCTTCTGGATCGTGTGATCAGTGTCTATTGGCATTGAATTCAGATGGGACGGTCAGATGGAGTGCAATACCGAAGCGTGCGGGTTTCTCCTGGCCTGCTATCGGTTCGGATGGTACAGTCTACATCAATGGCTATGCCATTAATCCAGATGGAACGGTAAAATGGGGGAGTCCGGGGTTCCGTTCTCCGTCCATAGGACCAGACGGAACTATCTACGGTTCTGTAGATAATGGTGTCTTCGCAACCAACCCAGACGGGACTTTGCGATGGGTGTTCCCAATCGAAAGACCCAGCGGCTCTGGAAATCCTTGCTGCTTCTACGGCATTGTTGGGCTCTCTTCTATGGCTATCGGGTCGAACGGTATTCTCTACTTCGGAGTCGGAATCGAGGGATTCTGTAACTGTGCACCAGTGCCCTCAGGCTATGGAAATGCTAGTCTGTACGCGGTCGCCCCGAATGGGACTCTGGCATGGAAGTTTGTGATACACCCTACCGTAGCATGCGCCACATTCGATTGTCCTATAGTTTCAGTGTCAGACCCAACCATTAGTTCGGACGGAACCATCTATGTGGGGAGTGGCGACGGTAACCTTTACGCTGTAGGATAGAATCCAGTGAAGAAATTCTATCCTAATGCAAATGCCTCTCACCAAGAGAAATTTGACGAGTTCGCTTGGTCCGGTTTCGATAATGTGACACAAGCATATAGTCAATTATCCGGATGGCGATGAAAGTCGAAGACGGTCGGAGTGGACCGCCGGGCACGCTCGAAGTCGTCCACGACTAATTCTAGGAGGTCCCAAAGGCATTAGGGAGTGAGATTGCATCGGCAACCATCGCCACTGGGTCACTGCCACTGCAAGTAAACACAAGGTTGCCCTGAGGCATCGAAACTACTTGATAATCAATATCTAGGACACCGTCCCCACCACCATCCCCCAGCTCGGCAAATCCTGATGAGGGTGTGCATGCTCCAGCATCATTTATTGCCGTACTTGCTATGATGAAGTCATGATCGACGGCTCCTATCGAAGCGGAACATGTTGTTACTGAAATCCCCCCGGGTCCAAGACATGACAAAGTTATCGGGAATCTTGGACTCTGGTCGAATATTGCTCTAGCGTTGACGTTACGGATTGCGAGAACCTGCATTCCCCAATTGTAAATTCCAGGAATCACCACTGAAATGTTGTCCGACTTCAGCGGGGATCTGGTTCTGGCGTAGTATTCCCAGAATTTGTCGCTAGGCGCGAAAGATACGCGTTGCGTGAAATTTAAGCTACTACTATCCGTGATTGTTGATATTGTCGAAAAACAGTTGGTAAACCAGCTTTCCACGATCAGTATTATGACATCATGGCCATGTGCAGTAGTTAGAGATTCCGCGCGACAGTAGGTGCCACAAATCGTACTGGTTCCCACGCCGTCCAACGCCAACGGACCCGACGCATGGGCTTGCGGGAATTGTATCGGCAACCAAAAACCCACGGCTATCAACGACAAGAGAGCCGCACAACGTAGGCTTGACGCCATGCCAACCCAGACATTTTGCTCTCTAATGTTCAAACTATTAGGTGTATCTGACGTTAGAGCCAAGGATCACCCTAGCTTGCGTCGTTCATGCGTCTCTGAGCCATAGAGCCCCCTGACTTCTTGCCTTTTTCTTCAACCACAGGGCAATGGCAACGGTCAGAATCCAGGGCCGCGGCGTAGTTAGTGACTGCGCCAGAGTTCGGGGGTGCAGTATTGGTGCGGGGGGTGGGATTTGAACCCACGAACCCCTACGGGACGAGGTCCTGAGCTTCGCGTTCCTCAACCATTCTTGGCAGTGTTGAGTTCTCGCGCCTTTGACCTGGCTTGGCAACCCCCGCGTTGGGTCGAGAGAATTCTGAACTAGTCTGATAAAGCCTTCAAGCCCCATGGCTACGCAAGAAGTGTCTTCTCCTTGTCTAGATTCTTGGTCTGATGTGTCTGTATTCTTCGATCTCTTTGAGCCGTTTCTCCCAGTCTCTCATTTGTCTGTCGCGGAGGACCGTGTTGAGTGTTTGGCTTGTGTTCATGTGGAGTTGGGTCCAGCGTTCCCGTGTCTTCAGATCCTTGTCATGGTCAAGCATGATCTTCCTAGACTCTGCCAGGCTTTCGAGTAGCTCTGTTATGATCTGGGTTCGGACCTCGTCTTCTTCTACCGGATGGTTATTCTCTGCCAATGCTAGGACATTACGCTCCCGTTCGGCTCCTCGCACTCAAGCGCGGTCTTTAGAGCCTGAGCTGCTCCCTGGCTGACCGCATCATCCTTCAGAGTGCTCCTCCATAGCCGCAACAGTCTGGAACCAGTGCTGCTGAGCAGCCGCTTCTGCCCCTGGTCGAGAGTCTTGTCCCTGGACCCTTCCTCGAGATTGTCTAGGACCGCAATGGTTAGCCTGCGAATGTTCACCAGCAACTCCTTAAGACCAGACTCTCCTCCAGAATTCTCTTCCACCATTCTCTATCTCCTCTAACACACCTTTCATCGGGCGTCACGTCTTGTAGACGCGGCAAAACCCGGAAAACGCGTCAAGACCAGTCTACGAGTCGCGACTTCCCAATGATCCTAAGGCACTAGGACGAGAGCCGTTCCTCCCAATAAACGATGTCGTCGAAGACCTAAGCGTCAGATGGAACAGCCAACCGAAGGATACCAAACCGCTCCCCAGACTCTGAACGTATTCTAACGTCTGAGACAGACAGAAAAATACGTTTTCCAGCAGAGAAAAAGCATTCTTAACAACCCCCGGGGGGCCCATGAAATCTTTCCACAGACTCAAGAAGAACTCTGTACCGCAGACCCAGAAGAGCCCGCCTTTCCGCATCGGACCCGTAAGCTAAGGAAGGTGTTAGAAAAAGGGGGTTTGTGTCCCAGGTGGGTCTCGAGAGATATTTCTACTTCAACCGTTCAAGTATTATCTCTATGGTGGAGACGTTCCGTGCATCCTGGCCATCACCGACAATCTCCGTGCCCAAGTTCACATGCTTCGACAAGCCGCCCTGGAAGAAGCGGTTATTCACCACCTCAGCCACATCAACGGCAGTGCTGATGGCTCTTCCACGAGCCTTTAGGGTCAGCTTCTTGGCGCCCGTGTTATAGTGCATCATGACAGCCGTAGCATAAGCCATGATCGGCTTCTTACCGATCAGTATAGTGTCCGGTGGAATATCAGTTCTACGCACAGGGGCAGGAGCCCTCTCAGTCTTCCTTGGTTCTTCTGACAAGCAATTCACCTCCGACAGCGCGAGTACGATGTCCGGCAGACGCTCTACCGCGCAAGACCTCTAAATAGCTATCTGAAACCCGAGATCCCAACGCACCTCGACCAGACCTCTGGAGCCCCCGGCTCAACCCAGCAGCACTGGACACTCGCTCATTCTCAATCTAGCCGAAACAACTTCCGGATGAATCCTCGCAAAACAAGCTTTGATCCGCGACTTCAAGCAATCGCCAGATGGTAAGAACAAGCCCTTCGGCATTTTTCTTCCGAGACGTCTCGATACCAGGGCTCGGGAAATCTGAAACTCAAACTTCCAGCTAGAAAAATGTCCTTGATTCTGTAATCAAATCCCAGAAAAACCATTCGCGACTCGTTCAAATTAGCTGAACAGGCGACAAATTGTTCCTTCCTTCCTGTTCAAATTCCAACGTTTATCTCCAACGGAAGCATAAGATATCCTTCTATGCCCAAATTCATGCAGTCACTCGGAGAAGACAACTACCACAGACTACTCGCGGAGGCAAAAGCAAGAGACGTCACAGTACAAGCACTAATCCGCACCATCGTCATTCCAGACTGGCTCAAAGCAGCCCCAACGGGACAGACAAACATCCAGAACACCCTCGCACAACCCACGCGCCTCCTATCCCGCACAGGCATACTCACGGAGCAGGCCCGCAGGCCTCTCCTAAACGCCACAATCGGGCGGGCTAGAACCTAGCCCCGCTCCCTTTTTTTTCCTGCGACACAAATCTCCACTAAGAACGCAAGATTCTAGGCCACAACTCCCAGAGACGCTACTGGCCAGCTACTCTCCGTGCATCAAGCCACGGGAGTCGTCCGCAACTTGGGCCGCGCCGAGTCGGAAAACTGTTCCGAGAACCGCTCGTACATCTTCAACTCCTCAGTAGACATAGGCTTGATCTTCTGCAAAGCCTCATCAAAGTGTCGCTTAGCCACCTTCAGACCCTTAGCCCGCTTCTTCGCATCCTCCGGATCCTTAGCCTTGGAAATATGCTCCCGCAAAGCCAACATCACACCCGTATTAGCCAAAGACGCGATATCCGCACCAGTATAGCCATCAGTCTTCCGAGCCAGCTCGTCCAAGTTCACATCCTCTGCCAAGGGAGTCTTACGGGTATGAATCTTGAAGATCTGCTTCCTCGCCTCCAGGTCTGGAGGAGGAACGAACAGCAACCGGTCAAACCTACCCGGTCTCAATAGGGCGGAGTCAATAATGTCCGGTCTATTCGTAGCCGCGATGATGATGACGTTTCGAAGCTCCTCGAGACCGTCCATCTCGGTCAAGAACTGGCTAATCACCCTCTCAGTCACGTGCGAGTCGCCACCGCTACTTCCGCGGGTGGGTGCAACCGAGTCAATCTCATCGAAAAATATTATACACGGTGAGGCCTGCCGAGCCTTCCGGAAGACCTCCCGGACCGCCTTCTCAGACTCTCCCACGAACTTGTTCAACAGCTCCGGACCCTTCACGCTAATGAAGTTAGACTCGCTCTCGTGAGCCACCGCCTTCGCCAACAAAGTCTTACCCGTCCCCGGCGGACCATACAAAAGTAGGCCTTTCGGCGGAGTAGCATTCAACTGCGCAAACAAGTCTGGATACTTCAGCGGCCATTCAACAGCTTCTCGCAATTCCTCTTTCACGTCTTCCAATCCGCCAACCTGATCCCAGGACACGTCCGGAATCTCAACAAGCACCTCCCGCATCGCTGAAGGCTCTACCTCCTTCAGAGCGTCCTGAAAATCCGCCATCTTCACGATAATCTTGTTCAGGATATCACCTGGGATGCTCTGGGCCTCGAGGTTGATCTCCGGCAGAATCCTACGCAGCGCCCGAATGGCCGCCTCCTTCGCCAGCGACTCGAGATCCGCGCCGACAAAACCATGCGTCACATCCGCGAGCTTCTTCAAGTCGACATCCTCAGCCAACGGCATCCCACGGGTGTGAATCTCCAACACTTCCAGCCGGCCATCACGATCAGGCACGCCAATCTCGATCTCACGGTCAAACCGGCCCGGCCGACGCAACGCTGGATCTATCGCATTCGGACGATTCGTCGCCCCAATCACCACCACCTTCCCCCGTGACTGGAGACCATCCATCAGAGACAAGAGTTGCGACGTAACTCGTTTCTCTACCTCTCCAGTGACCTCTTCTCTCTTCGGTGCGATCGAATCAATTTCGTCGATGAAGATGATCGAAGGGGCATTCTCCTGTGCTTCCTTGAAAACGTCCCGCAGCCTCTCCTCGCTTTCACCGTAATACTTGCTCATGATCTCCGGCCCACCAATGCTGAGAAAGTTCGCGTTCGTCTCACTCGCAACCGCTCTAGCTAGCAAAGTCTTTCCCGTGCCTGGAGGTCCATGAAGCAAGACACCCTTCGGCGCCTCGACTCCCAATCTCTCAAACAACTCCGGATGTCTCAACGGGAGCTCAATCATCTCCCGGACCTTCTGGATCACGGGTCGCAGACCGCCAATGTCCTCGTAACTGATCTTAGGAATCGCACGAATTGGTTCCTTGACCTGTTCACCGACAAGAACCTCCGTTCCCTGAGTAACAATCACGGCTTCAGCGGGAGGACTCGTATTAGTCACAACCAGATTGACAGTCCGTCCCATGATATTGATCGGAACGAAGTCTCCCCGCGACAGAACCCGCCCCTCCAGGAGTTGGCTAAGATACTCTTCCCCGCCGACGATACGGAGCGGCTCTGTCGGGGCCAACGTCAAACGTTCCGCGATCTTCGCGTCTATCTTCCGAATAGTGACCTTATCATCAATGGAGACTCCCGCATTGTTCCTAAGATAGCCGTCTATACGGACAGTCCCTTTTCCATAATCTTGTTCATGTGCCGGCCAGCACAGCGCGTTCGTCTTCCTCTTCCCAACAATCTGGACGACATCACCAGAGGTAAGTCCGAGTTCTTGGACAACTTTCGGGTCTATTCGAGCTATCCCCCGCCCCACGTCCCGCTGGAGAGCATCTGCGACTCGTAGAGTTGCTGTCTTCTCTGGCAAATTCGGTCCCTAGAACGATTGTCGAATCTTCCCGAGCACGCTAATAAGTTCTACCAAGATACTCTCGGAAATTAGCTATCAGATTAGGACTGCATCGTTGGACGGGTCGGAGGAAGTTGAACCAGCCGGTCTTCATACCGCGCCGACTTTGCCCTGCCTGCACCTCTCGAGTTATCGTGTCATTTATACGCCGCCCAGCCACCTAGAGTGCAGGAACGTCAAGGAGAGCAGTTAGAGATTGTCTGAAGACGTGAAACGAATGGCCGACCTTCTAAAATCAGGGGCGACCATGCTCTCTGACGTCTGTCCGGAATGCGGAAACCCCCTCTTCAGAGTCAAGGGAGACATCTTTTGCGCAAAGTGTAACAAGCCAGTCGTCTATGCGCGCGCGACGGGTCCCCAAGCCACCGTATCGCAGAGCGTCCTCTTGGAGACAGTAGAACAGACGATTGTGGGAAAGATTAGCGAGACAAATGCATTACTCAAGCTTGAGAAGGACCCTGAGAAGATGTCAGTCTACAGCAACCTAGTATTCGGCTGGCTCTCAATGCTCGAAAAGCTTCGCAGCCTGAGAGGTTCCGATAGCGAGTCATAGGTCCAGCAGGTTCTCGGGCTTCAACAAGCGCCCACTCTCTAGGTCAGTCAACTCGACTATTCGCCGCCTCCTTCTCGCCAGTACAACAGTTGCGCCAGCTTGCTTAGCCAAAGCCAAGAGTTCTCCCTTTCTATCTTTTCCAAGAAAGGATCTTCCTGCCTTACACTCGACCAATACAGAGCGGCCATTGCGTAAGCACACCAAGTCTATTGGTTTCGACTGAGCCGCACGGACGACAAAGTAGCCATTCCTTCTGAACAGATCCCTGATCCGATACTCCAGCCTACGCCCGACCTCATAATTAGACAACGCAACTTCGCCGCACTCGTTCGAGCCTTAAGAACTATGAGAGGGCAGAAACTATTCCACGGATCGCCTCGGTTCTTCAGGCTCCCGTTTATACGTGAGAAGGACGAAAATCGCGACAACCGCCGCCAACACCAAAACTCCACTGAAAGCTATCTGGTTGAAAGATATACTGACAAGACTGCCTAGGATCAACAGCCCGAGAGATAGTACAAAGGAAGCTGCCGTCAGCTTCCCAAGATTGAGAAGCTGGACTCGCTCCCACCTCATCGCTCGCATTCTCGCGGATTCCGAAAGATCATCGTTCTTACCCTCTAACGGTTTGATAGCAGAATCAAGAGTCAAGGTGGTGATCGAAGCTTCCATAATGAAGATGACAAGCATGAATTGCAACAGAAGTACGGCGCTGTCCGGCCCGGGAAGCCCAAAGAGGTCGCCGGCCACTTTGCCCCATACTATCAGCAGCAATAAGCTCCCGGACGCTGCTAAAATCGCAGTCTTGTTCCGTAGCAACATGCCTGCCAATCCGACGATTGCAACCGTTGCTGTAACGAGAATTGATTCCCGCCCAAGGGCCGATGTAGGAAGACTCAGAATAATCCATGGGGCGAGAATGACATAGTTGATCTTTAGAAATGGCGTGATAATTCGGGAAATGAAATCTAAGCGACGGGAATGGGTCGAGTGCTCCTCACCTTCGACATCAATACTGACAACGGAACGCCTCCCTGCCAGTCAACGACGGTTGCCGATCTCTCCAGCGCAAGAAGACTAATGGATCTTTCGAGCATGACCAGTTTGAAAGCTATTTCCTCGGTTTGGTCTTGGAATGACGCAGGTGGCGTGGGCGAGGGAGACAGGACAAGCATGCTATACCCGGCAACAGCAAGTTGTTTGACTCCTTCTTTCATCTCGGGGTCCAGTAGAGGCGAGATTATCACGATCTGTGATCGGGAGGGAAGCATTCGTCGGGCAAGCAGATTCATCACATAGCTGGTTGAGACCGTCGCTCTACCAGGTTTTGCCGCTGCCAGGAGGTAGAGCATTCTTCTCTCATGTCTCTTTCCAAAGCCTGCAGGTATGGATCCTCTTTCCCCTCCTTGGAGGACGAGTCCGATACGGTTGCCCTGTCTAAGGAGTAGACGAGTGAAGGACGCGGCAGCTTGAATTCCGCGTTCGAAAAGCTCACTTTCGCTCGGTTCGAAGAAGGTAACGTCCGTATCGAGGACAATCATCACATCGGTCACTCTCTCTGCTTCGGTTTCGTTAACGATCAGTTCGCCGTGGCGCGCCGAGGCTTTCCAGTTGATTCTCTTTGGATCGTCACCCGGAATGTAGTCGCGCATGCCATAGAACTCTGTCCCGAGTCCTAGTATCTTTGATGTGATAACTCCGGGCCAGGGCCCTACGTGTCGAGGACGGAGCCGGGTGTCTCTGAGGCGATCGGGTCTCGGCATTACGGAGAGAGTTTCGGGTCCAAGCTTTTTCTCAGTTAGATAGAATCCAAACGGATCTCTCACTCTAGCTATTAGAGGGCCAATCTCATAGTTCGCTCGGGGGGGACTGGGAAACTCGAAAATTAGGCGTAACTCCTCGGAGGGTGCTACCGAAGCAGGCGTATAGCTTGCTCCTCTTCCTGGAATGATCCTGCCGTCGAGGATTTCCTGAATCTCTATGTTTCCGAGAGTCGCGCCTGTCATGTTTCGAAGGCGCGATTCTACTCGGACGTCTTCGTCTCCGAACGTCTCGTCTGGGACAATGTCTCTCTCGAGTCTGATGTCAATCTTCTCAGGGAGGCCCCAGACGTTCGAGAAAAAGAAGAGAGAAGATAATCCGAGTATGAGCACTCCGATCTCAAGGTCGTTCAGAAGTAGTGCAAGAACTAACAGGGCAGCCGTCATTAGAAAGTAGAGGATGGCCTTTGGGGTGAACAAGAATCTGCCCTAAGACTTTAGTCTGGGCACAGGGATCGTCCTGACAATATCCTCGATTACCTGGTTCGGATTGGTTCCCTTAACCCAAGATTCTGCTTTCATGATCAGCCGATGAACGAGTGCCGGGACCACAGCTTCCTTGACATCATCAGGGATGACGTAGTCTCTCCCGTGAAAGACGGCTCTTGCCCTGCTAAGCTTGAAAATTGCTAGAGATCCTCTTGGGCTGGCACCTATCTCAATCTGGCGCTGATTTCTAGTTGCTTGGACGATGTCCGCAATGTATCCTAAAACGTCGTCATCCACATGGATCCCTTCAACAGTCTTCTGAAGCTCGAGAATCGTCTTCGAATCCGTAGCGGGATCTAAGACTATGTCCTCCTGACCTCGAGACATACGGCGTCGCATTATCTCTACTTCCTCTGTACGTGAAGGGTATCCGAGCTGGAGTCTCACCAGGAACCGGTCTAGCTGTGCCTCTGGAAGCGGATAGACTCCTTCGTACTCGATCGGATTTTGAGTCGCAATGACGATAAAGGGGTTTTGGAGCGAATGTGTCTTTCCGTCCAGTGTAGTCTGCCTTTCCTGCATTGCCTCCAAGAGAGCAGCCTGTGTCTTCGGTGGGGCCCTATTGATCTCGTCTGCTAGTAGAATGTTGGTGAACACGGGCCCTTTGCGTAGCTCGAAATCCCCCGTTTTTACGTTGTAGACGTAGGTCCCGGTAATGTCGGCAGGAAGTAGGTCCGGGGTAAACTGAATCCTGGAGAAGTTGCATCCTATAGCCATGGCGAAGCTCCTCGCCAGCAGTGTCTTGGCAAGCCCTGGATAGTCTTCGAAGAGAATGTGTGAATTTGCTAGGATAGCAAGCATGACCTTTTCGAGAACAGGATCCTTACCAACGATTGCCTTCTTTACTTGGCCGATAATCGTCTGGCAGGTCTGCCCCGCATCCTCTATCCTCAGCCCTTCCAGGCTCCAATCAGATCGATGGCATCGCCAATCAAGCTTATCCTCGCCAGCCCGCTGGGAGGAGTGGGCCCATATAGGATATGGTAGAGAGACTCTTGTTGAAGAAGACGTGGGCCGTCCCTATGGTCCAGCAATATTCGGCGCACCGTTTCGGTCTCTAGGCCTGTTTCGAGGGCAACCTTAGTGGTCAAGAGTTCTCTGAGCCTCGCACGGACGACGTTTTCAAAGTATGAACTGCTTGCGCTTGCCGCCACCTTGAATTGGCCACTTAGGAAGTGTACCTGGCTTCCTCGAAGACCGGCAGTCGACGCTCTAGTTCTTCGAAGCGCGGGGCTTGTCGACCTTCTTGCGAGGTCGCGGACAAACACGACAACTATGACGATTAGCGGAATCCCGGTCAAGGAAATAGTTGGGGTCGATTCTGAAGGGAAAATTCCCCTAATCAGGACCAGCAGAATGGCATACGCAATCGCGGACCAGAAGAGCAGCCTGACTGTTTTCAACTCTCGGTTTGTAGTTGAATCTTGAGTTCTTCTGCAACGGATTCGAGATACTCGTGCGCCTTGTCTGCGTCATCATCGTTGATCTCATGAAGACTGTATCGGGCCTCCTCGAAGAGTTGGGTTAGGTCGGTGGTCGCTGGTCCCTTGAGAGCAAAGGTTGACCGCACCGCCCTGTCAAGCTCCCGTGCAGTTAGGTCAGACGAGACAGGTGCTCCAAGCCTCGAGACGGTTGTAATTAGGCGCTCGTAGCAGGCAATTATCCTGCTTCTAGGGTCTGTCGGT
>DASPWY010000102.1:0-4950 GCA_035637575.1 Bathyarchaeia archaeon
TACCAAGTGAAACTGTCTCACAGGCTTGGAGTCCACTACGGAGACTTCCTCAGCCGGATACAGGTAGACCTTGGATTGGAGCGCATTGAAGCTGGTCTTGTATGATGTCAACATGACCAGAACCTTCCTCAGAATAGATTCACGCTCGAATCCCTGAAACAATCCTCGACCGTCAGAAGCTCGTTGAAACAGATTTCTTGCTAGAAGGAAGACCGCTGAACCAATCGATAGCAGGAACGAGTTAACTAGGATAGCGATGGGGAACGGATAGAATACGAAAGGGGGCTGCCAAAACGGGGCCAAGAAACTTGGTGATACAGGCAATGCTAAACCAAGGCACATCAGTGCTTTACTGTCTGCTCCGCCCATCACGCTGAACTGGAACAGGAGGAAGGCTACGAGAATTGTCGCGCCCGCCGAAACTGCCAAGATGGGCAACGCATCAGGCGCGAGGATTATCCTGAGAGCAAAGACCAATGCGGCCGTGGGTCCGTATAGAAGCCAGAACCTATTGGAGATCTCTCTGGTCTTGAGATCGCTTAGGGACGCGGCTATGAAGACGCCTACTGTCAAGAACAACGCTGCCAAGTCCAGTGAAAGAGGCGTTGTTAGATTCATTCGATCTCGGAATCCCCTTCGGCTCGAAGAATGACCAAATCACTTCTGAAACCATCGCTAGTAACGCCCGGTACTAGTCAGCAGTAATGCCCTATCACTTAGCTCAAAGCTTTTAATGCAAAGGACAAATGCATTGACCGTCGAGGCAAAATTAGAATGCCAATGGCGTTTGTCCTGATAAATGCAGAAATCGGCTCCGAAGATGCGGTTGTCAAAGAACTCAAAGCAGTCAGCAATGTGAAAGAGGCCTACATGGTCTACGGAGTCTACGACATCGTTGCCAAGGTCGCGGCTGACAGCATGGACAAACTCAAAGAGATCATCACATGGAAGATTCGCCGGCTGAACAAAGTCAAGTCGACGCTGACGATGATAGTCATCGAAAACTAGCCGACGAACGTTAACCCTCAACCGTTAGATTCTCCTGGCATCTACGAACATGCTAACGGAGTTACACATCGGAATCGACGACACTGATTCCGAGAAAGGCGGATGCACTACTTACACCGCGACGGTTCTCTTTCAGGATTTGATCGAGAGAGGATTCAAACCCTCCGACTTTCCGTGGCTTGTTCGGCTGAATCCTAACATTCCATGGAAGACACGTGGCAACGGTGCCCTTGCAGTTCATTTCTTCGTCGAGGAAGAGCAGATTGAAAACGTTCAACACCTTGCGATAGAAACTGTTGAAAGGACTACGGTTGCCTCGGCCCGCGGAACTGATCCTGCTGTAGCGTTTCTGAAAGGTCAAGTCCCGAGAACCCTTCGCGAATACTCTACTCGTGCCTTGCATGATGTCTTGTCCGTCCGCGAGGCGAGAGTAGTCGCAGCAAAAGCAGGTGCCGAAGTTCATGCGTTAATGGGAATCCGAGGAATGATCGGCTCACTTGCGGCGATCGGGGCAAGCCTAGATTCTGTAGAGAATACATTCGAAATCATCGCATATCGAATGAGAGAGAATCTTGGGACCCCAAGAAATATTGATCACGAATCCGTGAAATTGATGAATGCAAAATATGGAAATGGGACCTTCAACAACTTAGATCCTGAATCTGGAAGGGTTCTGGTCAGCCCTCATGGCCCGGACCCGGTTCTTCTGGGAATTCGAGGATATCGTCCCCAAGATGTCCTAAGCGCGTTCAATGAGGTGCGGCTGGGGGAGAAAGTAGAGAGAGTCGTGATCTTCAGGACCAACCAAGGCACGGACGCGCACCTTAGAAAGAGGAGAAGAGCCGTTGACCTCGAGCCTCACCAGTCGGGGGCCCTCACAGGGAGAGTAGAAGATGTGCCCAGAGTAGTGAGGGGCGGCCATGTCATCTTTCGATTGAGAGATGATTCAGGATTGATTGACTGCGCCGTCTATCGGCCTACTGGATCCTTGGCGATGGCGGCTCGGGATCTATTGCCTAGTGACAGAGTCCGAGTCTGGGGGGGAGTTCGGGGACTGCTACAGGGAAGACCAACACTGAACGTAGAAAAATTTAAGGTGCTTCGTTTGGTGGAGAAAGTTGAGTATGCGAATCCGATTTGCAGAGATTGTGGAGGTCGATGCGAGTCAATGGGCCGAGGACAAGGGCTCAGATGTAAGAAATGTGGACAACGAGATGAATACGTTTCAAAGATCCAGGTTCGACAGCAGAGACATCTTCAGTCAACTATCTACGTTCCTCCCCCAAGAGCTCGTCGGCACCTGACAATGCCGGATTCGAAGCCGAGAAACATTTCCAACGAATATTTGCGAGTAGAAGATTTTCAGCTACGCGTCGAAGATTTCAATTAAAGCCTTTAAAACCAGTTAAAACCGCTTCCCCGCTTGTAGCGGGGTGGGGTAGCCAGGTTTAACCCGCAGGGCTCATAACCCTGAGATTGGTCGAAGCTCTCGATCCTCAAGCGGTGGTTCGAAGGGCCCGAGTGGGACCCGAAACTCCACCCCCCGCTACCATATTTCTGAGAAGCCCGGACGTACGCTACGAATACCATATCCTCTCGAGGGGGAGAGGCCGTGAGAATCCAAAACGCGCAACAAAACCCCTTTGCACTCTTCAGTCAAGAGGGACAATTGAAAGAGTGAAGGCCTAATCTTTAGAGGTCGTAGAGGTAGCAGTCAGTTCTGGAGTGAGCCTGAATGTGCCGCTCCCCTCGCAGACGACATGGGGCGTTACAACAATACTGGTAGTCATGCCTCCGGTCACCTCAGCATTTGGCTCAGCCTGCAAATGGCCGCTTGACACGACTAGATTGACCGGCACGTTGTTGGAGGATGCTTTGGCCGATGCAACATCGATTCTGACAATATTTATCGTTCCTTCCTTTACGCTTGTTGAGCCGAGCTGCGCGACGGTCGTTAGCTGCAAAATGTCTAGCGTTCTTGGAGTGTCGTTGAGTGGAATCCAGTCTCCGGTCAAGTTCAACGCACCCGACCTGTGAACTGACACGGAGGTGATGTTCACCACAAGGTCTGTCAGAGTGACATTACGGCCTTGGCTCCCGTGACATGTCACCGTCAGCGGATCGGCTTGGATAGATATTTGCAGTGTCCCCGTTGAGGGGAGTAGGTTCTGGGGTCTGATTTGCAGTCCAGCAATGAGAGCTATTGCAATCACGAGCCCTACAATGCCGTATACAACCAGTTTTTTCGTAACGGGATTTGTCGTGGTTTTTCGCTACCATATGAAGGGGCTATCCGACTCATAGACCTACGATTTTGATCGGCCTGTTCAACCGTTGTACGGTCACGGCTGCTGTTTCCAAGCCTTCCAGGTCTCAAACCAGAAGATAGCTGACCCCAGGCCTCCGAAGATTATGCCGAAAAACGTGAAGAGGTTCAGATCGGGAATGATTAGCACATAATAAACGAACAATACGGTGAAGAAGGCAGCGTACAGGGCGAATCTGGGTACGAAAACTCTCCCTAAACGTAGGAACTGTTTGAGAACATCCACCTTTACCTCTTTGATCAGGCGATATTCTCCGGTATCCTTTGAGACAAGCCCGAGATCTTTGAGCTTGTCAAGATGGTAGAGGGCGAGAGTGGGGCTGGAAAAGTTGAGGGCTCTCTGAACCTCCCGAACCCCCACTGTCTGCTCTTTCGCGTTCATCACATACCAGTATACTCTGAGCGTGTTCCCCTTGAGCTCGCTTGCAACTTTCTCTGATTCCATCTGTTCTTGCGCGTTCAAAGAGAAATGGTTCCTCTAGAATGAAGGTCCATTGCGAGTCCGTTCTAAATAAGTGTAGGCAGCCCAAGTGGAGCCTAGTGTGGAGCTTAAACCAAACCTTGTTCGCGAAGAGCTTTGATTGAGATTGAAGGCTGTCTTGTTCCGAGAGTTTGGCGGTCCAGACAAACTAATCTATGAAGACGTCGCCGAGCCGAAGATCAATGAGAGCGAAGTTCTGATCCGCGTAAGAGCTTGTGCGCTAAACCACCTCGACATCTGGGCGAGGCAAGGAACGCGAGGAGAGAGGATTCCTATGCCTCACATTTCAGGATGCGACATTTCAGGTGAAATAGCTCGAGTCGGAAGTCTAGTCAAGAATCACAGGCCTGGGGACAAGGCTTTGATTGCGCCGGGAATAAGTGATGGAACTTGCGAATACTGCGCAACAGGCTGGGATAGTCTCTGCGAATCCTACAAGATCATCGGCTACGAAACACAAGGAGGATATGCAGAGTATGCGGCTGTCCCTTCGCAGAACGTTCTACCGATTCCTGAGCATCTCAGCTTTGAGGAGGCCGCTTCCGTCCCCCTAGTCTTTCTGACAGCCTGGCACATGTTAACCACTAGGGCCCATCTCACTGCTGGGGAGACGGTTCTGGTTTGGGCTGCTGGAAGTGGAGTGGGAAGCGCTGCAATCCAAGTCGCGAAGGTCCTGGGTGCGAAGGTCATAGCCACCGTGGGAAATGATGAGAAGCTCGAAAAGGCTCGGAAGCTTGGAGCCGACTGGGTCGTGAACCATCACACCCAAGACGTTTCAGCCGAGGTCAAGCGAGTCACGAACGGCAGAAAGGCAAACGTCGTGTTCGATCACATCGGTCAAGCTGCTTGGGAGAAGAGTATGCGTTCGATGGCTCCGGCGGGTCGGCTGGTAAATTGTGGAGTCACCAGCGGTGGGAAGGTTGAGATCGATATCCGCTACATTTTCGTCAGACAGTTTTCTCTGATGGGATCTTTCATGGGTGGGCGGGGGGAGCTGCTAAAGGTCTTGACTTTTTTCGAGGACGGCCGGCTCAAGCCCGTTGTCGATTCCATATTCCCCCTGGGCGACGCGGCGAAAGCCCAGACTAGGATGGAGAAGAGCGAACATTTTGGCAAGATTGTTCTGAAGGTCTAG
>DASPWY010000103.1:0-24271 GCA_035637575.1 Bathyarchaeia archaeon
CG
The DNA here is from genome assembly GCA_035637575.1 of Bathyarchaeia archaeon. GTDB lineage: Archaea > Thermoproteota > Bathyarchaeia > 40CM-2-53-6 > 40CM-2-53-6 > 40CM-2-53-6. The sequence goes on from DASPWY010000103.1 coordinate 3, forward strand.
GAGAATCATCGAAGCCACTTCTACGGCTGATCCGATCGCGTGCTCCTTCACTTTTACGGGTTCCAAGACTCCTTCCTTCATCATGTCGGTAATCTCGCCCGTGTAGACATTGACCCCGCTCCAGAGACCCTTCGTTTCATGTGCAGCTCTGAGAGCCACGAGAATGTCAACTTGATCCAGGCCAGCGTTCTCTGAGAGGGTACGAGGGATAGCCTCCATCGCGTCAGCAAACGCTTCCACAGCGAGCTGCTCTCTGCCACCAATCTTGGTCGCATAGTCACGTATTCTCTTTGCCAGCTCGGTCTCTACTGCTCCGCCTCCAGCGACTATTCTATTCTTCTTGACCACATCGATGACAACTGACAGTGCATCCTTGAGCGACCTCTCGGCCTCGTCCACCATTCGCTCCAGACCCGCACGAATGAGAATGCTTACCGACTTAGGGTCCTTCGCGTCTTCTATGAATATCATTTTGTCGTCCCCGATCTTTCGCTCCTCAACCAGTCCTGCGTTCCCGAGATCGCTGGCTCGCAGATCCTCTAAGTTAGTGACGATTCGACCACCAGTGGCTCTCGAAAGTTTCTCGATGTCGGATTTCTTGATCCTTCTCGCGGCAAGAATTCCTTGCTTCGCCATGAAGGACTGGGCTGTCTCATCAATTCCTTTCTGGCACAACACCACGTTTGCTCCAGCCTCGGCGACCTTGTCTACCATGTCCTTCATCAACTTCGTCTCCTCGTCGAGAAACGACTGCATCTGCTGCGGATTGCTGATCTTTATTTCCGCACTGAATTCTGTCTTCTCAATCTCCATGGCGGTATCCAAGAGCGCGATCCTGGCCTTCTGCATCCGCTTCGGCATTCCAGGATGAACGACCTCCTTGTCAATAATCACGCCGTTGACAAGCTCCGTGTCCATGAGGCTCTTGCCCTCCTTCTTGACAAGCTGAATATTGTCGATATCAGCGACAAACGATTCTCCTCTCTTCTCAATAATCTGGTTAACGGCTTGGACAGCTATCTTCGCAAAATGCTCGGTGGCGCTCCCGAGACTCTTTCCGCGCATCGCCGTAATAGCGACCTTCCTGAGAGTCTCAGTATCCTTCAGGTCCACCGGTTTCGAGATCTCATTCAGAATCTCTTTGGCTCTCTCCCCCGCCTTCTTGTAGCCCGCATTGATCACCGTCGGATGGACTCCTTGGTCCAGCAAAAACTCCGCCCTTTTCAGAAGCTCACCCGCGAGAACTACAGATGTAGTAGTGCCATCTCCAACCTCATCATCCTGAGTCTTGGCCACTTCAACAAGCATTTTCGCAGCCGGGTGCTGAACATCTAACTCGTCTAGGACTGTAGCTCCGTCGCTCGTTATTGTCACATCTCCTAGGCTATCTACCATCATTTTGTCCATTCCGCGCGGACCCAGAGTGGTCTTCACCACTTCAGAGACAATACGTGCCGCGCTGATGTTACCTCTCTGGGCATCCTTTCCTCTATTGCGCGATGACCCCTCTTTCAGAATTATGACTTGTTGATTTGCAAGATAAGACAAACCTGTTTTCGCTCAGTGGCGAAGCGGAAATATTTCAATAAAAACCTTATCTCAGATGATGGAGGGGTTTTCGGCTTATTCTTTCCAGATTCGCTTCACTGCAAGTCGGATATCTTCAGCTCTGACCGTTTTCCGCCCTGCATGGGTCGCGAGTTCCAGAGCCTCCTTTCCAACTCTCACAGCAACCTCTTCTACTACCTTCCGCAGTTCTTCCGCCGCATCGTCGCCTATTCTACCCGCACCGCCCTTTTTTATGAGCCGATGCACTGCGGCGGTTGAAATTTCGGTTTCCGCCAACTATGCGACCGATTTTAGTTCCGAAAACTGTCTATTTAACAGTTAGTCGCGGCTAAGCGCGTTTTCGACGCCAAATATTTAAAAGTCCAGCGGACAGCTCGCCGAGCCTCGGGAGTGTTAGAGTGGGTAAGGTTCGGATAGCCGCAGTCAAGAAGGTTTCCAGAGAGCTGATTGCACGCTACCCGGACAAGTTCACAACCAATTACGAGTCCAACAAGACCGTTCTCGCCGATCTGGTTGATGCGAAGACTAAGCGTCTGAGAAACCGCGTCGTAGGGTACGTCACGCGATTGAAGATAGTTGAAGGCAGAAGAGCGGCCGCTCCAACAGAAATCTCCGAAGAATCCGACCGGGAATAGCACCGTCCGGCGGTCCACTCGGGCTGTTGGAAGCAGACCCCTCTAGAAAAGGCTTCGAAATCAATACTGGGAAGATTCCCATTCTACTCACCCTAAAGCGAATTCAAGAGCTCAAACCCCACGAAGAGACAGTAGCTACGGATCTTCGTGGAATAGTCACGACTCTTGAGCGAGACCCGATACTTCGCCATCCCATAATCGCGGACTCTGCTACGGGAGCTGTTTTGGACGGAACACATCGACTTGCAGCCCTCTCACAACTTGGGTGCAAGACGATTCCGACCGCCCTAATTGACTACCAGAACCCATTGGTTAAAGTCGACCGCTGGTTTAGAGTAATCGCCGGCGAGAAGCTGAGTGATTTCATGAAACGAGTAAAGGACCGCACGACTCCTCTTCCTATTCCAGCTTCGCAATCCGACCCCAGCCTACTTTCCCGATTGAGTTACGCGACCCTTTGCGACCAGAGTGAATGCTTCACGTTTGGTTCACATGGAAGTAGAGCGTTAGAAGCCTGTCAGAACGCCTTCCAAATCGAGGAGATGGCGCGGAACAACCATCTGATAATAGCCTATGTCGACAACGATGATCTTAGGGAACTTTCTAAGAACGCCTTCTTGATGTCAACCATTCGAGTCGAGAAGAGCGAAGTCGTTGAAAGCTGTGTTAGTCATAAGCTGTTTCCGCCGAAATCAACCCGTCACTTGATCCCATCTCGGCCGCTTGGTCTTGCAGTTCCTCTGGCGTTGCTAAAGAGCGGGAACCTTGCGGAAGCGGAATCCGCGTTCGTGCGGCACGTTCGTTCAAAGCATATCAGGAGATTACCTGAAGGATCGAAGGTAGGGAGTAGGAGATACTTGGAGGAAGTGTTCCTATTTGAATGAAACTCAAACTATCAGCCAATACAGTTACACGATCAAATTGATCGGAGTCCTTGCCACTGCTGCCGGGACCCGACAAGTGTCGCTAGATTCAGAGACCGAACTCTCTCTGACCGAGGTTATTTCGACCCTCCTCGCGCGAGTAAACAGCCGTCAGTTCAAAGATCTACTAATAGATTCGGCAACGAACAATCCCCTTCCCAATGTTATCATGCTTCTGGACGAGCAAGACTGTAACCTGTTCCAAGGGTTGCTGACGAAACTCGATTCGAAAACTGTAGTTACCATAATTCCCGTCGCGCACGGGGGCTAGACTTCAACAATTTCGCATTTCAACCGCTTGATTACATCGTCAGCCCTGTCGACCTTGACCTTGAGCGTGTACAATTGGCTGGGCGTTCTAAGCTTCAGCTTGACGAGATCCTTGGATCGTTTGACTCGGCACTCGTGGGCTGTTTCTGAGAGCCCGACAAATTCGTCGGTGTTGGTGATTTCAGCCGGCATCAGTGGACAATGCGGGAAATGGGATCGTCCCACTTTAAACTATTGCGCCCGATCGAACATCCGCTATCATCCGTGAAAAGACAGTGGCGGAAGGCACCGTGTCAGGCATTGATCAGCTCTAATATCACTAGCAAGAAAGAGTTTCGGAAGGCTCCGCAATGATTCGCATTGGAATAATCGGGAAAACGAACACTGGAAAAACAACCTTCTTCAACGCTGCAACCTCCAGCACAGAAGAAGTATCCACCTACCCCTTCACTACCAAGAAGCCAAACACTGCTACGGGCCAGGTCCAGACACTGTGCGTGTGCCGAGAACTGGATGTCACCGACAAACCAAGAAACTCCACATGCATAGACGGTTGGCGATTCATACCAATCGAAGTCATCGACCTCCCCGGACTCATCAAAGGAGCCTTTGAGGGAAAAGGACTCGGAACTCAATTCTTGAACGTGGTATCGCAGGCCGACGCACTCCTACACGTAGTCGACGCATCCGGTGGCGTAGACGCAGAGGGAAAAATTACACATCCAGGAATGGGAAACCCAGTCATCGACGTTTACGACATCGAGGAGGAATTGATCCTATGGTTCAAAGTGGCAGTCGACAGGGCACTTCAGAGAACCAAGAAAAAATCACTCAAGACAGGATCCTTCGACAAACCAATATCGAAGGAAATGGCAGGCATCGGGGTCAAACTAGAACACGTCTCGAAAGCCCTCGAACAGACAGACTTGTCCAAAAAACATCCCAAGGATTGGAAAGATTTAGACTCTCGAGTGTTTTCGGAAACCCTTCGAACAATCTCGAAACCTACTGTGATTATTGCCAACAAGATGGACTTGGCTTATTCCGAAAAGAATTTCGAGAGGCTTCGTGAGGAATTCAAATCACAACTAGTCATACCAGTTTGTAGCGAAGCAGAGGTGGCGCTGAAGAGGGCTGAGAAGAAAGGATTCATCCAGTACGTTCCGGGGGAAGAGACTTTCAAAGTCATAGACGAATCTCGATTAACCAAGGATCAGGCCTGGGCTCTGGCATATGTTCAGCAGAAGGTCATGACGAAATGGATGAGAACTGGAGTCCAGTTCGCACTTAATGCGGCTGTCTTCAAGCTCCTGGGAATGAACGCTGTTTATCCAGTTGAGGATTCCAAGAAGCTGTCTGACAACCGGGGAAATATTCTACCGGATGTGTATTTAGTCCCGAAAGGATACGTTGCGAAAGATTTGGCCAGAGAAATACACTCAGAGCTTGCCACGAAAATGCTTCATGCCATCGACGCTAGAAATGGTCTAAGGCTGCCTCAAGACTACGAGCTCAGAGATCGCGATGTAATCTCTATCGTGACAGCCGCGCGTAAGAAGTAGATTTTTCAGCTATTCCTTTAGGAATAATCAATGGAAACGTTAATAATGGAAATTCCGGTTAGCCCACTACAATCATTCTGAGATTTAGAAAGACATGACCATAAGAGTCAACCAACTGTACCAGACACCTATAGAAGATCAACAGCTCGAAATTGTCGAGAGGAAAGGAGTCGGCCACCCCGACCACATCTGCGACGCAGTAATGAACGAAGTCTCAGTCACACTCTCCAAAGAATATTTGAAACGATACGGACACGTCATGCACCACAACATCGACAAAGCTCTCCTCGCTGCGGGAGAAGTCAAGACCCGTTTCGGGGGCGGGGAAGTAAAACGGCCGATGCTTATGGTTTTTGGCGATCGGGCAACTTATGATGTTGACGGGGACCCAGTTCCCGTCGATGAAATGGCCGTCTCGACGGCGAAGAAGTGGCTGAAGAGCCACCTTCGATTTGTCGATCCAGAGAAACACGTGAGGTATCAAGTAGAGCTGAAGAAAGGCTCTCAAGCTCTGACAGATATTTTCAATCGGAAGGGAAAATTCATGGGAGCCAACGATACATCGGCAGCAGTAGGCTACGCTCCCCTTACTGATACCGAACGGATCGTCCTCCACACGGAACGTTACATGAACTCGCCCAGCTTCAAGAAAGAATTCCCGGAAACCGGTGAAGACGTCAAGATAATGGGATCACGCGAAGGCAACCACCTCAATCTCACTATCGCACTAGCTTTCGTAGACAAGTTCATCGAGAACGAGAATCAATACTTCAAGCGAAAAGCAGAAGTCGTCGAAGAAGTAACACGGTTCGCGAAGTCTCGAATAAAACAGGATAAACTCACAGTCTCAATCAACACTCTCGACAAACGCCGCCGAGGAATGGGAGGCATCTATCTCACAGTACTAGGGACATCGGCAGACGATGGAGACGGTGGACAGGTAGGACGGGGAAATCGCCCGAACGGATTGATACCCCTCAACAGGCCCACATGCTCAGAAGCAGCAGCCGGCAAGAACCCAGTAAGCCATGTGGGCAAGATCTACAACCTACTAACTTACGAAATTGCTGGACACGTTCATCAGAAAGTAACAGGCATCAAAGAGGTCTATGTCTGGCTCCTCAGCCAGATTGGAAGACCCATAAACGAGCCCAAAGTCGCTGGAGTAGAACTGATCCTAGAGAAAGGAGTCGACTTTAGGCCGGTATCCAAGCAAGTCAACGACATTGTAAGATCAGAACTGAACAGCATAAACGACTTCACGAAGCGTTTGACGGAAGGTAAAATACAAGTCTGCTAGCCCCTGCCGCGGTATGGGCTATAATGTAAGAGCCGCGCTCGGCTGGATAACAGTTGTAGCAGTCGTCGTAGCCGTATTTACCTACGGACTCGCGATTGTTATCGGCTTCGCCACCGTTATTGCGACTCAGCTCGGATCCCAGCTTCTTAGCCTCAACGGTCATCTACCTGTTGAAGCGTTTCTGCTTTTCATTCCAACGCCTCTTCCGGTCAATCTCCTAGTACTCGTCTTTGTGTGCCTGATTGTCTTCTGCATCTGCTTCATCGTAGCTGGGAATGAAAAAGGGGGCTTCTTCTTAGGCCTGAAGCAAGTGTCCAGTGGATCGAGGCCATTTACGCTCCCGAATTGGCTTGTCGTGATGCCGCTTGTAGCCTCGTCCCTCTTGATCGTCGTGTTGCTGCTGACGACAATTCAGAGCACGGCAGGCCTTCCTACGGGTTCTTTGAATACTGAGAGCCCTGCACTCCTGTTCGCAGACCTAACATATTCGCCAATAGCTGAAGAGATAGGCTTCAGAATCACTGCGCTCGGCTTGGCTCTAGGGGTGATCGCAGTGATCAGAGTCTACTTGAGAACTTCTGGGACAAACAGTAGCATGCGCGCAGTCGTCCCCAACCCTGTTCGCCTGATCATACTTACCATGATCTCTCCTGACTACGCGAAGGGAAAAGTCGGCCTCCCAACAATCGCCAACAACGGTTGGAAGGGTATTCACTGGGCAGATTGGTTAGCCGTCATCGGCGTATCGGGTATTTTCGGGTTAGACCATTATACATCAGGTTCCGGGTGGGGTCCAGGAAAGGTGTTGACCGCGGGACTGTCTGGATTTGTCCTTGCCCTCACATACATCGCCTACGGACCATACGCTGACATTCTACTCCATTGGTTCTTTAACTTCTACCTGTATGTTTATGGCACGTTCGCTCCATTCATTCTGAACGTTCTAGTATTTCTAGGGGTCCTAGCACTTGGCGTGTGGGGAATTATCCTCGGAATCTCGTGGTTACTAGAGAAGCCACCATCGATCATGCCTGGGACATTCCAGTCTGCGGACACATTGCCAACGGCGACGCCTTCTAATTCCTCTGGTTAGCGACCTGGGAAATTTTGTGCATTGCACGGAGATCGTCTTCAAAGAGTCGCAGACCTGAAGGGATTTCGCGATCCACGGGCGATGATAGTGACAATCCCCTCTCTTTCTTCGTCTTCCAAACTTCGCTATTGAAATCTACCAACGGCCGAGTGTATTTCCTATAGATCTCTCTCCATGCCGATCTCGGAAATGCCTCCGAGTGAACGCTCTTCCTACTGTAGATCTCTCGCCATATGCTATCTGTCAAATGAGGCGCGATTGGCGCCAGTAAGAGGAGCATCGTCCTAAGACAGGTATGTAGTGTGCTCCACGCGGCTCTCTGGTCGGCCTTCGTAAAGGCGATTCCGTAAGCTCTCGCCTTAGCCATTTCGAGATAGTGTGATGCAAAGCTGCCCCAGAGAAAATCCCGTAATTCGGTTGCCGGGATAAAGAAGTTGAATTCCTTGTATCCTTCGAGACAACGCTTTGTCAGGTGGGATAGCTCGGACAGAATCCACTGATCCGCTGGTCGAAGTCTAGCGGTTTTGACTTGGGGAAAACTGGATATGAACCTGGCGAGGTTCCAGATTTTTGTGAGAGTATTTCTCGCGCCAGCAACTCTAGCATCTGAGTAGCGATAGTCGGAGCCGAGGTTTGTCTCGAGGGCAGACCAGAGTCTGAACGCGTCAGCCCCATATTTTTCAAGAACTGGCCCTGGATCCACCACGTTGCCCTTGCTCTTGCTCATGCGTTCTCCCTTTTCATCTAGGCCCATTCCCGTGATCCAAACGTCGGTGAATGGTTTCTTTCCCGTAAGCTGGAAGCAGCGCAGGATTGTGTAGTGAAGCCAAGTTCTGACAATGTCCTTACCTTGAGGCCGAATCGTGGCCGGGTAGGTTCGCCGATAGAATCGTTTGTTCTTTTCTTCGTATTTGGAGTTGTAGAGTGGTGAGATGGCTGAATCCATCCAAGTGTCCAGAATTCTTGTTTCTCCCGTGAATTCGTCGTGGCTGCAGAAAGCGCATTTCTTGAATGGAGGTGGGTCCCGCCAAGGCCGATAATATTTGCCGGGTTTCGGTAGGTTAGCTCGTCCGCACTTTTTGCAGTACCATATCGGGATCTCAGTCCCGTAGTACCTTCTTCTTGAGATGGGCCAGTCGATATTGATGGACCCGAGCCAATCCAGTAGAATCTGCCGGTGAGAATCCGGATGAAACTTGAGTGATTTCGCGATCTTGGTCAGCCGCGGAATGAAATCAAGCTGTTTCAGGTAGAACTCTTTCATTGGAATGATCTCAATTGGATTGCCTGATCTCTCGCAAGTGGGCACCTCGTGCTTGATGGTCAATATCCGCCTGACCAATCCGCTCGCGGTCAACTCCTCGATCACCTTCCGCCTGGCTTCTTCTATTGTGAAATCTTGGAACTTGCCGGCGGCCTCAGTCATTCGTCCTCTCTCGTCTATTGAGATGATTTCTTGCAGACCCAGCTCACGGAATATTGTAACATCGTGATAGTCGCCATAGCTGCAAATCATGACTGCGCCTGTCCCTTTCTCGCGCTTTGCACCGGGATGTGGTCTGATCTCCACTTCTCTCTCGAAAATTGGGACGACTGCGTGTAATCCGTGAAGTTTCTTGTAGCTCTCGTCCTCAGGGTTCACGATAACGAGCTGACATGAGCTCATGAGCTCGGGGCGAGTTGTGGCGATCACTAGCTCCTCGCCAGTCTCTTTGACCTTGAACGCGATACTGACTAGTTTGGTGGGTTTCTCTTGGTAGATGATTTCGGCATCCGCGATTGTCGTCTGACATCCGGGACAATAGTTACTTGGATACGTGCTTTCATAGATGAGATGCTTCTCCCAGAGTTCGATGAAGGTTCTCTGAGTCAGTTTTCGATAGTCTTCACCGTCTGTCCTGTACTTGTTAGCAAAATTCGGGCTGAGACCCTCCCGCTTCATTAGTCCCACCATCTCAGCTTCCAATTCATCTAGCGCATGCGCGCATAGCTCGATGAACTTCTCTCGGTCCTGGGAACGCATCTCGATCTTGTAAGTTGTCTCAACGTATCGTTCTACTGGTAGCCCGTTTCTGTCAATGCCTATCGGAAAGAGGGTCTCGTAGCCCAAAGCGCGAGATGTCCTTGCAATCATGTCTATCTGAGCATAGTGAGCTAGCGCTCCGATGTGCCATGGTCTCCCGGAAGGATAGGGTGGTGGAGTGTCTATTGTGAAGATGGACTTCTTTGTGTTGACGTTGAACTTGTAAAGTCCCTCCTTCTCCCAGAATTGTTGGGTTAGGAGTTCCGTGTTATGGTCCCATCTCTTCTCCACGATCTTAGGTGTGAATGCGGAAAATGGTGATGGTGATGTGCTAACCTTTGTCACAATCGGAGTCGAAGAAGGGGAATCCTTTGAATCGGAATAAGAGGGTGGCATAGACTTAGGCTCTTCATGCATTAGACGATCCGCCATTACCAGCAGAGGCGACTGCTCCATGCCCCATTTAAGGCGTAAAGACTGACCTGTCATAGACACACGTAGTCGCCTATTATGGGGCGAGAGTTTCAAGACGGAATCGTGGGAGCTAGATCAACTGGGATCAATTATTGAGACTGATAAACAGGGTCAAATCTTTAATACGGAATCAGACGCGCCAGAACTCAAGGACGGGTCTGGAACAAGCTCAGGCGGTATGAAAAGTAGTTTTGAAAGCAAGCTTTGCTTATGATGCTGCTGTTGTACTGACCAATCGATTGTTCAACTGGCCTTTAGGAAAACAAGAGTAGAACCAAAAAATGGAAGGCGGAGCAGAAGAGAGACCGCGTAGAAGCTACGGTAGGAGAGGAGGCAGTTATGGAAGAAGAGGGGGAGGGGGAGGAGGATATAGTGGAGGAGGCAGAGGTGGAGGCGGAGGCTATGGCCGTGGAGGAGGGGGAGGCGGTTATGGAAGGGGTGGCGGATACGGCGGCCGCGAGGGCGGCGGGAGAAGCTTCGAGCGCGACCGGGGCCCGGTCCCTGTAGAGGAGGGTCAGGAGATCGATGTTACGATTGATTCAGTCGGTAGGAGAGGCGACGGGATCGCCCGCTTCAACAACTTTGTCATATTCGTCCCTGGAACCAATACCGGCGACAAGGTCAAAGTGCGAATAACAGGCGTCAGGAACAACTTCGCAACCGGAGAAGTCGTCACCGGAGCAACAGAATGAAAATCGCCGAGCTAAAGCCGGGAATGAGAAGAGTCGATGTGAAAGGAAAGATCGTCGACGTAGAGAGCCCGAGAGAAGTACAGACAAAATTCGGTCCCGGCCAGGTTGCGTCCGCGACTCTTCAGGACGAGTCCGGGTCGGTCAAGGTCACATTATGGAACGAGAACATATCAAAGGTTGCGGTCAACGATACAATTGAAATTCAGAACGGCTACGTTGACTCTTTCAGAGGGGAACTCCAGCTTAACGTCGGACGATATGGAAAGCTAGCAAAAGTAGAGTAGAAACCTAGCAATAACGGTCTTTGACCAGATCCTCCCTCTGTAGGATTCATCGAGTTCTATTTTTGAACGAAGACCTCGGCTGTCGGGGTCTCAGCAATTGTGCCCAGCGTATACCTGGAGAGAACTGTCTTCCTCTGCTGGTTTTCGACTTGCGCCACAACTTCGATGAAGCCCTCCAACTTTGTCCCTGCGATCTTCTTTCTAAGAAGTTGATCAACTTGGAATATACCTGACTCATTGTACATGCTAATTTCCACGATCACCGGCTTCTGCTTACTTTTTCTTATCTTGACGTCTCGTATCGACATCGCAGATAATGCGTGAATATCCTTCTTCCCCGCGGTAAACGGAATTCGAGCACGGCCTTCTTTCATGTCCAACGCGTCGGCCACTCTCACAACTCCTGCTTCAAGCGTCAGCTGAGGAATCTCGGATTCATGAGCGTAAATAGTGTGAAGAGTCTCAGATGTAATGATCGCTCGTTCCTTTTCATCATAAATCCCTTCTAGCAATCTTGGGAGTAATTGAAATGCCAGCGGAACGCTGAACATGTGATGGTTCTCTCTGTGGGCGATCATTCCTAGATCGTGAAGAACGGCGCCGAGGAATACGACTACTTCTGCATCCTCGTTTGTCATCTTATGATCCGTAACTATGTTGGGCTTGACGTCTGCCTCTAGAAGGTTGCGTAGGATTTTCAGGGCTATGTTTGAGACTATTGCGAAGTGAACCGGGCCGTGATCGGAAAGACCCAGTCTTCTCACTGCATTAACATTGATGCATTCCCAGAGACTCTGAAGGTATTCGTCACTATTGACGCGATCCAAGACGGTCTTCAGCTTGAGATTCGAATTATACGGCAGGTTAATCAGAAATTTCGCACCGTGACGTCAAGCCACTCGTGTAGGCACTTCAAAAATGTTCTTGAACTTGAGGAAACAATCGAAAAATACTCAGTCGAAATACATCTGATCAACGTAGGAGCAAAATGTGTTGCCTCACAAGAATGTCGAATATGAGATTCAAGATCATACCGCGTGGCTCACAATGAGCCGGCCCGAAGCACTCAACGCCCTCTCCAAGTCAATGTTTCGAGAGCTTGAAGCGACCTTGCGAAGTGCTTCGAAAGAACGAGCCATATCATCGATTGTCATCAAGGGAGAGGGAAGAGCATTCTCCTCAGGATTAGACGTGAAGGAAGTGAGCGGATTCGCATCCCGCAGGGAAGCTCGCGAGTTCGTCTACAATCTCGTCAAGCCATTTTGGAAACGATTTCTAGAATGCGAGAAACCAATTATCTCAATGGTCGACGGTCCCGCCTACGGCGCAGGTGCGGAGATCGCACTAGCCTCTGACCTGGTTGCGGCATCGACGGGATCCACGTTTGCCTTCTCCGGCGGAAGGGTCGGCGCGCTGTGCTGCATCTCCGCCGCAATAGGCCAATTCACCATGACAGGCAGGAAGGTCGTTGAAATGAATCTGACCGGAGCACCAATCAGCGCAGACGAAGCGCGATCTTACGGGCTTGTAAACTACGTTGAAGAGGCCCCCCACCTACGTGAACGCGTGGACCGTATCTTGAATGAAATACGAAACGTTTCGCCAATCTCAAACGCTAGCTTCAAACGCATTCATCGAAGCCTTTTCACGACACGTGCGCTGGACCTTGCGCATAGGGAGCTATTCAGAACAATTACAAGCCCTGACTTCGAGAAAGGCGCTGCGGCTTTCAGAGAGAAAATACATCCCGAATACTATGGCCAGTCTCTTCCACAAGGGGCCCAGACTCGGAACTCTAGCCGGTAGTGAAAGAGTCCTTATATCGTATTGTCGACCTAACGCTCTCGCTGGATACAGGAACCCCGCGCAGGCAAAGACCAATTTCTGTAAACAGCAAGGGAAACAGATAGAGGTGTATAGAAACTGAGAGGAAGAAACTGGAAAGGAAGAAACATCCGATCGGAGATGAAGGTACTCCAGTGTCCGCGCTGTCACGAGAATATTCGACTGGACAAGTACTCCGCGCACATCGCTACTTGTCCCCAACCGGCAATAGCGCCGAGCACCGCGGCATAAGCTCGTAAACTCCTAACGGGAATCACCACCTTATCATTACCCACCCGCTATATCCAACCCTCTGAACCCGCCTCGCCTCCTAGGACCCTGAACCGCACGCACAGGCGAGCCTCTCAGGCCAGGACCCAGACGTACTCAGCCAATATGAAAATACGGTTAACGTCTGAGACAGACGTAAAACTACATTCTCCGAAACAGAAACAAACATTCTTTTCTAGACCCCCGGGGTACGGCAAAACAAGAAAAGTCCTTCACACGTTACCCGCAGCGCTGCCAATGTTTTTTGGCGCCGGGAGTGGGATTCGAACCCACGCGGCCCTAACGGGCCACAGGCTCTCAAGGCCAACGCTCCCCTAGACAGGAACTGCGCCTTTGGACCCACACAGACGGGTTAATCCACTCGGCCTACGAGACACAATCTCAAGGATTGTGTAATCCCGGCAAGCTAACCCGCATTCAGGTCAAAGAAGCGTCTCATCCTAAACTCACCTAATAAACGGTTCCTGCAAGCAGACCACCTCGAACCAAGTGTCAGACGAAAATCGGGGAGCAGAGGGACACAGATTTCTCGAGCATACGACAGACGCCTACATCGAAGCTTGGGGCCCGACGCTTGAACGAGCGTTTGCTCAAGCTGCAGAAGCATTCTACGAGACGATGTTGAATGTTCAGAAAATCGACCCGATTTTAGAGGAGCATATTCAAGTCGCTGGCCACGACAAGAAAGAATTGCTCTACAATTGGATAGAACAACTACTCCTCGAGTTCGACATCAAAGCAATGGTTTACGCATCATACCACATCATCATCGCCCCTGATGACCGCACATCGTTCAGGCTTCGTGGGAGGGTTAGAGGCGAGAAATATGATCGGGGGAAGCATGGAGCTAAGACTGAGGTAAAAGGGGTGACATACCACTTGATGACAATCGAAGAAGATGCGAAAGAAGCTAAGATCAGATTCATTCTAGATCTATAGCCTCACTATGTGCTAGAAGAGCAGTCTCGAAACTGACCCGATAATTCCACTAAACCAACCCAACGACACTTATAGCTAGGTCGTCGTTCAACATTTGGCTGACGAATGAGCACCCAAGCTTTGAACTCTTGGAGCAGATCAAGCGCGGATATTCCCATTAAGCAAGTATCTCAAAACATCTGGGAAGTTCCGCAGGACTACCAGCCTGGCATGAAGGTCCCAGCGCGAATCTACGCCGACGAGGAACTCCTAGCCAAAATGCGTACCGACCGGACAATCCAACAATGCGTCAACGTCACCCACTTGACCGGCATCTACAAGTATGCCATCACGATGCCCGACGGCCACGAAGGCTATGGATTCCCAATCGGAGGAGTAGCTGCAACGGACTATGATGAGGGACTAATCAGCCCTGGAGGCGTCGGCTATGACATCAACTGTGGAGTCAGGCTCATTCGGACGAATCTAACCGAGGACGAGGTCCGGCCGGCACTGTCGCGGCTCGTTGACACAATTTTCAATTTCATCCCATCAGGCCTCGGAAGCCGAGGACAGATCAAACTCACCTCGATCGAGCTGGACAAGGCGGTTACTGACGGCCTCGATTGGGCCGTCGACAAAGGGTACGCCTGGCCTGAAGATCCCAAGACAATCGAAGAGGAGGGCTGCATGGAAGCAGCTGATCCGTCAAAAGTGTCGAGCAGTGCAAGATCGCGCGGAGCGCCACAACTGGGAAGTCTAGGGAGCGGCAACCATTTTATCGAGATCGAGAGAGCAGACCGGATTTTCGATGAACGAGTTGCCCAGCGCTTAGGAATCCACAAGAAAGGGCAAATTCTCGTACTGATCCATACCGGGAGCAGAGGGTACGGACACCAGATATGCAGCGATTATTTGAAGGTCATGGAAAGAGCGACGGGAAAATACAACATCCACTTACCCGACAGAGAACTAGCCGCCTGCCCGAGCAAGAGTCCTGAGGCTGAGGACTATCTCCCGGCGATGTCCGCCGCATGCAACTTCGCCTGGGTCAACAGGCAAATGATCACCCACTGGGCGCGACAGGCGTTCGAGAAGGTATTCGCGAAATCAGCAGATTCAATGGATATGCGAATTGTCTACGACGTCTGTCACAACGTCGCGAAGATTGAGTCGCACCACATTGATGGCGAGGCTACAAAAGTCATCGTCCATAGAAAGGGCGCGACCCGCTCTTTCCCCCCAGAGCATCCGGATGTCCCTGCTCAGTACAGAGACGTTGGACAGCCGGTCCTGATTCCGGGAAGTATGGGAACTAGCAGCTGGGTATTGATAGGCACGCCCAAGGCAATGGAGTTGAGTTTCGGAACTACCGCTCATGGCGCTGGGAGATTCATGAGTCGTTCGGCGGCGAAACGAAAGTGGCGGGGAGCAGACTTGAAGAAATTACTGGAAAGCCGAGGAATAGTCATCAGAGCGGCAAGCATGGAAGTTCTCGCTGAGGAAGCACCTGACGCCTACAAGGATGTAGACAGAGTCGCCGATGTGAGTGACCAACTTGGAATAGGAAAGAAAGTTGTCCGCATGACTCCCATCGGAGTAGCGAAAGGGTAGAGCGTGGTCGAAGACCCTACGTCCTTAGCGTTTCTTGTATTCGTTGATTAGGTCAGTAGGGGTCGGATCAACTCGCCTCAGCATAGCGAGGTACACGGACACATAATCGAGAAAGAAGATTGGAGATAGTAGCCTCGAAAGGCTTCCTCTGCTAGCGACGCGGACGTCCAGCGGATGAGATCGGCTCGCCGAACTTATCGTACCGCGGAAGGCACGGACGATTGAACGCTCAAACGAGGTCTCCTGCGCGTCTCGAATAATCACCGGTAGCATGTTGTCTCTCTCGTGCCAAGCTTCAACCTCGTTGTGCCCCGCCTCCGGCAACAAATCGTATTTCGCGAGTAACTTGCTGTTCTCCGCAAGTTGGTTCTTGAACCTGCGAGCAACCGAAGACATCCTTTGCAGAGAATACAGTACTGGCAAATGGCCTAACAGTTTCACTGCTAGACTCTTTGCCGGATTGTCTGCCACAGGAGTTTCGATGCGGCAGCGGCGCCTGATGCGGACAAGCTCCTGAGCAGCTTTCGATATCTCTCGTGTGGTCGAGCGAATCAGGTTAGCATTTTCCAGAGCAATTGCCGCGGAGACAATCAATTGGCCAAGCGCGGCTCTCGGAGCCAGCGAGGCTTCGACACGAATGAATGGTACCTTGAAGCGATAACAAAACGAGGCGAGTGACCCTCCATGTCCAATACCTACAAGAGAACTGCCTCGGTTCTTCGCCTCTCGAAACGCGGCCAGCGTCTCTGAAGTCTCACCTGAGTAGCTCAGCGCGATGAACAGAGTTCTCGAATTGACAAAGGCAGGCAATCCAGGCTCGCGATGGACCAGCGCTGGAATGGGCAAGGACCCTTTGAGCCAATCCAAGACTACGTCCGCTGCACTCGCCGACCCGCCCATCCCCATTAGTACGAGGCTTTGGAACGAGGCTTTTGTTTTCGTCACAGAAACTTCCGCCTCGTCTCTGGAGCGAAGAAAAATATCGGAAAACCGATCGACAGCACTCATCATGTTAGAGCGATCTATCTTCGAAAGTAGCTTCAAATCGTCTAGATCCACGGGCATCTTTGGTCTTCCCCAGTGAGACTGTTGATTATCGAGATTGGCTAATATCTTATGGTCACGCCCTGTGATTCCATGATGGAGGTTCCTAGAAGACTCCAACGGCTCTCCATAGCACTTCCAGCATCGTTTACGAAGGACGTGCCTCATCTCAGAGAGAAGACCAGCCGGGTCGGCCTAATCGCCAGGTCCCTCGCAATTTTCCGAGTCGACGAAGTGGTGATCTACAACGATGAAACTGGTAGGAGCTCAGAGAGCGAGGGAAGGCTCTTCGAGAAACTACTCGGATATCAGGAAACGCCCCAGTATTTGCGGAAGGCACTGTTCAAGCAAGATCCCGATCTTCAATTTTCGGGAATATTGCCCCCATTGCGCATGCCCAGCCATCCCAGCATAGGAGAGGCTCGAGTAGGTGAAATTCGTGACGGACTCGTGATCGAATCGGGAACCCATTCTATCATAGACGCGGGCTTCAGACCAGCCGTGGAAGTCCCTTCGAAGCTGAGGCTGAGGGAGAGAGTGACGATCAGGATCGCTCGAATATCGCCACGGCTTCAGGGAGAGCTCGTTGAGCCGACCCGGTTACCTATATATTGGGGATTCAAGGTCACTCGAATCAATCTTACGCTTGATAAACTCATAGGGAGCAGAAGACAGGATTTGACAATCTCGACCTCTCGAAGAGGCAAAGTCGTACGGGAGGTCCTGACCGATCTGACTCTTCGATGGAAATCTTCACGACGGCCACTAGTCGTCTTCGGGTCCCCATCAGACGGTGTGCCCGAGATTCTAGCCAAAGAAGGAGCCGACATTACAAAGATGGTCGACTTCAACCTGAATATGATCCCGAATCAGGGCGTACAAACAGTCCGAACCGAGGAAGCCGTCCTTACGACGATGTCAATACTGAACTTGTTAGAGGAGACATAGATGGGTCACCGAAAATACAGCGCTCCCAGAAGAGGGTCCCTCGCTTATCTCCCCCGCGGGAGGGCAAGTCACTGGACCCCACGAATTCGCTATTGGCCAGAATACGAAGGTCCGCCACGCCTCTTGGGATTCGCAGGCTTCAAGGCGGGAACAACTCATGTCACCGTGGTCGATAATCGCCAGGGCTCCCTGAACTACGGCAAGGAGGTGAGTTTCCCAGTGACGGTTGTCGAGACTCCTCCGCTGAAGGTAACCGCCTTGCGTTTCTACGAAACGCTGAACGGTGGATTACAAACCTTAGGAGAAGTATGGTCCAACGACCAAACGAAGGATCTCCACAGGAGAATAAAGACGCCCGAAAAATTTGACGAGGTCAAGGCCTGGGAGAGGCTACAGCTCTCAACGAGCAAGCTATCGGAGGTGAGAGTAGTAGTTGCAAGCCAGCCACGGACCACCACGATCGGTAGAAAAATACCTGACTTGTTTGAGGTGAAGATCGATGGGGGAACAGTTCAGGAGCGGCTCGAGTTCGGAAAAAAACTCCTTGGAAAGGAAGTCAAAGTCTCGGAGGTCTTCAAAGAAGGAGGAGAAGTCGACGTAATTTCCATCACGAAAGGAAAAGGAATCCAAGGCCCGGTGAAGAGATGGGGAGTAAAGAAACTCAAACACAAGTCAAGAAAAACGGTCAGAGGAGTCGGATCGATTGGCCCATGGCACCCACATTACGTAATGTACTCCGTACCTAGGCCAGGTCAGATGGGATTTGCCCAAAGAACGGAGCACAACAAGCAGATCTTGAAGATGGGGAACAACGGCGCTGACGTAACTCCCAAAGGAGGATTCCTCCGATATGGACCAGTTAAAACGGAATACACCGTTCTACGAGGAACGATTCCGGGGCCCACTAGGAGACTCGTTGCTCTCCGATACCCGGCTAGAGGAAACCCCACAGGAGAACCGCCTAAGATAGAACAGCTGAATCTCGCATCGAAACAGGGAGCATAGACCGTCATGTCAAACGATTTACTCACTGCGCATCTTCTCGACGTAGAAGGAAAGTCCGCCGGAGAAATCCATCTACCTCAAGTCTTCCAGACGAGCCTTAGATTAGATATCATTCAAAGGGCTGCAATCGCTCAACAATCCCACGCTTTCCAACCCCAAGGCCGGAACCTAATGGCTGGAAAGAGAACAACCGCCGAAGGCTTCGGGGTCGGGAGAGGAATATCGCGAGTGCCACGAATCGGGGGGCACGGACCTTTGTCGGGGACTGCAGCTTTCGCCCCTGGGACCGTAAGCGGTAGAATGGCGTTCCCACCGGTTACGTCAAAGAAGCTCGCTAAACGAATCAACCAGAAGGAGAGACGGCTCGCTTTGAAATCAGCGATCGCCGCAACTGCATCGGACCAAGTCGTCCGGAGTCGAGGCCACAAGTTCCTTGAGGACCGAACACTGCCCCTAGTCGTCAGCAACGAAGTGGAGAATCTTTCGAAGTCATCCGATGCTAAGCGATTTCTCACCTCCATCGGCGTCTGGGACGACATTCTTCGAGTAAGAAAGAGCAAGAGAATCAAGAGCGGAGTGAGAGTTCACGCGGTCGGACCCCTGATAGTAGTTGGAGACGACAGGAATGCTAGGAAAGCCCTTCGAAACTTTGAAGGCGTCGAAGTAATTAGAGCCAGAGACCTCAGCGTGGAAGCTCTTGCGCCAGGTACGCATCCGGGCAGGTTGACTATCTGGAGCGAGTCAGCCATCAAGACAGTAGCAGAGAGAAAGTGGTAATACAAATGGCCAGGCTAGAGTCCGAGCTCGTGATCATCTACCCGATGATGTCGGAAGACACCGTCAAACTGATCGAAGGCGAAAACAAGATCACCTTCATCGTCAACAACAAAGCAACCAAGAACGACGTGAAGCGGGCCGTGGAGGAACTCTACGAGGTAAACGTGTCCCGAGTATTCACACTGACGACTCCAGAGGGAAAGAAGAAAGCTTACGTCAAGCTAAGCCCCGAATCAAAAGCCTCTGACCTGGCTGTAAAACTAGGAATATTGTAAGAGAGATTTGGTGTAACATGGGAAAGAACATCCTGGTCCAGAGACGAGGAAGAGGCTTCTTCATCTTCAGAGCACCCACTCATCGAAGACTCCACCCTACAGGATACAACTCAGTAGATGGACATAGCACCGGTTTCGTTAGAGAGCTTCTTCACGAAATTGCGCGAGGGGCTCCTCTGGCCCGGCTGGTTGTAGGGAGCAATAACGACGTCTACATTCCAGCTCCGGAAGGCATGTATGTGGGACAGAGCATTGAGATCGGGAGCGAAGCGGCGGCGGAGACTGGGAACATAAAGTCACTAGGCAGAATCCCTGAAGGAACAATGATTTGCAATATCGAACTCCGTCCCGGGGATGGAGGTACACTTGCACGCTCCTCCGGAAGCTTTGCCTTGGTAGTCTCTCACACGCCGGCAGGAACTGAGCTTCGTATGCCCTCAGGTCGAACCATTCACGTAAATGACAAGTGTCGAGCAATGATTGGGGTGGTTGCTGGAGCGGGTCGTACAGAGAAACCGTTCCTGAAAGCTGGTCCCAAGTGGTTCCTGCAAAAGTCTCGCGGCCGAAAATGGCCAGTGGTCAAAGGTCAAGCAATGATCGCGGCTTCCCATCCTCACGGAGGGGGCAGACACAAGCACGCGGGCAAGCCTACAACCGTCGGACGGGATACGCCTCCGGGTAGAAAAGTGGGCAACATCGCGGCTCGCCAGACTGGGCGGGCTAAACGCCGCTCAGCGCGATAGAGCGTAGGAACATGCTTATCATGCAGGTCGCAGCCAAGAACAGCGCGGTGCGGGTGAAGAGCTATGCCTAGACAGTTTACTTATCGCGGCCATTCAGTTGACGAGCTGAAGCAGATGTCGATGGACGAGTTCATCAAGCTCCTCCCTTCACGTCAGCGCAGATCCCTCCTGAAAGGCCTGACCAACGAACAGCGGATTCTGATGGAACATGTTCGCCAGTCGAGGAAGGAGAATGCGGGCAAACCTGTGCCTGTAAAGTCTCATGTCAGAGACATGATTGTTATCCCTGAGATGCTTGGATTGACTCTCCAGTTACACTCTGGCAAGGAATACGTGGCTATTGATATCAAGCCGGAGATGATTGGACATTTCGTCGGAGAATTCGCGATTACGAACCAGAAGGTTGTTCATGGAACACCGGGGATCGGCGCTTCGCGGTCAAGCATGTACGTTCCTCTCAAGTAGACTCGATCCTGGTTCACATACGTCTCAAACCAAGAAATTTCGCCGTTTCCTTAGGCGATCTTTCGGTCGAGTCTTCGCACCGGAAGACTTCGGACTGGACTCGTCTCTTCGGTAGAATATGTTATTACAACGGCAACGAGCGTTTGTGATGAGGGCGAGCGCGAGACGCCCGCCTCGAGAGAGCCGGGCCGAGAGAAGACGGTGATCTTCACAGTGAGGCTTTGGTGTTAGTGTCGCGGGCGACAAGGAACGCTTCCGCATGGAAGGGTTTCAATGCGAAACTCGCCTTCAGGCTCCATGTTCGGAAAAGGAGCATCGATGGTCTAGAGGCTTTTAGCCGAGAGCGGAAACAACCGGTTCTTGGAGGCGGACTTGAATCTAGAACAGCGTCTTGAGCTTGCTATGAGAGGAACTGTCGAGATAATCCAGAGGTCTGAGTTGGAGAAGCTTTTGGAAGAGAAGAAGAATCCTCGGGCCTACTGGGGGTTCGAGTGCTCCGGAAAGCGGGCGCACCCTGCACGGAATGATGCACATCGGCCAAGGGCTCGTCTGCGCCTCCAAGATCCAAGACCTAATCCAATCAGGCTTCCATTTCATAGTCTTCCTCGCCGACTGGCACTCAATGATCAACAACAAATACGGAGGCGACCTTGAGAAGATCAGAACAGTAGGCCGATACTACAAGCACTGTTTCACAGCCCTAGGAGTCCCCGAGAACAAGGCGGAGTATATCTGGGCCTCAGAACTTGCTGAAAAAACCGACTACTGGGAGAAGGTTCTCAGAATAGCGAGAGCCACAACCACCCAACGGGTCTTGAGAGCCATACCGATAATGGGACGGGACATGCAATCGAAAGAGAACGACGCTGCAACCATTTTCTACCCTTGCATGCAAGCGGCAGACATATTCCAGATGAGATTGGACCTTGCCTGCGCCGGGATAGATCAGCGTAAGGCCCACATATTGGCCAGAGAGGCGGGGGAGAAACTTGATTGGGGTAAGCCGGTTAGCCTTCACACTCCCATGCTGGTCGGACTCGCCGGTGTTCAGAACACACCACGCAACAGCTTCGACGAGGACCCTAAACTGAATCAAGTAATAGCGGCGAAGATGTCGAAGAGCAAACCCGAGAACAACATCCTGATACATGATGATCCCGAGGTGATTGGGAAGAAGATCCAGCAGGCATTCTGTCCACCAAAGGTGGTGGAAGGCAACCCGATACTGGAATACTATCGCATCCTGGTTGTCGAAAATCGAGAGCCGCTCACGTTGAAGCGCGACTCGAAGTATGGAGGAGATTTTGAAGTGTCTACTTATGACGAGCTTGAGAAACAATACGCTTCGGGAAAGATCCATCCGCAAGATCTGAAGACAAACATGTCACGAGTCCTCTCTCAGAAGCTGGAACCGGTTAGAGAATATTTCAGGAGAAATCCACAGCCTCTGGAAGAAGTGCGAAGACTTGAGAAGAGCTGAAGGATGTTGGCCGGCTCCGCTCCACGTAAGAATCTTGCCCGACTACGCAATCCAAGAGCTGAGTATTATGCGTGGAAGATGGAGGAGACCGAAAGGATCCTCGACGAGCTGAGAACTCAATCTGACGCTGGGGTACCGATCATCGTAGAAGGACGGCGAGACGAGGCCGCGCTCCGGAGATTGGGGGTGGCGGGGAAGGTTCACTGCCTTAAAGCGCGAGGCGAATCTCGCCACGAATTTCTCGATCGGCTGAACGGGACAAAAGAAGCGATTGTGTTGACCGATTTCGACAGAGAAGGTAAGGAGCTTGAGACATGGCTATACAAGGAACTCTCTCAGCGAGGAGTGAAGAGTGATCTGAAACTCTGGATTAGAATGAGGTCTCTGGCGCGAACGGAGGTGCGATCTGTGGAAGAACTTCCGAACTTTGTCCGGGCGTTGGAAGCGAGGGCGAGAGGAATAAGACCGGTCAGTATACAGGTTCCGCGTAGTTAGACTGAGGCAATGATCAGAGGACCTCCTCAGAGCCGTGAATCTTTCGCACGCTTATGACCGATACTAGTAATTGTGGACTAGTTTTTTCCGTTCTTTATCTTGTTGGCCTTTGTCGGTTTACCGTTGCCGTGGAAATAGTCGCGGAGTACTTGTTCGAAGAATATCGAAAGGCCGCCGACTCTGCCGTGATAAACGCGTTGGACTTCGTTGCGTACGAGGTTCTCGGATTGGTCGCTGAGCGAGATCATTAGTTTGCCCATGTTTTGTACCGGTTGTGTATGCTTTCTCGGGCTCCGTTCATTCTTATTGACGAGAAACGGTTAATCCGTGACCGGTGGACCCGTGGATATCCACAGTAACTTGAGGGTGGTCCCTGGATATCGCTGGGAGACCTGGTATGTTTTAAGGCTTGAACATGTGAATCGAGTATAAATGCGAAAAGATTAGGACCGTCCCCTCCTCTTATTCCTACTTTTCCTAGTAGAAGAGCGGAGAAAAACTGCGGGCCCGCGCGCGACTATTCTCCAAGCCAGCCTGAAATAGCGTCTGCATTTTCTGGATTTCGCAGTTTGACATGTGTCTCGAACGGTCCGCTGTTGACTTTATCCGATTCGTACTGCGGTATTTCGCGCGAGAAAGGCTCGCTTCTAAGACGATAAATAGCCTCCTTGCTCAGAACGGCGAACCCGAGCTGGATAAGGGATAGTGAGCGTCGCCACCTGGTTTGTTTTCGGGCTGACTATCCTATTCTTGGTCTACTTCGTCTACGCGACTCCCATCATAATGCTAGGCGTCTGGCGATACAAGAGGCATGGGTTTGGAGAGGATCCGGGTGAAGACTGGGATCCTCCGAATGTCTCTGTCCTTGTCCCGGTGAAGAACGAGGAGAAGGTAGTTGGTAGGCTGTTGGATGCACTGGTCAGGCTAGATTATCCGAAGGAGAACTTGGAGGTTGTGGTTGTGGAGGATGAGTCGCGGGATCGGACACTTGAGATCTGCAAGGGTTACTCTGCGAAGTATCCCTGGATCAAAGTGCTCCATCGGGATTCGAGTCTCGGGAAGGGTGATGCGCTGAACTTTGCGTTTCACCGGTCGACGGGCGAGATCGTTGCGACTTTTGATGCTGATGATGTGCCGGAGGAGCAGGCTGTGAAGAAGGCTCTCCGTTACTTTAACAGTCCGGAGACTGGGGCTGTGCATGGTTTTCATAGGACGCTGAATCTTCGGGAGAGTATTGTTTCGCGGCTGGCGGCCTATGAGAATTTCTTGTATCGCTTGTCGAATGATGGAAAGCATGCTTTGAGATTGTTCGTTACGTTTTCGGGGTCTAACACGTTCTTCCGGAGGACGGCGCTTGAGAAGGTCGGGTTATGGGATCCAAAATCCCTGGTTGAGGATGCGGAGTTGTCGGTGCGTTTTGCTAGAGCTCACATTGCTACCCGACTGGCTCCGGTGGAGTGTTGGCAAGAGATGCCCGCGCGAGTCGGGAGCCTGTTTAAGCAACGGATCAGATGGTCTGGCGGGAACATGCTGACGGGGGTTAAGCACTGGAATGCTTGGAGGTC
>DASPWY010000104.1:0-3190 GCA_035637575.1 Bathyarchaeia archaeon
GGAAAATAGACACACACGCGCAGCAGGTAGAGGGCGGTCGCTCCTACGGAAGGGACCCTTGCCGTTTTTCTCGGGGTAAATACTGAATTTTCTTGGCCCTACGGATTGGGATGAGTTAGAGTAAGATTTAGAGGAGTCCTAGCGTAGGAGCTATGTGACTGCCAATGGGCAACGCTCCTATGAAAAAGTCGCCGTTCAAGTCTGCTCATCAGTCTAGAAAGGCGACTTGTGAAAAGTGCGGAGAAACGTACGATAGGGTCTTCTATGAAAGAGTTCACAAGAACATCTGTACTGGAGCCAGCAAAGTTTTCGTTCCGCGGGCTCGATCTCAGTAGATTCGTCGTCCATCTGTAGATCTCTTCGCTAGCAACGAAGGCACTGAGATTTGAGAGAACAGACACACACAGCCTGACACCGTCGTTATTCAAAGGGTCTCAATTTCACCGGTCGGAGAGTCCCACAATGCCGATAGTCCGGTAATGCTGTCGTGATTGTTGGAGAAAATCGATGGGACTATCGGTAAAGCCGGTGACCATTCGGAACACAACCTACCTGCAGGTTCCGAGAGATGTCGCAGAGCTCCTCCGAGTGATGGCGTCAAAGATCTGTAGCGTCAATTTCAAGATTGACGAGAAGGAATGCACGCTGATCTACAGCTTCGCCAAGCCAGTGTTAGGTATGCAAGAGGAGCCGTCCGACCCTGGGCTAGTCTTAGCGGACTAACCCTGATGCAGGACGACAACCCGACCCGAGCACTCCTTTTCGTTTTCTGATCTCTGCAACTATATGCCAATATTGGCTGAAACTATCCTGAAACGAAATTTTCACCCCGTCTCGGATAATTAATGCTGGTCAAACTATGGAATTTTCGGGTGTTACTGTGGCGGACATGAGGGAATCGCGGGCATTCAGGGAATCCTGAAGTTGACCGCGGGACCGCCATTCTTCCATTATCGGCGGGCTTGTGAAGAATAATCATGTGAAGTGGTAGCCCCGAGATGTACACATCGACTGAGAGAGACCAACGCTTAGAGGGACCGACCTTGAGCCAGCAACTAGTCTTATCTTCGTAGAGGTAGACGTGCAGCGTCAAGGTTTGTTCGAAATGGCGCGGGTTGGAATCTTGGGTCTTGGCAAGATGGGAAGCGCGTTCGCAACCAATCTTCTCTCAAAGAGAAACGAGGTCCACGTCTACAATAGGAGCAAAGATAGGCTACGCGGGCTGATTGCGAAGGGAGCGGTAGCGCACCCCTCTCCCATTGAGCTTGGCAAGTCTGTTGATGTTCTCATTACTTCTCTACCCGATCAGGGCGTGGTCGATAGTATGGTCATGGGAGACGATGGGGCGCTGGGGGGCATGAAGAAGGGAGCCCTCTGGATCGAGATGAGTACAATTGATCCAGACGCTTCTATCCGGGAGGCAGAGCAAGCGAAGAGGGCAGGTGTCGATAGGGTTGACGCCCCGGTCATAGGCAACCCAGACATGGCCGCTAAAGGAAACTTATCCCTACTCGTGGGCGGCGACGAGAACGTGTTCGAGAAGAATCGAGAATTTCTCAACCAGCTCGGCTCGACTGTGATCTACCTTGGAAAACCTGGGAGCGGTCATAAGATGAAACTCATCCTCAACCTCTTTCTCGGAACGATCGGTCTAGCCTTCTCAGAATCCTTCGTACTTTCGCAGAAACTCGGCTTCGAACCCCGAGCCTTCGTCGACGCTTTCAACAAGACACCTCACAAGAACTACTTCTCAGATGTCAAAGGACCCTTGATCGCAAAAGGAGACTATACTCCACTTTTCACTATGAATATGCTCTTGAAGGATCTAACCCTGGCGGAAAACCAAGCTACACGACAGAAGGTAGCACTCCTCGCTGGAAGCCTCGCGAAGCAACTGTTCACCACCGGCGTGAACCAAGGCCAGGGCGAGATGGATTTCAGCTCTATCGCAGTAACGTTGCAGAAGCTAAACGGAATCCCGCCGCCAGCTTAGAGCGCAATCCTAACCCCGCTGAGGGAGAGACTATGTTGGCGAAAGTCAGGAAGGTAATGTCAAGCAACGTTCCCAGGGTGAAATCCTCCGACACAATTCTGGAAGCTGCCAATGTAATGAATCGCGAGAGAACTTCCGGCGCAGCAGTTGTTGAGGGAGAAAAAGTCGTGGGCTTGATTACCGAGCGTGCACTACTCTGGAAGTTTGTTCCTCTCAACAAGAGACCGGACGAGGTCAGCGTGGGTGAAATGTTGGTTCCATTCTTCAGGATAGGTCCTGACGAATCAACGAAAACCGTCGCAAAGACCATGGTCGAGAACCGAATCACCAGGCTCGGAGTCTTCGAAGATGAAAAATTCCTCGGCTGGGTCACTCTCACGGACTTGGCGAGAGAGTTCTCAAAACCACGCCTACTCAAAGCGCTAATGGCCCGTGAGGAGCCGGAAGACAAGCAAGTTCTCTGTCCAAATTGTCGAAAAGCTTTCTTGGAAAAGATCACGAACACAGAGGGTGTAATCCTGAGATGGGAATGCCCGAACTGCCGCTACTCTCTGTAACTCTTCATTTTTCGGAAATCTCACGATACAAGAGCACTTGGTCTGGTTGAGTGTTTCTCGACCCTGCTTGTCAAATAGATCGACACGATCAGGGCGAGGACTCCAGCCAGCTGCACCCCATCGATTGTCTGTCCTAGAATGAAGAATGAGCCGACGAGAGCAACCACAACGACTAGAAAAGTGTACGCGGTTAGAGAGGCTGCGTTGTAGCGTGAGAGCAGGGTGAACCATAGGACGAATACGATCGCGGTTCCAAGCACGCCGATCCAGAAAATTGCGCCTGCTAGGGCAAGCGTCCAGTGGATTGCAGAGATAGGTTCGGCGAGGAGGCCCATGCGATGAGGAAGGCCGAGCCGCCTGCCAGTTGCCAGACATTGGCTCTCAGTAGCTGGTCGCCCTTGAAGAGGCGTTTGAAGAGGACGCTGTCAAGGGCGAAGGCAAAGCCGGCGACGATGAGGAGAGTTATCGCGACAAGGTCTCCGGTCGGGCTGGTCGTGCATACTCGGGCGACGAGGGCTACACCTGCGAATCCGAGGAGGGCTGCTCCGACCTTCAGAGGAGTAGGACGATCCCCTAGAACGGGGAGGGATAGTATGAGGGTCCAGATGGGGAAGGTGTAGATGAGGACGCTCGCTTCGCC
>DASPWY010000105.1:0-4202 GCA_035637575.1 Bathyarchaeia archaeon
TAACCGGCATCATGACGTTCAACTCCAGCTGACCTAACATCCCGCAGACGCCGATCGCCGCATCGTTCCCGTAGACTTGAGCGGCCACGAGATTAACGGCCTCAGGGATCACGGGGTTGACCTTGCCCGGCATTATGCTCGAGCCCGGCTCCATAGCGGGAAGGTCGATCTCGCCCAGAGCAGTTCTAGGACCTGAGTTTAGGAGGCGAAGGTCGTTGGATATTTTCATCAGGCTCGTAGCGATAGTCTTCAAACCGCCGCTCGCTTCGACACACGCATCCTTGCTCTGCATCGCCTCAAACGTGTTCTCTGCTTTTCGAAACATCAAGCCGGTTAGACGATTAATTTCCGCGATAGCCAGGTCAGCGTATTTCGGATGCGCGTTGAGACCCGTTCCCACTGCAGTCCCGCCCAACGGCAGTTCCAACAGTATATCCCTAGCCTGCTCTGCCCGCTTGATCCCGTGACTGATCATACTCGCGTAGCCACTAAACTCTTGACCCAGAGCAATCGGGACAGCGTCCTGAAGGTGGGTCCTACCTGCTTTGATGACATCGTCAAACTCTCTCGTCTTCCTCTCAAGAGCCTCAGCCAGGACACGCAGGCTTGGCAGAAGTTTGCGAACAATCTCTTCCGCCGACGAAACGTGAATCGCAGATGGGAAGACGTCGTTTGTGGACTGGCACATGTTCACGTGGTCATTCGGGTGAATTATCGACTTGTCCCCTCTCTTGCCCCCGAGAAGCTCGATCGCGCGATTGGCGATGACCTCGTTCATGTTCATATTCGAGGAAGTCCCGCTACCTGTCTGGAAGACGTCAACAACGAACTGGTCGTAAAGAGCTCCCTCCATTATCTCCTTGGCCGCGGAGACGATAGCCTCGCCCTTCTTCGGGTCCAACAGTCCCAGTTGCATGTTGGCCCGCGCAGCGGAGAGCTTGATCAGAGCCATAGCCCGAATGAATTCCTTAGGAAGGCGCAGACCCGATATTGGAAAGTTCTGAACGGCCCGCTGGGTCTCAGCGCCATAATACGCAGAACTAGGGACTTTGACTTCGCCCATGGAGTCCCTGTCCAACCGATACTCCTCAACCGTGACCATTATCGAGACGCCGAAGAAAGCCCGGAGAACTGGGACTAAAAAACACTCCCTATCAAATCTGAAAATAGTACTATTCATTCTGCCCTCTCAGTTTCGTTCATCTCTACGCTCTAAGAGCCCGGGCGAGAAGATTCGATGGACCTTGATTTCAACCCGTAAGATGCGACGAAATAGCCAGAGGCTTAGAGACCAGATTCGACAGGTCCTATCAGTCCTCGACGAGGTAGAACAATATCGCATGAAAAACCTCTCGAAAGCTCACGCGTGAGTCTAGAAACCTCTTCTCACCACCCTGCTTTTACCTAGTGAAGGAACAGTTTACATCATCACACATTCGGCCAGCGGCCTCAAGTCTAGGTCGCTAGTCCATGAGACTGCTAAGGTTCCAACAGAAACCCTCCGAGAACCGGATAGGAATCATGGTCGACTCAGCTCGGTTTGCTGAGCTGGGCACCTCAAAGAACTCGGAACCGATACTGGAATTTCTACAAGACCCAAAGAGAGAGTCCAAAGCAAACCAGACGCTCGAGGCGGCGAAGAAGCAAATTACTGACTCAGGAGAAAAGAATCCGAAGGGAGTCTTCAACCTCGACAAGGTCACAGTCCTCCCTCCTATCTCACGCCCAACAAAGATCATCTGCATGGGCGGGAACTTCTCCGACCATCTCCAAGAAGGATCAACAAGCCTTCCTCCTTTCCCAATATCATTTCTCAAATCACCAACCTCACTAGTCGGGCATAGAGCCCCAGTCTTCTATCCTCGAAGAGTCAAACTCCTGGATTACGAGGTAGAGCTCGCTGCCGTGATTGGGAAGAGATGCAAGGACATATCAAAGAAGAACGCCCTCGACCATGTCGCTGGCTTCTCAGTCTTCAACGACATCAGCGCCCGCGACATTCAGTTCGCGGAGATGAAGAGAGGCTTCTGCAATCTCGGTAAAAACTTCGAATCCTTCGCTCCCATGGGACCTTTCCTCGTTACACCCGACCAAGCAGGGAATCCTGACAATCTCGGAATGGAACTCCGAGTTAACGGGCAGACCAGACAATTCTCCAGCACGAAGAACATGGTCTTCAAGATGAGACAGCTCGTCGAGTTCTTCTCATCAATGACCCTGGAACCCGGAGACATAATCACATCAGGCACGCCTTCTGGTGTGGCCATTTACAGGAAACCTGACAAGACACCGTTTCTGCTCCAGCCAGGAGATATTATCGAGTCGAAAATCGAGAACCTGGGAAGATTGCAGAACACTGTCCTCGCAGAGACGAGTCCTGTAAAAACACCTTTCTAGCAGATTAGAAGACCATAGCCTAGCGCTGGAAGGTTTGGTCGTGAATCCTCTTGGGATATGGTGCTACAGTTACCTTCTGAAGACTCTCTTCGCCGTTCTTCTGAGCCTTGTACGAATCCCATCCAAGCTTGACAATATGGCTCAAGACGGCCGAAAAAGTTGGCTTCGGAGGCTCCATCCTATCATACAGCCTCCTCATATCGTCCAATAGCTCCCTAGAAATTCTGACCGAGTACGGAATTGTAACACTCAAGCTACGCATCACACTACACTACACTACACTACGTACATCTCACTACGCCATGGTCGAAGGAAGTTGATTGTGGTGTAACCTCTCCCCTTAAGGTCGAGTAACAAGAATAGAGCGCTCTGAGGTGAATCATGAATGAGAAGTAATCAGCTGAGAAGATTCCTCAACAGTGACGTAGTAGGCCAGTTGAACAATGGACTTTTCTTCGAAGGACATGTCGTAGACGAATCCGGAAGACCATCGGTCTCCGACTGGGACGGTCGAGCGCGCCATCAGATCAGCGCAAGCCGAGTCAAATGGCTCGTGAAGGCAGTACGATACTGCTGACACACCTAAAGCGGAAACTCTGCGAGGTTTCCCGATTTTTTGGAGATATCGCTAGTTTGTGGCGGGCCCGCCGGGAATTGAACCCGGGACAGCCGGGTGTCTCTCGCGAGGTAAAAGCTTCACCAGATGCCTCTTCCGGTGCTCTACCTCTTCAGGATCCCGTTTAGGGATCTGGCTGAGCTACGGGCCCGCGGGACGTCCGATTTTGACCTGATCTATATTAGCTGATTTTTCAAAACAAGATCAACGCGTGCGATGAAATGCAAGACTCTTGGTCCACGAGCCCGTTACTCACGTTTGGCTAACTTGGCTCAGCCTGACTGAACCGACGACCTCTAACAGATTTCTTCCTTGCGCAATATTTGCGGGTACTTGCTTCCTTGCAATCAAGCCTGCGATAATTAGCTTCTCGATAACCCTAGAAGTTGGTCCAAGCACATCTTGTAAAGCCTTCACGAACTCTCCAACCAATTTCGGAATCTGATCGGGTGAGATGGAATTTCGCCTCTGGAGGAGGAGAAATATTGATTCTTTGACGGTTGGCCCAAGCGCGTCGAGAGCTGCGCTGACAGAGTCTATGAGAGCTCTGTCGAAACTGTTCTTAGCTTCATCGCCCAATTTCTGCGGGACCTTACCAACTTCTCTAGCGAAAATTCGAAG
The DNA here is from genome assembly GCA_035637575.1 of Bathyarchaeia archaeon. GTDB lineage: Archaea > Thermoproteota > Bathyarchaeia > 40CM-2-53-6 > 40CM-2-53-6 > 40CM-2-53-6. Next base: position 3,635 of record DASPWY010000105.1, read on the forward strand.
AGATAGCAACGGTACAACGGAGATAAGAGATACGTTACCGTCAGCAACTCGACGGAGTCATCTCTGAATTAGCCATCCGTAGGAGAGTCTGTTCTTCTACGTAATGCTTGGATCCGCACGTTGATACAGTCAATATTAACCATCAAACGCTCTTCGGAGAGACTATGGTCGATCTTAGCTTCCTAGTTTCCGACCTGAGTGCGATAAGCTCCCTCGCTGTTATCTTAGGGGCAGTATTCGTTGTTTTCCAACTCAGGCAAAACGCGAGACTAATCAAGACCGCGAATTTTGAAACCAAAGCTAACATGTCATTTTCAGTTCTGGAAATAATCACTCAGGAATCCTTCGCCCGTCGAAGGAAAAACATGCACGACGCGATTAAGAAATACAGCCAGCTCAACTGGGAGGGTTTTGATGATAGTCTAGAAGATTTCGAAGCACGGAACTTCGGTTATATCTACGAGCTGATCGGGGAACTTGTCAGGGAGGGAATCATAGACTTCACGATAGCCATTCACTCTCTACGCTATCTGCTCGTGTTTGACTGGCAGAGATTCGAGCCTCTGGT
>DASPWY010000106.1:0-7278 GCA_035637575.1 Bathyarchaeia archaeon
GATCTAGAATGACCCTCCAGCTCGTAAAACCCCGTCTTCACGAGCTGAGAAGAGTAAGGGTCGTCGCCAACTACCAGTTTGGCAAGGGCGCAAGCAAAGCTTTTCCGAAAACCATCTTGATAACACGGTCCCCTAATACTCGCAGAATCCGACACATCTACAACGGCAACGAACTACTAGCAACCTATCGACCGAAGGACGGATTGCTCGCATTATCGACCCCTGGAGGACAGGCCCTCCGAGGTATCTTCAAACCACCGAGACTAAGGGTCGAGGTCGTCCCTGGGATCGAGGAGTTCATCAAGAAGGGAGGTAACGTGTTCTGCAAACACGTTCAACAGGTCGATCCGGAACTTCGCCCCGCAGAGGAAGTTCTCGTAGTCGACGAGAAGGATCGCCTGCTGGCAGTCGGCAGAAGCTTCTTCAACGCAGAAGAAATGCTCAGCTTCAAAATTGGCGTAGCGGTAAAAGTTCGACATGGAGTTGAAAGCTGATAGACTTAACAATCAGCAACTAAAGACGGTTGATAGTTTCACCATGCAACGCCGAATCAATCCTAGAGAAGCCAACCGAATGATGCAGCGCATGGGCATGCAGGTCAAACAGGTAGACGATGTGACCAGAGTCATTATCGAGTCCGCTTCAAAGAGAATAGTAATCGACAATCCTGAAGTTGCGATCGTTACCGTTCAAGGACAGACAGTCTATCAAGTCGGTGGAGGAACAGCAAGAGAGGAAGGCCCTGGCGGAGAATCTGCACAGGAAGACGCAAAGCTCGTCGCCTCACAAGCGGAAGTATCCGTAGAAGAGGCTACTAAGGCTCTCCAGCAATCTGGAGGCGATCTAGCTCAAGCCATCATCATTCTCAAGCAGAAGAAACCCTCCTGAGCTATTCCCGTCTTTGACGATACAAGCGACCCTCTGCTTCATACTCAAAGACAACGAGGTTTTGCTGCTCAAGAAATCCAAAGGACTCTTCGGCCAGGGAAAATGGGATGCCCCAGGAGGCAAGATACTGTCTAATGAAGAACCCGAAGCATGTGCTGCTAGAGAGGTCTTCGAAGAGACCGAACTCACGGTAGACAACTTAGAACAAGTCGCCCTCCTATATTTCTACAAGAAAGGCCAACACGAGAGTCCTGACTGGACTGTCCATGCGTTCGTAGCGCGCCAATTCGAGGGAATACCAATGGATGGACGAGAAGGCCGGCTCAAATGGTTCAATGTCGATGCTCTACCCTTCGAGGAGATGTGGGAAGACGATCAATATTGGTGCAGACTAGCACTTGAAGGGACCAGACTTGAGGGATGGTTCTACTTCTCAGGCGACTTCGAGAAACTAATCGATCATAGGATAGAAGTCAAGCCGCCCCCAAATCAAGTCGAAGTCTGAAACTGGCTGCTCTAGGGTCTCTCAGGCTTTAAGACCCAAAGCAGACCCGGAACATGGCAAGAGAAGATTGAAGCTCATAGAGTGCGTGCCAAACTTCAGCGAAGGACGAAGACAAGAAGTAATCAACTCAATCGCAGATGCCATCAGATCAACTCCGGGCGTCAACCTGCTAGATGTAGAATCGAACCCGGACCACAATCGCTCGGTGATAAGCTTCGTCGGTGAACCCGGTCCTGTAAAACAAGCCGCGCTTGCTGGATCAGCAAAGGCTGTTGAGCTCATTGACCTCACGAAACACAAGGGTGAGCATCCTCGGATGGGGGCGGTAGACGTCGTCCCGTTCGTACCCTTGTCTGGGGCGACGATGGACGATTGCTTAGCCCTAGCGAAAGATTTCGGCAGAGAATTCGCGGAGCGATTTCACATTCCAGTCTTCCTGTACGAGGAAGCTGCCTCGACACCTGAAAGACGAAACCTTGCAGATGTGAGAGCAGGCGAATTCGAAGGACTCCGCGACAAAATAGGCAGGGACCCAACCAAGAAGCCTGACCTTGGCCCTGACAAGATTCATCCAACTGCAGGAGCCACCGCAGTGGGTGCGCGGGAAATACTGATCGCCTACAATGTTAACCTCGGGACGAACGATCTTGCAATCGCGAAGAAGATTGCGCACCAGCTTCGGGCGAAGGACGGCGGTCTCGCCTACGTCAAGGCTCTCGGCTTCGAGCTGAAAGAACGTGGAATCGTCCAAGTCTCAATGAACATGACCGACTATCACAAGAGCCAGCTCTTCAAAGCCAAAGAACTCGTCGAGCTGTTCGCGAAAAGATACGGGGTCCAAGTCGTGGCGAGCGAGATCGTAGGACTCGCCCCGATGGACGCTCTAGTTGATTCGGCCGAGTTCTATCTGAAACTTGAGAATTTCAGCCGCGAACAAGTTCTGGAAAAACGATTGTTCGCACCGAGCTCGTCAAGCCTCACCGAGATGAGCCTCTCAAGCTTCTCTGAGGAAGTGGCTTCAAAGAAAGCGACTCCAGGAGGAGGCAGCGTTTCCGCATATATCGGTGCCTTGGCCGCGGGACTGGCCTGTATGGTGGCGAGAATAACACTCGCCAAGAAGGACACGGCGCAAGAAGGCGAACAGCTTCAAGAGGTCGTTCGTAAGGGAGAGGATCTTCGCCAGAGGTTATTGGGACTGGTTGTTGAGGACGCTGAATCCTTCGATACTGTTATGCAGGCGTTCAAGTTGCCCAAAGACGAGCCGGACGTTCGAAGAAAAGCGATTCAAGAAGCTACTGTCAAAGCGGCCGAGGTGCCTCTACGAACGCTTGACTCTTCTGTCGGGGTTCTACGCCTCGGGGGAGATGTCGCAAAATATGGCACGGCCAATGCGCTCTCTGACGTTACCACATTAGTGGTGGCAGCACGAGCCGCAATTGAAGGAGCTGCAAGCAACGTGCTAATCAACCTAGACACGCTTGATGACCAACATTTCGTAAACAAGGCCCGTTTGCGAGTTTCCGAGCTCAGAAAAGAGGGTCTGCAACTAGAGCAACAAATTCAGGAACTTGTCGCATCACGTTCTCGTAAGAAGTAGCCTATGCGTCCAGCTGAATCAGTCCAGTCTTCTTATCAGCCCAAACCATCAAGGGTGCCACAAGCATCGTCAATTCTCTCCCCTCGCGGGTCAAAAAATACTCGACTCGGGGAGGAATTTCCTGATAAGCTACACGTTTCACAAGTCCGTTTCGTTGCAGATCTTTCAGCACATCACTCAGGGTCTTCGCGCTTATGCCTGGAAGCTTCTGAGCCAGATGGTTGAACCGCAGCGTTCCCTCGTTTCCAAGTTGAGCCAAGGCACACAGTACCCATTTCTTCCCGATGACATCAACGAGCCCCTCGCACGGGCAGGGACAAATGCAACAGGGTTCTCCTTCCTTCCGTCTAACCATTCCGTTACCTAGTTACCCTAAGGGAACTTCCCCCAGTTAAATACTTCACTTTTGTAACTAACTTACCGAGGTGAAGCGCGAATGGGATGTTGCTGCTGTGGATGTTGCGGACCCGGATGTTGCACGAGCGACCTGCCAACCGAGAAACCGCAAACAAGTTAAATCCCTCAACAAGGCGGAGGCGTAGTCTCTTCACTCTCCATTTTTCTTCGCCTAAGTCAAAGGTTCGAAGAGATCAGACTACGTCTCCGACAACACACACTCTGATCCAAATATTGTGGCAGCTGTTCGAGTTGCCGGGCTCGCTTGGGCTCGGATCGTCTTCTTCGTTCCAACATTCCCGGGTGAGCTTGAATGGAAGAACGTGGAAATGTATGTGCTAGAGAAGAATATTCAGGACCTTCAGTATCCGCTCAGCTCTAGTTGACTGCCACTGTAAACGAGAAAGACCCGACATCGGCGGGATTACTATTCGCGCAGATTGTTATCGACCATTGTGCAACGCCTCCCGCACCTAACGTACCGCCGGTAGGTCCGCCCGCGACGACATATCCGAGGTTGTTCGTCGATAATGACGGTACAGGGCATCCTGCCGCAATTGTTGTCCCACCGCTTCCAGTTATTGTCACGCTAGCCGCATCGTTGCCAGTGCCCGTGTTCTCTTCGCACATGTACTGAGTCTGCTGGCCACCAGTCGAGATGTTCCAATTCTGAGTCGGAAGACCGCTGCCACTCGTCGCGTAAGCGGGAGAGCCAGATGCTGGACATGATGGGGAAAATTGGGTGGACTGCAATGGAGTCACTCCTACGTTCGCGCCCAAGTTTACCTTGACACTATTGTTGAAGACGATCTGCGTAGCAGCATATGCGAACGTGATCGTCATGAGAGCAAACGCCACTAACAATGGAATGTATCGTTTGTTAAGCATCTTTGTTGACCCATACCTTTCCCTTTACCTAAGGCGCGCGGATACCCGTAGGTATACTGCTCTACACTCTCTTAAAAGGATAGATCGGCATGCTGGCACATTCTCATTCCTAATCAAAATGAATCAATATGAAGATCGGCATCAGCTACGCGGATCGCGTCTGTTTTCTTAGAACTCTTAAACAGGACGAGAGGGCTATTGCGTCGGCTCGTTCATGCAGTATACCCGTCTAGGCTCCACGGGAATGCAAGTCTCCCGAATTTGCCTCGGAACCATGTCCTTCGGCAACTCGGAAGAATGGATGGTCGAGATTGACAAGGCGAGGCCTATAGTGAATCGTGCTCTAGACCTGGGAGTGAATTTCTTCGATACAGCAAACGTCTACTCCAAGGGAAGATCCGAGGAGATCGTTGGAGAGCTCTTGAAGGATCATCGAGACGATGTTGTCATAGCCACAAAGGTGAGACTGAGCACTGGCGAGGGACCGAACAGGGAAGGCCTCTCGCGATATCATATCATGGACCAGGCGAGGAGGAGTCTCAAACGACTGCAGACGGACAGAATCGACCTCTACCAAATTCACCGATGGGACTATGCCACACCGATCGAAGAGACGCTCGTGGCGCTAACCGATCTTGTTCGAAGAGGAATGGTCAACTACATCGGCGCGTCGAGTATGTGGTCCTGGCAGTTTGCTAAGGCTCTCTTCACGAGCGACCGACTGGGCCTCGCCCGGTTCGTCTCGATGCAGAATCACTACAATCTTTGTTATCGTGAAGAAGAGCGAGAGATGATACCATTCTGCAAGGACCAAGGCATCGGTCTGATTCCTTGGAGCCCCCTAGCTCGTGGGTTCCTCACAGGCAGATACAAACGGGGAGGAAAAACAGATACTCCAAGGTACCGGTCTGACAAGTATTTCGCCGAGAGATTCTTCAGACCAGAAGATTTCGACGTTGTCGAACGTGCCGAAGAGATTGCTAAGGAGAAGGGAGTAACTGTATCTCAAATTGCCCTCGCTTGGCTACTACACAAGGGAGTCTGTGCTCCAATAATCGGAGCGACGAAAGTGGAGCACCTGGAAGATGCTGTCAACTCGCTCGACGTCAAGCTGTCATCTGATGATATGAAGAGGCTTGAGGAGCCTTACAAGGCTCATCGAATAATCGGACCGCTACCTGTTCCTGAGTCCTCCAGCTAGGTTCTGGACCTTTCTCTCGCGGCAAAGTTTCGAAGCTGTTCAGGGTCCCATCCAACTACCTCTACGATTTCTCGACGACGAACTATCTTCTCCGGATTCTCCGAGTGAAGTCGTTGAATGATACGATCGTTGACCTCCGCAGGAACATCCCAAGAAACTGAAGATTTCCTTCTATCGAAGGAGTCTATCTCTTCATGCACATCGATGTCTACCCAGTAGTCACCAACCAATTTGAGAGTCTTCGGAGGTAGTACTCGCCGAAGCCCAGCCTCACCATCATTGAACCGATCTAGAGGATAGCCCATCGCCTTCCTCAGCTCCAAATATCTCGACCTCGGACTGAAACCCTCCCCACCATCCACCTCAGAAACAATTACTCTCCCTGTCACCCTAGCTACTTCACCAACTACCTGAACCCAATCACTAACAAGATGCAACACATGAATCATAATCGCCCCATCAAAGACCCGATCCCGGAAAGGCAAATGGTGCGCATCAGCTCGAACCAAGCTACGGACCCTCTTCTCCCTAGCCTTACCCATCATAGAGAGTGACACGTCAATACCCACCACCTCGAAACCTGAATCATTCAGGTACACTGCAAATCGGCCTGTCCCGACTCCCACATCCAGAATAGTCCCGCAACCAGCGAACACTTCTTTCATCGCTTTCAAGAGATTCTTCATTACTTCCGGTGGAACGCCGGACCATCTCGTGGAGTCGTAGACGCCAGCTAAACGATCAAAAGAAACCGCCAAACCGGTTTCACCTCAATACTCCGACTGACATCAACTCTCGAAGCATTTACTCCTCTGTAACATGTGGAAGGTCAATGGACCCTCTGCTAAACCTATACGTCACGATTGACTCATGTTGAGTCCTATCTTGCTTCATGCTGACAGGCTCGCGCCGAGCTTATACTCAGAGGAAGGTTTCCTCAGCCCGAAATCACCTTTCGACTTTTCCAAAGCACTGGAGTTCTTGAGAGGGTTCCCGCCGATGCTGGCGGACCAGAAGATCGATGAGCTCTCTCTGACTAGAGCTGTCTGCATAGGGGGCCAGACGGTCGTCTTCAATGTTAGATCAACGGGTCTCATCAAGAGTCCTCGATTGAAGTATGTACTCAGTTCCGACCGTCCCCTGACGCCCGGTGTGCGTGATGCAGCAGTAGACCGTCTCGGTTTCTTTCTGAGTCTCGCTGATGACCTCGAACATTTCTATCGAATCGGCTATGGTGATGTGGATTTTGCGCCTGTCCTTCAGAGGCTTTACGGTCTACACCAGGTGAAATTTCTCACTCCTTTCGAGTCTGCCTGCTGGGCGGTACTCTCTCAGCGCTATCCCGCTGCGGCAGCGCAAAGGAACAAACAGGCCATTACCGAAAAATTTGGCACAAGCCTAGAAGTGAACGGTCAGAAGTACGTCGCTTTCCCCGAACCCTACCGCCTGGCCTACGTCGACGAGCGTGATCTAGGCGACGTTGTCAAGAACCAGCGGAAAACCCAGTTTTTGATCAGCGTCGCAAAGGCCTTCGCAGAGAAAGACGAAAAATTCCTCAGAACGGCCAAGTATGACGAGGTGGAAAAATGGTTAAGTCAGATCCAGGGCATTGGAGACTGGTCGTCAAAACTGATTCTCCTGCGAGGCCTTGGCCGGATGGAGAAGATCGCGGTGGAGAAACGATTGCTGAGAGCCGCTTCAAAGGTCTACGGTCGAGGCAGGACCCTCACTCAGAGCGTTCTAGACCAGATGGCCGAGAAATATGGTCCTTGGAAGGGGTACTGGGCCTACTATCTGAGAACA
>DASPWY010000107.1:0-2570 GCA_035637575.1 Bathyarchaeia archaeon
CAGCCAAAGTTCTTGTCTCGGCGGGTGTGATGGTTCGAAGAGCGAAGAGAGCCCGGCGGAAATCGACGAAACCTTAAATGAGGATTTGGACCGCGAGAGCCTTCTAGGAAGATTGTCCCGATGCCCACTATCGAAGTCGGACGCGTCTGTGTGAAACTCAACGGTCGGGAAACGGGACAGAGATGCGTCATAGTCGACGTGATCGACAAGAACTTTGTCCTCGTCACAGGGCCACAGAAGATCTCGGGTGTACGCCGTAGAAGAACAAACGTGAAACATATTGAACCTACCGAAGACACCATTGATATCAAGAAAGGAGCCTCGGACGAGGATGTGGCAAAGGCCATCGGCAAAGGAAAGAAAGCCGACGCCTTCAAAGAAGCAGTTCTGCCGAAGCAGGTTCTCGTAACAGCCTGACAGATACCCGGCAAGAACCTGGATTCGTCTCTTCTCGTCAACCATCTGTTTTTTTGGTTGAGATTCTTTAAGAGTTGCGAGATTCCACTGTTGAGTTGGAGATGATGAGTGTCTCAGCGGGCTCCCTGGGAAGAGCAGAGAAAGCTACTGGTCAAGCTTGAAGAGGAAACCGACCCTGCCATGGGCTGTCCGCCGACGAGGAGGCCTCTCGATCAGCATCTTCGTTTCGGACTGATCAACCTAGACAAGCCCTCCGGGCCGTCCAGCCACGAAGTTGTGGCTTGGGTCAAACGAATGTTGCGATTGAAGCATGCTGGCCATGGCGGAACTCTAGAGACCTTCGCCAGGTTGGAGCAATCCGATGGTTACAGGCGTGCTTCCTCTAGCTCTTGAAGACGCAACAAAGACAATACAGGCGTTCCTGCTTACCGGCAAAGAGTACGTCTGTCTGATGGCGCTCCACGGTGATGTGGAAGAGAAGAAAATCCAAGCAGTGCTCGAGGAGTTCGTCGGGGACATTCTTCAGAGGCCTCCTGTCAGAGCGGCAGTGAGGAGAGACGTGAGAAAAAGGCGAATCTACTATATTCGAGATATCGAGATGGGTGGCCGCGACGTTCTGTTTAGGGTCGGATGTCAGGCAGGAACCTACATTCGGAAACTAGTCTACGACGTTGGCGAGGTGCTTGGGGTTGGTGCGCACATGCGCGAGCTTCGGCGGACCCGGGCGGGAAGCTTCACCGAGGAGGAATCATTCTCATTGTACGACCTGATGGAGCTGTCTGAGGCTAAGACTGAGGAGAGAGAAGTGTTGGCGAGACGAATGGTGAAACCGATGGAGTCAGCTTTCGAGTATGTCCCAAGGATCTACATTCGTGACTCGACCGTCAGCTCAATCTGTCACGGAGCAGAGCTGGCTGTTCCAGGAATTGTCCGTCTGAGCGAGAGTATTGTTCCGAAGATGTCCATTGCGTTGTTTACAGTGAAGGACGAACTTGTCGCCTTGTCGAAGGCGCTAATGTCGAGCGAACAGATGATGAAGGAGGATCACGGACTGGCTGCGAAAACAGTGAGAGTAATAATGCCTGCTGAGGCCTATCCGCGCATGTGGAAAACCAAGACAGTAACAGTCCAGGCTTAGAGTTGACCCGCTAGTGACTGAGAGTCAAGTCTCGTTCGTCTGCAACTGTGGAGAAGAGATCGTGATGGACGTTAGGGCGGAAGAGGAATACAATGTTGCATGTCCCAAGTGCGGCCAGGAGTACCGTTTCTTTGGTCAAAGTGTCTTGAGATGGAAATCCGAGTAGCTAGGATAATTGGAGAATAAGCGCAGCCGCGGTTGCCAGCCAGAGGGGAATCGTGACCAGTGCCCAGACGGCTCGGTTCCAAGTTAGGACTTTCTGCCCGTCGAGTATGAAGAAGGGTATCATGTTGAAAGCTCCCAGCCAGAGATTGATGAAGATGGCCCATGGTAGGAAATTGAAATCGTTGATGACGAATGCTCTGATTCCAGCAGCTGAGAGCGCGGTGTACGCTAGACCGAAGATGGCTGCGGCGGCTATGTTGACCAGTGGTCCCATGAGCGAGATTATGCCGTTGGCTTTTCGATTCGTCGAATCGCCAATGTAGCTAGATCTAGATGCGATGTAGACGGCGCCTGGGGCGGCGAATACGAAGGTTCCGGGTGGTATGGCTGCAAAGACAAGGGCCATTATCGCTCCTATGGTCCAGAGTCTGAACTCTGCCCACGCGCCATATCTCTGCGCGGTGAACTTGTGGGCTAGCTCGTGACCAAGAAATCCTGTTCCAATTACGAGCATGGTGAGGAGGAACACTTCTAGAAACGCGATTGGAGTTGCGAACCAGCCTGAGAACATGTATCTCGTCGAGAAGCTTATTCCAAGAACAATCCATGCAGTAGTGAGGGCTACGAGCTCGCGTCTGGGCATCATGCCCAATCGTGGGGATTGAAGGAGTCTAAGGGTCGTTCCTGCCCGACGGCGTTCCATCACGATGGGTTGCCTTGGGGCGCGGGCCTGCTGGATGTTGGGGCATTCATGATTCTCAGGTAGGCGATGGTAGACGCAGTGCGTACGGCCGCAGTACCGGCAGACGTATGGGATGAATTCTTCCGCTCCGCATACTGCACAGCGTTC
>DASPWY010000108.1:0-20698 GCA_035637575.1 Bathyarchaeia archaeon
GCCATCCTTCATGAGGGCTCATCGTATGGTTTGTTGAAGACCGGTCAGCCGCAACGCGTCATCTTAGAACACACGAGCGCCAACCCGGCGAGGCCGATTCACATCGGGACCGCTAAGAACTCAATATTCGGCGACACTTTAGCTCGAATTCTTGGCGGGCGAGGCCATGATGTCAAGACCCATTTCTACATCGACGATACTGGACGCCAAGTAGCTCAGATGGCGTACGGTTACAAACTACTAGGGGAGCCTAAGCCCGAGGGAAAGCCCGACGAGTTCTTCGGCAAAATATATTCCATAACGTCGACCCTCGCCGAGCTCGACGAAAACAAGAAGCGGCTGCTTCTACTTAGAAAGACGAATGCATCCGACATCGACATCGTGGCGGTAACAAAGGAACTGGACGAATGGGTAGGGGTGGCGGCGGAACTCCAGAGCAAGTTTCCGGCTGAATTCAATCTTCTCAGCGACAAAATGGGAAAGGACCCAGATCCGAAGGGGTCAATAAATGAGTTAATCAGGAAATACGAGAAGGCCGACATAGAGACTCGCAGCTTGATCCGCCGAGTCAGCCAGATGGTTCTGACCGGGTTCGAGGAGACCCTTCGAAGAGCCCACATTCACTTTGACCAGTGGGACTGGGAGAGTGACATGCTGTGGACTGGCAGAGTTTCAGAACTTCTCGACCGACTGAAAGAGACCGGCCTCGCGCGCATCAAGTCTGGCGCGTGGGTGCTCGATGCGGCAAAGGCCGTGGACGATCATGCGCTTCGAGAGAAGCTGGGCCTCTCGAAATCGTTCGAGGTGACCTCGTTAACACTGACGCGCTCAGATGGAACTACTCTATATCCAACGAGGGACATTGCATACAGTTTGTACAAATTCGAGAAAGCTGATCGCGTGATCAACGTGATCGGGGTCGAACAATCTCTCGCACAGCTCCAGGTCAAAGTTGCAATGTGGGTTCTAGGATATAGAAAACAAGCCATGAATTTCCTCCACTTCCCGATTGGATTGCTTACTCTTGAGGGGCAGAGAATGTCGGCTCGGAGAGGGCGCTACGTCACTTTCGACCAGCTCCTGGATGAGGCTCTAGTCCGTGCAAAAGAAGAGGTTGACAAGAGGTCCTCAGAGCTATCGGAGGAGGTCAAGTATCGTGTCGCCGAGAACCTTTCCGTCTCTGCGATCCGATACGCCATGCTCTCCGTTGAATCTGTAAAGTCCACAAACTTCGTCTGGGATAGAGCTCTGAACTTCGAGGCGAACAGCGCTCCCTTCATCAACTACGCTTATACTCGAGGACTTGGGATTCTGAAAAAACTGGGCCCCATGGAGCGACCACGATCCTTCAACAGGCTCTATGCGCCTGCTGAACAGAATCTCATCCTCGCACTGGCGAGGTTTCCCGAAACCTTTGCAAGGTCAGCTGAAGAGCTTAATCCCACTCTTCTCTGCTTGTACGCAAACGATTTGGCTCAAAGCTTCCACGAGTTCTACGAAAAGTCTGACATTTCACACTTGCAGGATGAAGACTTGAAGAGGCAGAGGGCGAGCCTCGTCGAAGCGACTGGCATAGTGCTCAAATGCGTGACGCGATTGCTCGGAATGAAACTGGCTGAGCGAATGTAGGCCTAGTGAAAGTCGAGGATTTTCTGGGCAATGGCATTGCCCATATCACTGGTCTTGGCTGTCCCTCCCAGATCGAAAGTCAACACCTTGCCCTCCTCGAGGATTTTCATCGTGGCTCTTTCGACCCTTGCAGCCGCTTCCGGTTCTCCTAGGAAATCCAGCATCATTCGAGAGGCTTCAATCATGGCGACGGGATTCACCTTGTTCTGTCCCGTGTACTTCGGTGCGGACCCGCCAGCTGGCTCGAACATGCCGTAATGATCTCCGATATTTCCGCCTGCAACGACACCCAGCCCACCGACTAGGGCCGCCGCCTCATCGGTAAGAATGTCACCGTAGAGATTCGTTGCAACGACGATGTCGAAACTCTCCGGTCGTCGTATGAATTGCATTGTTGCGGCGTCGACGTGAATGTCTTCTAGTTCAACTCCAGGATACTTCTTACCGACGTTCAGCACAGCTTGCTTGAATATCCCATCGGTTAGCTTCAAAATGTTCGCCTTGTGGACGAAGGTGAGTTTCTTTCGTCGCTTCATTGCAAGATCGAATGCAAATTTCGCTATTCGTTCAGAGGCTCTGGTCGTGTTGATCTTGATTGCGATTCCTATCCCAGGAGCGACTTCGAACTCTTTTCCGACGTAGAGATCTTCGGTGTTCTCTCGGACCACGATCATGTCGATATTCGGTTTCAGCGAGGGAACGTTCGGAAGAGTACGAGCGGGTCGCATATTCGCATATAGGTCGAACATAGAACGGAGGGTGACCGCGACGCTCCGTGGCGATCCCGGCTCTTCGGGCGTTGTCATGGGTCCCTTGAGGCAAGCGTCGGTTTTCTTGATCATATCGACGGTCTTCGGAGGAAGGTTAGTTCCATACTTCGAGATGACGTCGAATCCAGCCTCACCTTTGAGCATCTCGAGCTTGACATCAATGACCTTCTGGACTGCGTTCAAGACAATCAGTGTCGCTTCGACAACTTCAGGGCCTATTCCATCTCCCGGCAATACAGCGATCTTGTGAGTCTTAGCCGTCATCAGAGTATCGAGGGTCGCGTCGGCTTGGAGGCGTTGAAAAAGGCTTTCCCGCCTACAAGGATTGTTCCTTGGTATTCCTTAATTACGGTTGATATCAATAGCGTCCCGAAAGCATCATGATTCGTGCGCCGAAGGGTCTCGAGGGCGTCATAGTCGCTACGACCTCTCTCACCAAGATCGATGGCCAAGCCGGACGTCTCATTTACAGGGGGTATGATGTTACACAGCTGGCAGGACGGGTTTCCTATGAGTCCGTTGCTCACTTGCTGTGGTACGGACATCTGCCGAATCGGCAAGAACTTTCCACCTTGGAGACTCGGTTCTCCCGCGAACATGCTCTGCCGAATCAGGTCGTAGGATTTCTGAAGGGAGAATCAAAAGTAGCTGATCCTCTTTCAGCGTTGCAAACGTCTGTTTCTATCTTAGGAGGGCTAGGGAGTCGGAATGAACCCTCACTGACCGACTCTAGCATCGGCCTAACGGCTCGAATGCCCACGATCGTCGCCACCTATCACCGCTTGAGAAAAGGCCAGGAACCGGTCACCCCTCGACCTGGGCTAGGCCATGCTGCGAATTATCTCTACATGCTCAACAGCAAACCCGGCAGACCTGAACACGTACACGCACTGGATTCATACTTCACTCTACTTGCCGACCACAGCCTTAACGCGTCAACCTTCGTTGCTCGAATCGCGGCCTCGACTCTGACCGATGTGCATTCTGCAGTGGTCGCTGCAATATCGGCATTGAAAGGTCCATTGCACGGAGGTGCGCCCATTTACGTCTGGGAGATGTTGCAGTCCATCGGGACCCCCGAGAACGCCGAGAGTTGGTTGCGAGATCGGCTTCAGAAGCACGACAGAATAATGGGCTTTGGCCACCGAGTTTATCGGACTGAGGACCCACGATCAAGGGTCCTAAAGGAGCTTGCTCGACAGATAGTTGATCCCTCACTATTCAAGCTCGCGACAACTGTCGAAGACACGGCCCGGAGACTACTACGTGAGCAGCATCCGGAAAGGCCTATTGATGTGAATGTCGAATTCTATTCCTCGGTCGTTTTGCATGCGGTCGGGATTCCCCCTGAGCTCTTCACTTGCACATTCGCATGTGCGAGAACTGTAGGCTGGACAGCTCACATAGTGGAGCAGCTACAGGATAACCGATTGTTCCGTCCCGACGCAGAATACGTCGGGCCTGAAGGACTGACTCTGGAAGCCACTCCTCCAGGGGCCTCCGCGTAGGGTAAGGCGGAGTCGCGTAAGTTCTCGTCCCATGTCTGAGAAAAGTCCCTAGCCTCTCTTTGCTGGGACCCACTGCTCGCTCTTCCAATTCCAAATGAGGTGCTGGTTAGGGTCCGCGGCTTCGATCCGAGACTTTTTCTCGCTAACTGAGTCCACAACAAAGGACGCTCCACATCCAGCACACTCAGCTAGAAGTCTCATTTCTGACAGCTGCGTCATTTGAAACTCTCGCTTCTGACATTTCGTGCAGGCGAACATGTCTGACCCAAGCCGCATTCGTTTCTACATATGAAATTGTTGCCGATTAGGAGAGGAGAAATAACTCGGACTCAAGTTGGGTTCTCCGTTGTACCCGTTATAAGGAGAATCAATAATGTCTCTTCTAGGGCCGGTAGTCGAGCCAGGACCAAGACGGCGGCCTGCGGAGCCGCAAATCGTGGGTTCGAATCCCACCCGGCCCGCCACCTTCCGCTATCTCGAAAGGAACCTCGTTTTTGACTCCATCTGTTCGTAGTACGGTACTACTACCGATTTTTTCCGGGTTTCCGAGAGAAGTCACTGAGATAACTCGGGATACCTGGGGAGCCATGGGCTCTTGCTGCCGTGGTCAAATGGGCGTAGAGGTCTCGCCTAATCGTCAAATTCGTAAATCCTGGTTTCGGCAAGTTTCTCACTCTACGCACCCATACGGCAGGCCAAAGGGTTTGGTCCTTGGTTCGGAAATCCTTGATGATATGATGCATCTCTTCATGTCTCCGAACGGAGTAGGGTGAACACGGTGGGAGCTTACCTGTGGGTCTCGACTCCCTAGGTAAATTGGTAAGTTACAAATGAATACTAATGATTGGGAAAGTGAGACTCGTGATGAAACGTAAACGTTGTGCCTATTATTGCAATACCTAACATGCGCTCATAGTCAAAGCCTATGGGCGCAAGCCAAAAACCTTCGAGCAGTCTGTCCACCCCTTCGTTTCCCTTCTCGTCGGATACCAACCGTGGACGGAGCATGCGCTACATTGTTGCTGCCTCATCTATGGGCACAATTATTGAATGGTACGATTTCTACATCTTCGGTTCTCTTGCGGTCTTCCTTGCGCCCGTGTTTTTCCCGTCAAAAACACTCGGAACGTCGCTCATTCTCTATCTCGGGACCTTCGCGGCCGGCTTTGCCGTAAGGCCCTTCGGAGCCCTTGTCTTTGGGAGATTGGGCGACAAGGTCGGCCGAAAATATGCGTTCCTTCTGACCATCACTATCATGGGATCCGCGACGACCATCATAGGCCTCCTTCCATCCTACCAAGCTATCGGTCTTCTAGCACCCGCAATTCTTCTTTTCATTCGCATGCTACAAGGGCTTGCCCTAGGTGGGGAATATGGCGGCGCAGCAATATACGTCGCCGAACATGCGCCGGACGAGAAACGTGGGTACTGGACTAGCTATATCCAGACAACCGCTACCATCGGCCTCTTTCTCTCACTGATTGTTATTCTGGCGACGAGTCTCGGCCTCGGAGCCAGTGCCTTCAATGACTGGGGATGGAGGATCCCATTCCTTCTCTCCTCCGTTCTTGTCGCTGCGGCGCTCTACATTCGATGGCGGCTTAGGGAAACACCTCTCTTCAGCAGGCTCAAAGAGATGGGGAGAACAGCCACATCCCCGATCAAAGAAAGCCTTGGAAGAGACTGGCGTCTCATTCTTCTCGCTCTGTTCGGCGCTACAGCGGGACAAGCCGTTGTATGGTACACTGGACAATTCTATGCGCTATTCTTTTTACAAACGATTCGAGGAGTTGACAAAGTAACATCGTACGCTATTGTGGCGACGGCTCTCGCCCTCGGCACTCCACTCTTCATCTTTTTCGGCCGATTATCAGATAGAATCGGTCGAAAAAAAATCATCATGGCAGGATGTGGGCTCGCAGCAGCAACCTACTACCCACTCTACATAGCGATGACATACTTCTCCGACAAGGCCAGCTTCAACGCCCCGGCCCTAACTCTACTCGTACTGACTCAGGTAATTTACGTTACAATGGTCTATGGGCCCATTGCTGCATTACTTGTTGAAATGTTCCCAGGCCGGACGAGGTACACATCCCTATCTCTGCCATACCACCTGGGCAACGGTGAGTTTGGGGGTTTCACTCCCGTTTTGGTGGTTGCCATCAACGTCGCGGCAGGTAGTATCCTAGCCGGATTGATCTACCCCATCGGAGTTGCTCTTGTAACTCTCGTAATTGGTAGCCTTTACATCAAAGAAACGAAAGACGTGAGTATCTGGAAAGAGGTGGAAGAAATGGTTCCGACAACACAACCTATAGGGAGATCGACCGATTCGCTACCTGAGAAGATTCCTTCTCCAAAACCATAAGCATGCTTCTCCCAGATCTAGGACGATTTTCTAGGAAAGGAGCGTGGGTTCGCCAAAAAGAACTAGCCGAATACCACCCTGCCTGCATTGAACAAATTGTCCAATTTCCGAGGTGCGATGATTGGTTAGGAGATCGAACCAATTATGACAAGAGCAAGTGCGACTAGTACGAGAAGATACTCAACCCATCCACCGATCGTGTACTGCTCTCTCAATGTCATGTCCCAACCTGGAGCATCATCAACCAGCCAACGCACCCAGATCGCGGGTGCAACGCCAATGAAGAGAACTACCCAAACCTGCGACCACGATCACATCCTGCGTCATTCCACTCCCTCACAGACCCGGTTCCGATTTATCGGTCTGGCTGTCAGAATTGCTCTGTCTTTCTAACTTAATCTTTGGGCTTTCTCTCAACGAGGAATGATGACGCGTCTGCAAAACGGTTTGATCTATCCATTTGTAGCTGTTCGTTTCCATAGAGTGAGAACTCAGAGTATAAGGTCCATATCTCATGCCAAAGGTTCAGGTTGTGTAGATCAGTACGGATTCCTTTGATGCAAGATCGATATCGAGATGCGAACATGCGAATAGCAATGTCGAGGCGGAGGTGCGCGGTGGCTGGACGACGTCTGGATTAGGAGTACTGGTGGCTATAGGGGCCTTCTTGGCTGCAATGCTCTTCCTGTAACGCCCCTTAGTCATCCGCCATATTGAATACCAGTTTGGCCTTGGCGAATGAGACTTTCAGACGGACAGGGCTTCGTCTTTGTTTTGAATTAGGAACACTATTATGGATAATCCGATCATTCTTCTTGCCGGAACACGTGTCTAATCCCGTAGCTTTCCACGGAAAGACCGCATGGATCACAGCTTTCATAATCGCATTGGTATTTTTGATCCCAGTTCTGGCTATTTCACTTCCGTCAGTGACACTCCCAGGAACGCGGGCGATCGACGTCACGTCGCTGAAGACCCCGACCTACGCGGAGAGTAGCCGCGCGACGATCCTGAATGAGAATAACTGGACAATTTGGAGCCTCACCGCCCAACAATATGGCGCGACAATCACCTACTCTAGTGATGGATTGACGCTAACGGGCAATTTTCCAGCAAGCACGCAGCCACTGGCCCTTTCTATTGACAGAACACTGACAGTCAATCTGACAGCATACCCCATCATGTACATGCTGATCAATGTATCACCAAGTATTAGCTATGGAATCCGTTTCTATTCGCAAAGCTCAGGATCTACGGTACCTCTCTGGGCCGAGTCCGACGCGCTCAGCCACAGAAAAGGGACAGGACAGGCAGAGAATGTTCAAGTGAACATGTTTCAGCTGTTAGAATCGAATACGGGCAAGGTCTATGATTCGACGAGTAGTGTAACGATCTATGTAGAACGAAGCGCATCAACGCAGGCGACGCATTTTTCACTGCAGATCAAGAAACTCGAATTCCTCAACTTTCCACTCTTGTCCGCTCCAGCGTCAGGATCATACCACGCGATCTATGTTGGCCTGGGCCAAATTAAAGAAAACCCGTCTTTTACGCTCAGAAGCGTTGAGATTCGCGGATCAATCAATGCGTCAAACGGAATGGTCTTCGTACCCTACTTCATAGACGGCTTGTCCGTTTACCAGGGACCGGTGTACACCCTTTCAACAATCCCGATCGATCTATCCGTCACGGTTGCTATCACAGCACAAAGTGCGAAGTCTTTCTCAGACAACCTACCGACGGAAAAAGCCGCAATTGTCTTGGTCGCAGCTTCGGGAACGTTTACTCGGGTTTCGGTTGAAAGTATTTCCCTCAATTATTATTCTAAAACGGCACAAACCTCCTCTATCCCATTCCAAGGCAGAAACGGCTATCTCACCAATGCCTTCTTCTTCCTACTCCTTCCCGTCTCCGTGATCGTCCTCCTCTATGGTCAGGTGCGAAGGGCGAAGCACATCGCGAACTCTCAGAGCAGCGTCTCACGTTCAGATGTAGACCCGTGACAGCCTCGTGCTCTCACTAAGGAATGAATTCTCGAAATGGTTGACGAATCCACTTGTCGCTTCACGAGCCTTGGTCGTGTTTCTAGTCGCCACGGTCACGGTCTTCGGCAATAGCACGGGGTCTCTCCCTCCAATTGGAGACGTGAATCTCCCTGTTCTGTATGGTCTTGCTCGGTGGGATTCGGGATACTATCTTGGCATAGCCACCGACGGTTACGCAATTTTTCAGCATGGATATTCCTTTCGGCCACTCTTCCCACTTGCAATCAGAGCCCTCTACCCGGCCTTTCCATGGCTCGACGTCAGATCGGCGGAAGTCCTCGCAGGTTTCCTGTGGAACTTAGTGGCTGTAGGAATCGCAGCCGTCTATTTGGAAAGACTAACCAAGCAACTGCTTGGCCCCGCGATTGCATGTAGTACTCTTTTGCTGCTCGCTGTCTACCCCTCTACGTTCTTCTTCACGGTAATCTATTCAGAAGCAACCTGCATCCTGTTCATTGCTGCATCTCTCTATAATCTTGAAAAAGGGAGGATACTTCTCGCTGGAGGCCTTGGATTCCTCGCGGGCCTCGCGCGACCGGAAGCATTTCTCGTTGCAATCCCGTTTCTGCTGAAGGGAATTTTCGAGGATCAGAAGTTCAGGAAATTGTTGGCCGGGTTCACAGTCCTTGCCAGCGTTCCAGCCTTTGGCGTGTACGCTTACACTCAGACAGGGAACATTCTCGCGCCCTTTCAGTCAGAGGCAACGGGGCCTAAGTGCACGATCCTGTGTTTCTTCAATAATCCAGTCTACCAGATCGCGAACGGAGTACTCCCGTATACCATTAATTTTGTCACTATGATTCTCGCGGTTATCTTCGTAGCAATTCCTTTGATCAGAGGGAACGTATCGTCCAAGCTTTTCCCATACTACACGTGGGCCTTCGTCCTTCTCGCCGTCGTATTCTACTCAGGCGAAGTTCGTTCATTCGCACGCTTCGCTCTGGTGGTTCCTCCTGTTTTCTGGGCACAAGCCGAATACTCTGCACTTCATCCCAGATTCTTCCGAGGACTGATCGTTGTCTACTCGGTTCTGATGTGTCTGGCTACGATTCTGTGGGTAAACTGGTACCCGATGCTCTAACCATAAGAGTAGTTTTCTTGGGGAGCGATGGCGTGCCAGTCAAGCGGGTGCCAGAATCTGAGGCTTCTTCTCGATCAATTTTTCCATCTGAATAGCATCCTCTCCGTCGGTGTAGTAGCTGTGCGCGATTCCAGTCTCCCGAAAGCCATTCTTCATGTAGAGCTGCAAAGCTTCGTGGTTGCTTCTCCTCAGCTCTAGACGTAACGGACCCGGTCTCGACCTTTCGAACAAGTCATCTAGGAGTGCTTGCGCGATCCCTCTGCGTCTAAACCCGGCTCTTACGGCGATGGAGACAAGGTGTTGGTATTCAGACCAGTCATCGACAACCGCATATCCGACAATTGCCCCGCTGTAGACGGCGACAAGAAACGTTTCCGGGTTCGCGTCTGCGAGCTGGTCGATGAAGTAGTTTGGGAACGGGTCTTTGAACGACTGTTCTTCGAGCTCGTAGACGAACCTAAGGTCTTCGGTCCTTACGGGTCGTATCTCGACTTTTCGGGTTGTTAGGGTCTCCATTCTACTTGCTCGCCATTCTCGCCGCGCTGGCGAGAGCCGTAGCAACATTGTCTCTGCCCATTGCTAGTATGTAAGGGCCTAGCCTCGGACCATGGTCGGACCCGATCAGTACTCTATAGAGCGTCTTGAAGAAAGGCCCTGGCTCAAGATCATGCTTCTTTGCTATCGTAAATACAGAGTTCTGGAGATAATTTTCGTCGGCGCTCGCATTTATGATGCCTGCCAGCTCAAGAATAGCCTCTCGCTCTTTCCCTTCGACCTGCACTGGACCGGTCGTTATCGTTTCGATCTCTCTTGCCCAATTGATAGCTTTCTCCAACCGGTCCTGAAAACGCTGATCGTTGGCATCGACTTGATAGCCATATCCAGCCAGCCTCTGTGTAACGAATTCCTTCTCCTTGCCTTTCGGGGCTACTTTGACCAAGTACACGAGAAGGTTGTGAGGGACGTGAGCAGTGGGGGTTCTCGGGGGTGAGAGGTGCCAGACGTATTCGTACAATCCCTGCAATCTCGCCAGTTCCTTAGGGTCTTTTACCTCCTTGCGCCCGAAGTACACGTCCTCTAGCTCATCGAGTTCTGCGATGTAGGTTGGAATATCCTTGACCCAAACCGCTCTGGACCCGACACTCCTCTTGTACATCAAAAGCAACAATGTTTGGGGCGATGCATATCTCAGCCAGAGTTGTGGAGCGAGCACGTTGCCGACTGACTTTGAGACCTTTGCACCTGTCTTGTCCAGAAAGTGTTCATAGCGAGTATGAAACGGCGGAGGCTCGCCCAGCACCTCCTCCATAACCCTGTCATTGGTCTTTACGGAATCAATGAGTTCCTTCCCATACGCTTCATAGTTTATCTTAAGCGCAGACCAGCGGGCCGCAAACTCTACCTTCCAGCTCAGTTTTCCGTTTCCTGAAAACACATCAACCTCGCCCCGGTGTCCGCACCCTTTCAGTGTCTCTCCGCGAAGCTCCATTCCATCACACGAGTATCTGATCGCATGCCTTGCGGGAAAGTATTCCAGGGCTCTAGTTGTGTATATTCTGCCGCAGTTCTCGCAGACTGGGAAGTAGGGTAGAACCTCAGTGTACTTCTCCTGTCCCAAGGTCTCTTTGATTATCTCGCCAACCCTCCTAGCGTTGCTTAGGATCTTTTCGATTTGGGAGTTGAAGAGACCCTCCTTGTAGGCGCGAGTTCCCGAGACGCTCCTGTACTTCACTCCAGTTTTGTCCAAGGCGTCCAACAGCAAGCCACTCATGTGAGTTCCATAGCTGTCATGGCAACCGAAAGGGTCAGGAATTCTTGAAACCGGAAATCCGATGTATTTCGACAACGACTTTGGAAGACCAGCGGGAACCTTCCTAAGCCCGTCCATGTCGTCCGAGAAGGCGATGAGCTCAGCCTTCCTTCCCATGCTCTCGAGCGCGAGCTTGATACCGTAGGCACGTGCCGCGTCGCTGTAGTTTCCGATGTGCGGGACCCCTGAGGCCCCTAATCCGCTCTCGACCCTCATCAGGTCGATTTGTCGGCCAAGTTTCTGCTCTCTCTCGACAATCTCCAGGGCCACCTTGTCCAACCAGGTGCCTCTGCCAATAATCTGGGGAGCCTCCAGCGCCAAGATTTCCAGTCATTAGAAGCAAATTGTAGTTGATAAACAATAAATTGTGCAGAAAGAGATCATGACTAAAGTGGCGAATGGTTGTCGGTGACGCTTGAAGGATTCCGTCCCTCAAGCTATCTGACTAGCGAGACGGCCCGGCTGCAAGAAACGATCGGAGACAGCAAAGCGATCGCCGCGGTTTCCGGGGGCGTCGACAGCACGGTAGCAGCGCTCGTCGCAAAAAGAGCGCTCGGAGACAGACTTCTCCCAGTCTTCATAGACACAGGGTTCCTGCGAGCGGGAGAGCCCGAGAATGTCAAGGCGAGGCTCGAAGAGACTTCGTTAGGGTTGAGGGTAAAGCTAGTCAAAGCGGGTGGGCGTTTCTTAGAAGCCACGAAGGGGGAGGCGATGGCCGAGGAGAAGCGAAAGAAGTTTCGAGAGACGTTCTATCGGGTCTTAGGAGAAGAAGCGCGGAAGAATGGCTGTGACTTCATTGTGCAAGGGACTATTGCGCCTGACTGGATTGAAACCCAGGGCGGGATAAAGACCCAGCACAACATCTTAGAGCAGATTGGAATTGATTCTCTGTCAACGTATGGTTTTAGGGTCGTCGAACCTATCTCAGAGTTGTATAAGGACCAAGTCCGGGCTCTCGGACGGTATTTGGATATCCCGAAAGACCTCTCTGAACGGCAACCGTTTCCAGGTCCAGGGCTCTTAGTAAGATGTATTGGAACCGTTTCTAAGAAAAAGCTGGGGCTTCTCAAATCAGCAACAAGGATCATTGAGGAGAAACTCGGCCCCTTCGACTACGACCAGTACTTCGCGGGTGTCATTGAAAACAAGTTCGCGGAGGACCCACTCTACAAGAGTTTGGACGAGACGGCGGCTGCGGCTCTGGGTCTTCCCAAATCAGAGACTCGCGTCGATGTTTTCGAAGATCGAGTGACTGGAGTAAAAGGGGACACAAGAAGTTACGGCCGATTGGCTGGAATAAAGATACAAGAGGATAGTAGAGAAACGTACGGGTGGCTTCCCGAGAAGCTGCGCGTAGCCCAATCTAGCCTCGTCGAGAAATTTTCAGAGGTGACACGGGTGGCAATTCTAGTCAAGGAGAAGAGGGGAGGGCCTCCATTATCGGTCGTAATTAGAGCCGTCTCAACACGTGACTTCATGACAGCCGCGGTTGCTCAGGTCCCGTGGAAGATTCTGAAAGATATTGCAGAATCAATTCTCAAGACTGGCGATTCGTCCCGAGTCTACTACGACATTACGCCGAAACCGCCTGCGACCATAGAGTTCGAGTAGCCCTGACAACTATTCCCGTTGTCTACGTCAAAGGCCAGTACAATCACCTGATAGCTAGGAGACTCCAAGAGCTGGGAGTAGACTCTCGCCTGATGCCTCCGTCTACTCCGCTGGAGAAGTTCGAGGCTATGGGTGTTGATGCACTGGTTATGGGCGGGGGACCTCAGAGCGTCCGATCCCTCGATGGACTGACTAGTGAGCTCAGAGAGGCATCGAACTTGATGACCAAGATCAAGCTTCCGATGCTTTGTATCTGTGTGACCCATCAGCTCATGGCGACGACGTTCGGGGGCATGACAAACCTAGCCAGGAAACCCGAGTTCGGCCCGGTCGAGGTTTCGGTCTCGGATGAGGACTCTATCTTGGCCGGTTTGAAGCCCTCGTTTACAGCCTGGGAATCTCACAACGACGAAATAGTTGCGGCTCCGCCCGGGTTCAAGGTTCTTGCGAGTTCAGATAATTGTACTGTCCAGGCAATGAGGCATGAGAAGATGAACTTGTTCGGGGTCCAATTCCACCCTGAGGTTTATCATACCCTCAAAGGGGCCGATGTTTTCAAGAATTTTCTGAAGGTAGTAAATGATTACAAACGTTCTTAGTGGAGTAACGTATCGAGGCAGACGCTAGACCACTCGTGCCGTTGAATCATACGATTTCAGTAAGTTTCAGCGAGGGGTAGCCAGGGTCGAACGCGAATTCGACTCCGTAGACATTTGTGAACGGTTTGACGCCATAGATGACCATTGTTTCGTTAATGCTCTCAATTTTGAGGTAATAGTCCGCTGTTCTCAGGAATGCTTCCCTGATCTTGTTCGGCTCTGAAGCTACCGCGAGTGTGACAGCACCAGCATCGCGGATACTCGCTCCCAGATTTGCTAAGCTCGGAAGCATCAGATTGTCCCCGTAAACTTGGACTAGCTTGTCGAGGTCTATTGCGAGGATTATTGACGATGAGTCTGTCTCTACCTCTTTCCAAATTTTGCCAAAGAGCGTAAAGTCATCCAGTGGATTCCCTTTCAGCGGCACCCTCCATTTCTCTTCTGGAAGTTCATGGTTGTATTCCATGATGCGGACTCTCTCGCTGAAGGTAGTTTCTCCAACAATAGGTCTCAGGGACTCTGCGACGTTTTCCGAGCTGACGGTACTGAACGGGACGATGCAGGAGAACCCTCCTTGATTAACAAAGTTTGCGTTGATTATTCTAAGGAGGAGTCTCACTCCCATGGTAGGGACGGTATTGTTCACGTCAATCAAGATCGAGGAGCCCTTTCTGATCCCGCCCTTGAGCATGTTATCGAGGTCCTGACTCCCTGTTGAGAAGAAGGATTCCGTGTGGGGAACGGGTGAGAGGATGTGTGGCCTCTTTGAAGAATCGCTCTCGAATTGCGTATTTGGCAGCAGCTTGAACTTGCCTTTGTCGAGCGAGAAGAGTGCCCGATCTGATTTGACTCTGAGTCCTCTGAGCTTGTTTATGACAATCGTTCTCAACCTCCGACCGTCCATCTCTGAAGATGATAGGGTCACAATGCCATCGACCAGATTCGGCAGGTCACCAACGCGTCCGCCTTCACTCACTAGTACTACCCCTACTCTGTTGTCGTCGGGGTCCGATAGTATCGCAGACTCAATCATTCGTCGCCCATCCTCGCTTGTGTTCCTGAGGGCTCCTTCCCAACTGTCTATGACCATGAGACCTCTGAGCCTGGAACGCTTCAGGGTGAGAACCTTGTTGAAAACATCGTCCGCCTCAGACACTCGTATTTCGGCAGACCCTTCCATTGAGCTGTCGGGTGAGGTCATTTTTGAGAAAGGGTCGTGCATTTCGTGGATCCAAGGAAAGTGTTTCCGGAGCTTATTGGGAGGAACTCGGCTTGGCACGTAGAACCTAGCAGGCGGAACCATGGTGCTTCCCATGCGAGTTGCTTGTACCCTTTGCAGGAGCTCAAGCGCCAGCGTCGTCTTCCCGGCGCCCGGCGGTCCTTGGATTAGGAGAACGTTTCCTGCCGATTCCAAGAAGTTCGAAATGAGATTAAGTATGCCATCGGCTCCGGCTCGCTTGGTTTGGACGGTCTTGCTTTCGTCGAATTGTTGAGTTGCGCTGGTTTGGTCCGGAGACTCATCCTTGATCATCAAGAATCAGTTATCTGACTAGGGAACTGCTCATACCCACAAGAGTTCCGTAACTTGGAATGACGTTTCGGAGTTAGACCGGAACCTACCCCGTTTCACCAGTTATGATTGTCCAGTTCCGAGGAATCGAGATGAGTTCGACTCCAGGTCAACGAGAGATTCTCGGTCAACAAGGGCTGCGCGTATCTTCTTCGATAGCTCCTCGCTGGTCAAGTCGAACAGAATCGGCCAACCATCCTGCGCGTTAGTAATTGGGTGAACAATGATTCCTTCATCTTGCACCATCTTCATCTCGTCCTTTGCACTGCGATAGTTAGAGTCGGGAACCAGGAGGTCGGTGATCTTCACCTTCTCAGCCTTCAGTATTCCTACGAGCTTACCTGCTTCTCGACCTCTTCCACCGAGGCCCCCGACAGGTCCCACGTCCATTTTCACACCTATTGTTCCTGTCATGACCTTTGACTGAATTATTGGAGTGTTGGAGAGTTCGGAGATCAACGCGTTAAGCATAGCATAGCCCGCACTCGGGCCCGACACTCCTGCTCCCGGCGCTCCTTCTAGAATGCTTCTGATCTGGAAGTGCACGTGGTATTTGGAAAGGTCGACTCGGGTTCGGGACCATAGCCATGACTTTACCGCTTCAACAGCGTTCTCGGCGCTCTCTATCACGGAGTGATCAGGGACGAAGGTCTGTCCCATGATCATGGAGCTGGCCTGGCCGGTTACGGATACGTGTCTCTCACCTGAGTTAGCGGGCCGAACATTGCACTGGATGGTCAGTATGCCTCCCGAGCCCCTGTCGCTCGTGTAGAGACCGTACGTGACACCGGATAGAGGTTGGGAGAGGATGAGTGCCTCCGCAATTTCTCGATGTTCCTTGTCCTCTAGGGATTCGAGGCTGGATATTGCCTTCTGGAAGTGGAAGAGTCGTAGTTTGTAGTCGTTCTGGTTCACTTGTTCTCTATTGAGTGTCGTTCCCTCCTGTTGATAGATGGCAAGAACTTCCTTCAATCTGTCAAGATCTTCCTGATACTTCGTGGTGATGTTGTTGACAGCTGACTCTGAAGCTCCTGCATCAGTGATGCCTCTGGCGGCAGCGATTTCGGAGGCCCAGAGCCGGTGGGCTTCGGAGACGGTTTCTGCGACCCCGCGCGGGCTGAGAATTCGCTGTCTCCGGAACATCTTCGTTATCTTAGCAGCGTCCACCTCGGGATGTAGGTATGGCTGCATCTTCCGGAGGTGAATGGCGACAACCTCAATCCATTCGGTGTCGTTGAGTGGCGGGTGGATGTAGAAGATGTTCGGCTCGAACCTATCTCGGGTGGCCTGATCAATGAGCTGCTCCTTGTTTGAGGTCGCGATGACCACTACTTTGTCTTCTGGCCGGAGTTCGCTGAGTTCCGCCTTTACCTGCGCCAGTATCTTATTGCTAGAGGGATCGCCTCCCCAGAAGATAGCGTCAGCCTCATCGAGGAGCAGGATGCACGGGCTCTTCTGGCGGACCATTCCGAAGAGATCCTTAATCCGTTTCTCCGGGTCTCCCATGTAGTTTGCACCACTCATTAGTTCGCCCCCTCGCACTTTGATGAAGCCGACGTTGTTCTCGGCGGCCGCTACCATGGCTAGTAACGTCTTTCCCGTTCCAGGGGGTCCAAGTAGGAAGAATCGTGGATTGGACTGGTGGCCCAGCTCTCTCATTGATGGATTGAAAGCGAGGGCGATGTGGTTGAGGACCTTGTTCTTAACGTCGTGAAGGCCACCGAGGTCTTCGCGACTAACTTTTGGCTTCATCACGTAGACCGCGTCAACAACCTCCTGAGATTTCTCCTGCTCTGAGTAGAGTTTCACGTTGCGAGCTGCTGCCGCGAAATCTTCGATTCCGGCTGAGATTTTGGGCCGTTCGATGGTTCTGAGGTCCGTCATGGATTCTCGTATCCTCTCACGCAGGGGCGCTTCTTTTGATTTCCGGACTTCGCGGAAGATCTCTTGGACGTCGCTTGGGGTGAGCGAAGCTCGTCGTCTGATGGTTACTTCTCGTTCCATCATGTCGAGGAGATCGTCGGCTTTCAGATTGACCCATCCTTCTCTCTTCAGCGAGTCGTTCACAACTGCCAGAAGCATATCGCGAGTCACTCCGTCATTCAAGCTGACCTTTGACAATCGTCGACGGATATCTTCCCGGATCTTCTCGTAGGCGTTGGTCGCTACGATCACCATGGTCCGGGACTTTCCGCTGACGATCTTGTCAAGCCAGCGGTTCAGTTCGTCCTGAATTCTGGTATCTTCTATCTCAGCACCTGTCTCTCCCCGGACCTTCCGGCCAAAACTCTGGAACTCATCGATGTAGACGACTGAGGGGACGGAGCTGGCGTAGTCGAGAAAACGGCCGAGCTGGCGAGTACTCTTCCCGTAGAATTCGGAGTAGACATCAGACCCCTTCAGGATCACGGGGGTCACGAGGACTCCGCTCCGATAGCCTTCTAAGAGCATCTCTCGCAGCGAGACCATAGTGAGGAAGGTCTTGCCTGTTCCGCTGTCTCCTGCGAGACAGACCGCTTTGGGCAGCTCTTCTCTGCCAAAATACTTGGTCAGTGAGGGATGCCGCAGTACATGGAGTCTGAAAGAGTCGAGTAGGAGGTTGAACTCTCTGTCCCTGCCGATCAGATTTGAAGGAGAGAACTTGTCCGGTGGATATTCTCGGTCGAGGCGTTCCTGGATCTTTCGGAATCGTCTGGGTGAAACTCTCGCTTTGCTCCATCTCCCATAGGACTTGTCGACTGATCGGAGCGGGACGAGGAAGAGTCGTCTCAGCCATGGTCGGCGGTCCCACCAAGGTCTTACCGAGCCGAATAGAAACTCGGAGAGTTGGTCGTCGTTCGATGCTACTCGTCGCTGATTCTTCAAAAATCTAATCCTCCATCATGGGTTTTAGGTCTAGGAACTTGTCGAGTCCTTCGCGGGCGAGGTAGATGATCAGTCCGAGCACTGCGACGAAGAAGAGCGAGAAGAGATCGACGAGGGGGAAGAGGTTGAGTGTGACGAAGAACAGGTACTGCGCTACTGATATGATGACGGTCTCCCCTAGCATTAGTGTGAGGCTTATGATGAAGCCGGCAAGTAGTGTTCTGAACGCTACGTCGATCCATAGGTAGATCCTGTTCCCACGGTCTAGTGGAGGCAAGTGGCCCTCAATCCTTCTCTTGTCATCCTCGAACTTGATCCATCGGTAGCCGACGAAGGTGAACTGTGCTCCGAGTATTGTGTAGAGTATCTTGATCCAGAGGGGGAATGCGTTACCGAACTGGCTGAACCAGCCGAAGAACGATGACCAGGTGAGGGGGATTCCTCCCCCGTTGCTTGGGGCTGGCTGAAAGTCTGCGAATATTGTAAGATTCATGTCCCCTGCTGACACATAGTAGGAGGTGTAGAGGCTGTTCGAGCGGCTGACAGGATCATTGATAGTGATCGCGGTTGTGTAGGTGCTCGGGTATGAGAGCCAGATGTTCAGAGTGTAGAGCTGGGTTGAGTTCGTAGTGATGGTGAAGTTCTCCGCGGGATAGTTCACGTTCGAGACGATGGCGGCTGAGAGGTTTCCTCTCACAACCACTGATCTGATGGCTTGCTGGGTTGAGCTTATGATGAGCCTGTTTCCTGCGTAAAGGCTCACGTTTTCTTGCGGGCTCGGGGCCGCCGCGTATCCGGGATTCAGGATTGAGGCTGTGAGTACTAGAGCAAGGGCTACCAGTATCCATCTTTCTTTGTTCAACCATCCGATCACGCGTTTCTCTTGACCGTGAAATCTAGGCGGAACGTGCAGTCAGAGCACGTTGTTCACAATTTGAAGTTCGGGTGTAGACTAAGCTCCCGTAACTCTAGCGGAAATGATACGGTTACGCGAGCCAGCGGGTTTTTAACCAGTCAAGATTGGTCGTAGCTTCACGTGTTAGCCGTGGCCTCGGGCACTACCACATACAAGCGCATGTTTCTCCGCTGGGAGATTCTGCGAGGCTGGATGCCCGCAATCGTCTTCGCAGCAATCGCCGTTGCTATCGAGGTTCTCTACTTTGACTACATGGTGAGCCGCGGCATGACGGATGAGGCATTCACCATTTCGCTCGGAGCGCTAAAGATCCCACTCTCCATCGCACTATTCTTCTCTTTGGCAAATGCCATTGTCCTCCTGACGCTCTGGATGAGCGTCTTCGAAAACACTGCTTTCGTAATGGCGGGTCCTGATCGACGAGTGCGCCGAATACTCTACCCGCTTAGAATGGTAAAAGCAGCGGCCATCGTCCTCACACCGTTCACCATTGTTCTCTTCACCCCGTACATCGTCGAGTCAAGCTGGTTTATCAGCGCGGTAGCTTCAGCCTCAAACTCAATTCCATCGTTGAAAGAGACAGCTGTCAACTTCTACACATGGTCATTCGGGCTAGCCAGAATGGACTACTCGGTCAAGTTTGTCGTGTCCCAGCTTGCAGCCGCTTTCTCTTCAACCGCGGTCTCAGGGCTGCTCCTCTGGAGAGTAAAAGGAACCAGGAATCTCATGCTGGCTCTCAGAAGGAAGAAGTAGCTTAGCGAGATATTAGAATCTCGGCTATTCTGCTGAGGATGCTGAGCGAGTCTTCTTCCATAGCGCTGAGCTGCGAATCGCTCGGCAGCTTGGCCACTCCCCTACCATATGTAACGAGTTTGGTCTTAACGCCAGAATTCGCCAGAAGAGAGCGCGTTCGCAAGAGATCGTTCACGGCTGATGTGGTTACTAGTGGAATCGCGAGTACATCTGGTTTGAGGTTCTTGACGTTTCGAACAACCTCTTCTGGAGACAGTTCTTCGCCTCCATCGAGCGCTGAGAATCCGCCCATCTCCAACATTGTCAGGAGAAGTGTCTTGTCGAATCTGTGAGGATCTCCATGGAGAGAGGT
Organism: Bathyarchaeia archaeon; assembly: GCA_035637575.1. Classification (GTDB taxonomy): domain Archaea; phylum Thermoproteota; class Bathyarchaeia; order 40CM-2-53-6; family 40CM-2-53-6; genus 40CM-2-53-6. The sequence continues at coordinate 19,881 of DASPWY010000108.1, forward strand.
GACCATTACCTTGCCGGAGATTCTTCGCTGTTCCACTTTGAGTCCAGGCCTTATCGCGTTGAGGGCGCTCTCTGCCGCGCGTTCGCAGCTTTCGACTTGCTGGACCGTGTATCTCTCGACTTCATGTAGGTCTGCCACGATGTTCATTGTCTCGGAGATTGCGTCGACGATATCGTTCGTCTCCGATCTACCCCCAACGATTTCCGATGCAATCCGCGCCGATTCTTGATCCTCGCCCTTGAGGATCATCTCTGTCAGCCGCTTTGATGGGTCGTCAATCTTTGGAGTCTCGTCAGTAGTCATAGAAGCCCTTCCCAGTCTTCCGGCCTAGTCTTCCCTCTTTAACCATCTTCTCGAGCAGAGGAGTCGGTTTGAAGCAGGCACCATACTCGTTCTCGAGAACCTTCAGGGTCTGGTAAACAACGTCAACACCAATGAAATCTGATAGTTGTAGAGGACCCATCGGATGGTTTGTTCCAAGCACGAACGCCTTGTCAATATCCTCCTTCGACGCGACACCTCCTTCGAGGAGTTTGATGCTCTCGTTGAGAAAGGGCATCAAAGCCTTGTTGACGATGAATCCGGTCTTGTCAAGAGACTGCACAACCGTCTTCCCGAGCGATTCGACAAATCCTCTAGCAGTCTTGACGGTGGACTCGGAAGTCTGATTCCCTTTGATTAGTTCGACCAGCTTCATCGTTGGAACCGGGTTGAAAAAGTGGAGTCCCAAGACTCGGTCTGGCTTGTGAGTGGCACCTCCGAGACGCGTGATGCTTATCGATGAAGTGTTGGACGCGAGGATTGCTTCTTTTGGAGAG
>DASPWY010000109.1:0-3035 GCA_035637575.1 Bathyarchaeia archaeon
GGGCTGAGAGGCGTAAGATATCTTCGACAAATCGTGCTCCCTGCGGTTTACCCGGAACTCATCTGGACGAGCATATTGGCTTGGGGATCAGGTTGGTACCTAATTCCAATTGAAGAGTACGTCCCGTTCAAGGGATCGCCAATTTCGGCCGGGGGCCTCGGCTCATACATCGCTCAAGCCTCCACCCATTCAGACTTAGCCTCTGCTCTTTTGGGACTAATCATCCTCGTAGGCATAATCTACGCGATCGACCAACTGGTATGGAGACCCTTAGGGGCGAGAGCTGAGAAGTACAAGTATGAATCAGTCGCCGCACCCAGAACAACTGCAACTCCAAGGAGCGTCGTTTCCGAGGGAGTCAAAAGGTACGAAGATCGTATCGTATCTCCAGTCCGTACTTTCTACAAGTCACAAAGATCGATCGTGACAAGAGCCCTCGAAGTTGTAAGAGTTACGAAGCTACTCCATGTCACTGAGAGATTGAGGTTTCCTGAACGGATCAGCAGAATACCGTTCTGGGGAAGACTCTTGAGCTACGCTATTTTTCTCGGACTGGTCGCCTTCGGCCTCGAACTTCTGATCGCGCCTAGATCCGTGTCGATTGTAAACGCTCTCACCATACTCGCTGCTAATGTGACCGCCTTCCAGCTGATCGGGCTTACTCTCTTTTCCCTCTCAAGGCTCGTCACAGCCTACCTTATCGCACTTGGCTGGACCCTTGCTGCAGGAATACTAATCGCGAGGAGCCAGAGACTTTCCCGGTGGCTAGTTCCCATATTCGATATCGGCCAATCGATTCCCGCTACAGCATTGTTTCCCCTAGTGGTGATAATACTGGTCAATCCTTTCAGAAACACTCCTTATCTGGGAGTCACTCTCAACTTCGCTTCCATTATCCTCCTGCTGACGGGCATGCAATGGTATCTTCTGTTCAACATAGTCGGAGCAGTTAACAGTGTTCCAAACGACATCAACGAAGCGACCAAGGCATATGGAGTCAAGGGGGGACGCTACGTGAAACAGATTCTGATTCCGGCCGCCTTCCCCGCGATCCTCATAGGTAGCATACAAGCATGGGGAGGAGGATGGAACGCACTCATAGTCTCCGAATACATTGACCCGAACGCGAATGTGCCTGGGCTCGGCTCTTTTCTGGTGGAAGCCTCAAACCTATCGAATGTCCTCCTCTCCTCGGTGGAGATCTTCGCAGCCCTGCTCGCCATGACCGCAACGGTCCTAGCCATCAACAGACTCGTCTGGAGACGCTTGCTTAGGAAGGCTGATCGGTACAAGTTCGAGGCGTAGAACCCTTAACCCAGCCTACAGAACCCTTACTTGACATCAAGAACGTGTCCCAGTCCAGTCAGCCCCTCCTCGAAATCAAGGATGTCGCCAAGGTCTATCCTGGGGAAGGGAAGAGCACTACAGTGTTTGAGGATATCAGCTTCACCGTCTACAAGGAATTCCTGTGTATTGTGGGACCTTCAGGATGCGGGAAGAGCACACTTCTCCGAATAATTGATGGACTTGACCAGCCGACTTCGGGCCGGGTCCTATTCCACGGCCAGCCGATTACCGCACCTAGCCCCAAGATCGGAGTAATATTCCAGACCTTCGCTTTGATCCCCTGGAAGACGGTCCTCGGCAATGTGGAGATGGCCCTTCAGGCCACGACGGTTCCGAAAGACGAGCAGGTGAAAATTGCGAAGAAGTACATTCAAGATGTGGGCTTGGAGGGTTTCGAGACCGCTTATCCCAAGGAGCTGTCTGGTGGGATGAAGCAGAGGGTGGGTATCGCGAGGGCGCTGGCGCTTCAGCCTGAGGTCTTGTTGATGGACGAGCCCTTCTCTAGCCTTGACGCTCTTACCGCCGAGAACCTTCGACAGGAAGTGTTGGAGATATGGAGAGATCCGGTCTATGCCACTAATTGCGTCGTGATGGTGACGCACAACGTGCAGGAGGCGGTCTACATGGCAGACCGGGTCATAGTTCTAAATCATCGTCCAGCAACGATCGTCGATGACGTGCAGATAACACTAGAGAGGCCTCGGAATCAGAGGGATCCAGCAATGTTTGACTATTCCGACAGAATCATTTCCAAGATCAGCTAAGACTATTCTCTAGGCAACAGACTCTCGGACTGCCCATCATACCTCAACAGCCCGGCAAACACGCCCCAGCTTATGAGCACGTTGATAATAGTCGGAAGATCTGTTGTATAGCCGAACTTGGAACTTAGAAACCTGGCCAGTTCGAACCGGCTCAGCTGCTTCTTCTCATGAACCATACGAACTATGTCCGCGAATGGCTCAAGTCCTACTAGCCTGTCGTGAACTATCTTCTTCCGCTCTGGTATCTTACCATTAAGGGCCTTCTTCCCAAGGTCTGTCAGCGAAATGTCTCCCTGTTGAACGGCTACGAGTCCCAAGTATTCCGCCGTATCGATTATCGGCAGAAGTTCGTCAAGGGCAATCCTCAAGTCGATAGTGAGATTCGCTACGTCAGTCTTACCGTTGTACGCTCTCAGCAGGTCGAGGAGACCAAAGACCCTGTTGACTCCTGCGGTTGGAAGCATCTCGTGATACGCTTGAAGCAACTCATTACAGGTTAAAGAACTTCCGAAGAAATGTACCCTTGAGACTTGCCACCGGAAAGACTTCCAAGATTAGCTGACATAGAGGCTGCGGCCGAGCAAATATCCGGCGTCGCTTCTAGAACTCCACTGATCGAATCGCCTGCACTCTCACGAAGATTCGGGATAACTGTCTACTTGAAGCTGGAATGCTTCCAACCAATACGCGTCTTCAAGATCCGCGGTGCCTACAACAAGATCTTGCAGATTTCTGCCAAGAAGATCGTGGCTGCATCATCTGGAAATCATGGCATTGCAGTAGCATACAGCTCACGCATGCTAGGAAAACAATGCACAGTAGTTGTCCCAGAGGCAGCAGTAAAAGAAAAATTAGATGTAATACAGGAGTACGGAGCAGACGTAGTCAAGTTTGGAAAGTACCACTCTGATCGAGAAATGAAGG
>DASPWY010000110.1:0-3248 GCA_035637575.1 Bathyarchaeia archaeon
CAGCATTGCAACGTTCTTCCAGGATCTCGGAATCGGTTCTCCATTGATCTTGGAGGTTCCGAGTAGAGGGTAGACTGATGTGAAACGTGCGATCGTCACCGCTGTAAACGCAAGTCCGATCGGTAGAAGATCAGCCCGAATTCTGGCTAGGTCTGTGCTGAGTCCAATGTAGAGGAAGGCCAGGGAGTTGGCGATGAAAGATGTGATTCTCCAGAAGTTTCTGACCGTTCGAGTAGTCTGAGGAAGAACCCACGTCCTTACCGTTGAATTTCCATAGTAGAGCCCGGCAATCGCGACAGCTACTATTCCTGAAAAGCCTAGAGCGCTTGCGACGGTGAAGGAGCCGTAGACGGTCGTGATTGTTATCATGGTTTCAGACATGGGATCGGTTACAAGTCTTGAGAGTAGGTGAGCGCCTAGCGCGACTAGCAGTCCTACTACTACTCCTCCTCCGAAGATCTCTGCGAAGCTGATCGCCGCCTGGAAGAGGGAGAGGCGGGAGACGTCTAGAGAGGTGAGAAGTATGGTGAAGATAGTTATTCCCGTGGCGTCGTTGAACACGGCCTCCGTTTCCATCAGCGTCGAGAGTTTTCGAGGAAGCTTCGCCCGTCTGAAGATTTCAAGGACTGTAGCTGTGTCTGTCGGGGCGATTATGCTGGCGAAAAGGAAGGATGGGAGGAGTGGGAGTTGAATTATCTGCCAGAGAAATATTCCTCCGACAACCGTTGCTATGACAACTCCCACCGTGGCGAGCCGGAGAGCGGGTCTCGCGACGGCTCGAAACTCTTCGAATCGAATGTTCATCGTTGTCTCGAAGAGTAATGGAGGGAGGACGAGTCCCACGAAGAGGCCTCCACCGACCAAGCTGTCGTAGAGCAGGCTAACTCCGAGGATGGAGGAGAGTGAGGAGCCTGCAATCGCGACTCCGAAGAGCACGAGAATGATCGTGTAAGGGGCTCGGGCTTTGCTTGAGATTATTGATGCCGTTAGCGAGATTGCTAGGAAGGCAGAGAGTATGATCTCAAGGGACGGCAACGCTCAGACGATAGTTCAATCGAATTGGTACATGTAGTTGCCTCTAATGCTCGACAAGTTCCTGTCGGAGAATCATTTAGTCAAAGACGGTCCGAAGCCCACCTCGGCAAGACGCGGCTATGCCGGTGGCGGAGCAGGCGATCGTTTGAAATCGAAACAGTCCGACATGTCATCAGCCTGCGCGTCCCTTTGGTTAAGCGTGGGCAGTCCGAGAACTGATTCACAGAAACGGACAAGACTCACGTGCGAGTGTAGCTTCTTCGAGATGTAGCCGGATCTCGCGAAGGGGCTGAGCACAAGACAGCCAACCCGCGAGCCATAACGGAACTGTGTTCCCTTGTAGGATGGCTGCGGCGTCGCAAGCTTCCAAGCTTCGACGTTCGGCGGATCAACATGGTCATACCATCCACCCCAACAATCCCAAGTCACGAAGATGGCAACTCTCGACCAGAGCCCGCCCTTAACGATGGCATTTACTTGGTCTACAGTCCATTGCATGCCAGTCGTAACATTTCCCATCCGGCCCCTACCAGGATCCGGTGGATGTTCATCAAACTGGCCTGGAGCCAGGACCCAGGAGACGCTGGGCAGTTTTCCAGCAAGCGCATCCTTTCCGAACTGGTCAGAGGTGAACTTGTTCCTCCCGCCAACACCGCTCAGATATTGAAACGCGTATCCTCCATAGTTGCCCCAAGTCAGTTTGTGGGATTCAAGGCTCAGCGGAAGCGAGGAGGAAATTCTAGAAGTGTCTCCGGGCTTCGGGTTGTCTATGAAGGGAGAGTCGGCAGCGACCAGCATCAGATGGTTCGGCGTCGAAGGCCCGGCGACGTCGGTGAAATACTGGTCGCAGAGCGTAAATTTTCTAGCGTATGCAAAGTAAACTGGTATGTCAGCCTCGACGAACTGTTGGCGGACAGAAGTCGCCTGCCGAGTTAGCCAAGCGCTGTGCCGATGGTCCGGGTCCCGAGGCGGCGGATTGGGCGACCTCGGCATTGTCATCCCGTTAGCTCCAGGGAAGGTGCCGAAGTAATTGTCGAAGCAGTGGTTCTCCTTGACGACGATCACCACGTGATCGATTTTGCCCGACCCTGGTCCACTCGCCGGCTGCTTCACCGTAACCATGTGAGGATTGGAGACCATTCGAAAGAATCTATTTTACGCTTGTTATATCGCCATGAGCAAACGTCGTCGAATCAAGCAGGGCATGTGACATGAAGTTCACATACTAGGCCCGTCTTCAAGTCTCACTGGATGTCGAGAGTCTCAAATTGAAAAGTTTCCTTTCAGTGGCCGACGCTTCCAAACTAGAGATGGATAGAGTTCTCGCGAGAGCCAAGGCGATTAAGACCCTCATCAAACGAGGACGATCTCTCGCCACATTAAGGGGGAAGATTGCCGGACTGCTTTTCGAGAAGCCGTCGACTCGGACCCGGGCGAGTTTCGAGGTTGCCGCTCGCAGACTTGGTGGGGACTCAATCTACCTGGCCGCCAATGAGCTTCAGCTTAGCAGAGGCGAGCCGGTGAAAGATACGGCAAGGATTCTGGGCGGGTATCTTGACGGGATTGTTGCGAGGGTCTACTCGCACGACACCGTGATGCAGTTGGCGAAGTATTCGAGAGTACCCGTTATCAACGCGTTGAGCGACCTTGAGCATCCGACCCAGTTCGTGTCCGATCTTTTGACTATTCAAGAGGTGAAGGGGAAGCTGAAAGGATTGAAGCTCGCTTATGTCGGTGACGGGAACAACGTCTGCAACTCTCTACTTCTCGGTGGAGCACTAGAGGGCATGAGCATCTCGGTAGCATGTCCTGCAGGCTACGAGCCGAACGCGACAGTTCTCAGTGAAGCGGAGAAAACCTCGCGGACCGCAGGCGGCAATATTGATGTGTCACATGATCCCCTACAGGCCGCTAAGGATGCGGATTTGTTGTACACGGATGTCTGGGTCAGCATGGGTGACGAGGCTTCGAAGGAGAAGAGAATGAAGGATTTCAACGGCTACCAGATCAACGATGATCTTCTGAAGGTAGCCAAGAAAGACGCTAGTGTCATGCACTGCCTCCCGGCTCACAGGGGTCTTGAGATTACTGATGATGTGATCGAGGGCAAACAGTCGATTGTCTGGCAGCAAGGTGAGAACAAGCTCTACGGTGCCGCGTCTGTGCTAGAGTGGCTTATGCATCAGAAGTAGCCTTGGCGGGGCTTTCTTGGA
>DASPWY010000111.1:0-3782 GCA_035637575.1 Bathyarchaeia archaeon
CACGTCATGAGCATGGTGGGATTGGTCGACGGCAGCCAGAATCGTCCTCATGTTTCGAGCACACATCCCCATAGTTTGCATGAATTATGCTTGACATAACTGAGACATGCCTAGCCGAGTGACAGAACGAAGCGTGAAAGCACAGTGGCGCCCGACGCGCTCCCGAACCGAGTTGTGACGGTAGAGTCGAGGGGAAAACCTTAGGACTAACATGCAAAGGGATTGATCGAGTCAAATGGAGACCCAGACGATTAGACCGCCTAGTCAATCTACCCCAACTTCTTCGAAATCCATGTTCAAGAGAATCCTCGTCGCCTTGGACGGTTCGGAGAACTCTTCTCGAGAGTCTCAGGCAGCTCTAGAGCTCGCCGAGAAGCTCAAGGCTGAACTCATTGTTCTACACGCAATAATTCCCCCTGCACTCTACTACCACACCGAGATTTCATCGGAAGGCCCGGTAATCGAACCGCCCACTCACGAGAAAGAGATTGATCTGTACCTTGAATATGCTAGGAGAGTAGGTCACGGCATTGTTGACGGGACTGTGTCCGAGGCCAAGAAACGCGGCATCGTGGTCGAGGCGAATATTCCTGAGGCAACTACCTCCGTGGTAGAAACGATAGTCAATCAGGCCGTCAGGGAAAATGCTGATTTGATAATTGTTGGGACCCGAGGGCTAGGCGGGTTCAAAAAGCTCATACTAGGCAGCGTGTCGAACGGAGTAGTTTCCCACGCGCACTGTCCAGTACTGGTCATCAGATAGAGCCCAGTTCGAGGAATGATTAGAATAGCATTACAAGGACTCTAGAAAATAGGTTCTATTCTCGCTTCTCCTAAGAAAGCGGAGGGGTCGAGCCAAGACTGGACGGTTGGCTAGACGATAACAGAGGCTCGTGAGCTGCGAAATAGAAGAGCCAAATTGACGGCCAGGACCGCTTCGACCGCTTTGTCAGCGTAGGCAACCGTATCGAGACCCGTGCCCGTTTGCAACGCGACAGTTGCCCATACCGACCACAGAAATAGTGTGTAGGCGAAGACCGTGAGTTGAGAGAATCGGGGCTCTATGTTGGCGGCGATTACTATAGCCGCGAAGATGTAGACTCCTCCCATGACATACCAGAGATTCTCATAGAATCCGGCGAACGAGTTTCCATAGTAAAGGTCGATGACTCCAACGACTAGCAGGAGTCCAACGGCCAACCAACGAAGTCTTTCATTCATCATTGATGTCACCCTTTATCCCAGAACCACCAGATAGCCAGTCATAGTTGGCGGATGGATGGTGCAATAGTAGGCAAAGACGCCAGCCCAATTGGCCTTGAACGTGATGGTCACATTCTGTCCCTGAGGGACGAAATAGTCGATGTTGTAAGGGGAATACATGGTGAAGGTGTGGGGCTCAGGCTCGTCCTCTATGTTGATGTAGTGGATTATTACCGTATCGCCTTTGTCCACTGTAATCCTGTCGGGAGAGAAGATATCATGAGGGATTCCGCCGAAGTTTGTCGAGTTAAAAGGCAGGGAGTTGTTGAACAAATAGAATACTCTGGTCGTAGGTGCTGTGTAGTGAATAGCATAGCCTACACTAACTCCGACGATTCCGCCTGAAATGACAGCTATGATTCCTACCACAGCCAACAACTTGGGCGTCGACAACTTTCGTATCAACCCTGATGCTTGAGTCATAGTGTGGCAAGACGGTGCCTGAGGTACTTAGCACATACGTCCACACTTTACTCAAAATGTGCACTTTGAGATACACAAATCAACAGCGACTTTCCGATCTAGTCCTCTCGCAACAAACCTACGGCTAGGGCGAAGACCACGATCGCGGCTAGAATGACACTGTGGTACACGGGGAAGAGGTGGGACTGGGAGCGGGCTGGTTTCATTTGGGCGTCAGGCCGGGCTGGAGCCAACTCTATCGCTGGCCGACTTCACACAGGTTCTAGGCGACGAGAGGATGTTCGTGTCTCCAGAGTCGGACGATTCCCTCGGCCAGTCTTTCGTTGCTTTTCTCTCGAGACAGGTGTAATGGCCAGTGCGCTTCACAGTAAGTCTCTCCGCAATACTCGCACGCTCTGTTCTTCAAAGAGTCCTTCCCACACTCACAGCACCTAGCCATCTCTTGTTGCCCTAAGCTAGACTATGTCTTGATCGAGAATATAGACAGGACGTGCACATTGAGTACGGAAAGCACACCCTGCGTTGTTATGCTGTCCAGCGGGAAGCATAATATCTCAGTGCGGGTCGAGGACCAAAGCTGAGTAACGCCATATGCCGCGTGAAGGCAAGACCGTAGCCAAATCGTTCAGGGTCAACGAGAAGGCTCTTAGCGCTCTTCAAGAGGAAGCGGGCCGGCAGAGCGTCAGCGTCAACACGCTTGTCAACCAATTGCTCTTGGACTATTCCGAGTTCGGAAGATATCTCCAGCGAATCAACGCTCTCCGACTCAGCAGGAAGACTTTCGCGGAAATCTTGAACTCTGTCTCGGACGACAACCTCGTCAAAGCAGGCCAGATCGCTGGAAAGAGTGCTCCCATGGCGTTGATCGCTTCAAAGTGGGGAAAGATCACGGTGAATACAGTCATCGAGTATATTCACGACCTTTCAGCCTACGCCAATTTGTTCGAGTACTATGAGAAGAACGAGAACGAACGCTGGACAATCACCTTGATGCATGAGCTGGGTCCAAAATGGTCCACGTTTCTTACCCAGTACATAGGTGAGGCTTTCGTCGCGGCTGGGGTGCAGCCTAAGACGAAGACTTCGGACCGAGCAGTGATATTCAACTTCTAGAACAGAATCGCTCCCAGAAGAACGGGCCTGGCGTCACGTCGGACGCTAAAGAAAAAAAAGGAAGTTTGAGAAAGCTTAGACTTTGTTGAGGAGAGCCCTTACGACGTCTTCTGGGCCCTTGTAGTTGTTGTCAGGGAGAGACTTGGTTACGAATTCCTTGTCGATTGATGGAACATCTGTCATGTTGTTGCATGCTGCTAGGACCTGTGTCTTATTCGCGGGATACTTGATGTGGTGCTTGATGTGTTCAAGTTCAGTTTTCAGGTTACTCATGGAGTCGCCGCGTTCTGAGAGGGATAAGAACCTTCTTCGCGAGACTCTCTCTACTGCTGCCCACGGTGACTATACTAGACGAAAAACCGTAAGGGTTTTCAGCCCTCGGCGATGGGAACCTTGTTTATGCCGGAGCGCATGGTGACAGCGGGTTCGGCTGCATTGCCGCAGCCAGTAGCGATACCACTCACCCGAGCCGCGATCTTTCTAGTTGTGGCGATCAGGCCAGGTGCTGGCAGTCGAGGTAAAATCCGATCCTTCTGCGCGGATTTTGCTGCACTCGTACGCTCGGTGGGTTTTCGCGAACTTGAGGGAAGTCTTTCGTGTGTGCTGGGATTTGGATCCGATATTTGGCACGAGCTCTTCGGGAAACCGCGGCCAGTCGAACTACACAAGTTCCAAGAGATCCGCGCAGGGGAACGTCACGCCGTCTCGACACCTGGCGACATGCTCTTTCATATCCGCGCGCAGCGGATGGATCTCTGCTTCGAGCTGGCGACGCGAATCATGGCCCGACTTGGGGCGGCAGTATCCCCTGTAGACGAAGTGCACGGGTTCCGTTTCTTTGACAGCCGCGACCTCATCGGCTTCGTCGACGGGACAGAGAATCCTAAAGCTCAGGAGGCTCTGGATGTCACCCTCATTGCCGACGAGGACCCGCCCTTCGCGGCGGGTAGCTATGTGATCGTACAGAAGTATCTCCACGACTT
>DASPWY010000112.1:0-9063 GCA_035637575.1 Bathyarchaeia archaeon
GGAGTCGCAGGACTCGCCGCGGTCCTCGTGATTAGACACCGCCACCTTCAAATCCAAAGGTTTCCGAAGAGCAAATAGAAAATCTGAAGCGGAGCATGTCTCCGCTCCTCCTCTTTCTTTTTATCACGTTAAGCTTAATCAGGCGAGACTAAGGTTCTGCAAGTTCATTATTTGAAACGCGTAATGTTTGGATAGAGTCCCATTATGAAATATCGGACCCTTGGAAAAACGGCTCTCAAAGTCAGCGAGGTCGGATTTGGAGCCTGGGCAATAGGAGGAAACAATTACGGGAACAGCTATGGACCCACAGATGACAAAGTCTCAGTCGCGGCGGTCGAACGAGCCTTTGAGCTTGGATGCAACTTCTTCGATTCGGCTGACGTCTATGGACATGGACATAGCGAAGAGATTCTCGGCCAGGCATTGAAGGGGCACAGGAATGATGTTATCTTGGCGACCAAAGTGGGGGGCGACTTCTACCATGATCCTCCTCGCATGAACTTCAGCCCGGAGTATCTAGAGTTCGCGTCGGCAAAGAGTTGCGAGAGATTGCAGACTGACTATATCGACCTCTATCAACTGCACAATCCCCCTATCCAATTGCTGAAGAATGGCAAGATCTTCGAGGGTCTAGAGAAGCTGAAGGATTCTGGAGTAATCCGACACCACGGCGTCTCGATCCACGACCCAGAAGAGGGAATCTTGTCAATGAAATATGGACATCCTGAAGCCATTCAAGTTGTTTTCAACTTATTGCGCCAGGAGGCTAAGAACCAGCTTTTCCAGGCAGCGCGGGAACGGAATGTTGGGATCATTGCACGAGAGCCACTCTCTAACGGATTTCTAACCGGTAAATTCACCCTCGACTCAACCTTCCCGTCAGGTGATATCCGTAGCAATTTTCCCCGCAACTATCTAGCGGGTTTGATAGGAGCCGCCCAACAGCTCAGACTTCTCGAATCGAAGACGAGGACTCTCGCTCAAGCCTCCCTTAGATTCGCGCTCGATCACAAAGACATCTCAACCGTAATACCCGGCGCCAAAACCCCGCAACAAACAGAGGAGAACCTCAAAGCATCAGAGTTACCTCCACTGACAGGCGAGGAGCTTCTAAGAATCAGAATTCTCAGAGAACAAGGATTCGCGTAGGCTCAGGTCGAACAACGCTGGCGAGGTATCTTTTCAGAATCGCCAACAAAGAGGGATACTCTCCAAGAGATGTTCAACATGTCTCCGCTAGTATCCGGAAAATTCTCGGTTCCCGGGAGAGCGCGAGCCACTTCCGCATAGGCACTGAGGCAGTTGAGTTCAACATATTCGCCGATAACGAGAAGGAGCTGGAGGAGCGGAAGAGACTCCTGACTGAGAGTTCGTTCAAAATAGTCAGCGTAAGGCTTCTGGATACTCCTCCGAAGGCTGTTGACAAGGAAGAGGCGTTGGAAGAAGGGGTACAACTCTTCAACGAGGAAAGGTTCTGGGAATCCCACGAAGCCCTCGAGCAGGCGTGGCACATAGCGAACGGTGTTGAACGGGACGCTATTCAGAGCATAATCCTGACGGCGGCTGCATTCGTGCATTATCAGAAGGGTGAAGAGGAAATCTGCTTATCCATCATGAAACGGGCACGAGCGAAAATGGCCTTGGTCAAAGCTTACGAAGTGATAGACTTTGAGGGTCTTGAAAGGAATATCGATGGCATCTTGGATTCTGAGAAGGTTCAGCTGTTCAAGCTGCGAATCAGTTGCGTCTGATAGTACGATTTTTCTATCAGCCGACGACTCTGGTATCCCTATCCTTTTAGCTGGAATCCCGAAAAATTTCGAGGGACTCTAAGGCTTGGCCATCGTCAACATCGACAATCGGTATTCGACCGTACTGGCCATGATCGCCGGCGTCATGATTACGGCAACAAGACTGGCGATCCCCCAGTTCTACCCGTCCCAAGCGACAAATGGCTGGGCAAATCTCTTCGCTGAGCTATCCAGTGGTGGTCTCACACTTTTCGCGGTGCTAGCGGGAATCATATCGTTCCTCGTACAGTTCGGAGGAGTCTCCATATTCATCGGCGGCTTGCTATGCTCCAAGAAGCATCTACGATCTGGAAAGGAATTTGTTGGAATAGGAACAACTTTTGGTTTCGCCGATCTGTTGCTGGCAATACCCTCACTAGGATCGAGTAGCTCCGGTCCAATCTACCTTGTAGTCGTCGCCTGGACGAGCCTCCTCCTTGCCGTCTTCGCGGGACGCCACATCAAAGGCCCCAAGGGAAGCTATGCAGGTGAAGTGAGGAAGCTGATGGGCGGGATACGTAGCAGGATTCTTCGACAGGAGAAAAGGAAGAGAAGGGAGAGGCGCATTCGCCGAAGGCGCGCGCAATCGAAAATTATGAGAGGAAGCCTACCCTCTACGAAACAGTACAACATCAGCAGCGACAAAAACAGTGAGAGCTAAGCTTCCCGCGAGAAGAACCCCTGGGACCGGATAGCGCCAGAAAGCGGCGATGGTGAAGACCAGAATTACGAGAATTGCGAGAATATCACTCAAAAGCCTCTTGTCAACCTGGTCCAATCTGGACCGACTCTTTGAAGTAGGTTTCTCAGCGCTACTCATTTCGGAGACTCTCGCAGAGAGCCAGCTGAATTTGTAGATAAGTCCTATCTGAGATTTCTGTAGCGTTACGTCAGATTAGCCGGTTATGGATCTGATGAGGAGCAGGATGTTCCTCTTCCTTTCTCTCATCCTCCTCTTGCTGTAATTGTACCATTCAGGACCGTAGGGAATGTACTCGCTTACTCTGAATCCGTTTGCGAGGAGGCTCGATTTTAGATCATCCCTGATCCCTTTCAACAGTTGGAACTCGAAATCGGACTTGTGATCACGGCTAAGATTCTTGGCTTCGGTGATCATTTTCTCATCATGCGTGCCAATCGCAAAGAACCCATTCTGTTCAAACAGGATGTGCATTAGTCGTAGATAGTTGGCGTTAAGCTCGCTTCGACGTTTGAAAGCAACCTCCCCATTCTCTGGGTACGCACCTTTCACGAGCCGTATTTTTCCGCCTCGCGGCAAGAGATCTCTCAGATCACTTTCCGTGCGCTTCATGTTTGCCTGTAGACACAACCCAAGATCCTTGTGCCTACCGAGCAGTTCGCGGTAGATCTCTACTGTCGACTCTGTGTAAGGGGAGTTTTCCATGTCTATCCAAACGAAACGTCCTTCCCCCTCGGCCGCCGCTATTATCTTGAGGAGATTGTCTCTGTACAATGGAATCTCGGCTGCCAGCCCTATCTGTGAAGGTTTGACCGATATGGTGGCTTGAAGGTTCTCGCTCTGGATCGTCTCTAGAAGTTTCAGGTATTCCTCCAGGTATTGCTGTATCATCCTCCGATCAGGAGTATGTTCTCCAAGACGGTTGAGGATAGCGTGTATCTTTCTCTCGTTCGCATTGCGCGCCGCATCCATGGCGTCTTGTAGAGTGTAGCCGGCAATCCAGCGCTTGGCGATTCGGTAGAAGAGTCGTTCAGTGATTCGTGTCATCGTTGAAGGATCTCAGCCAAATTCCGTCTAAGGAGAAGCTCTACTTGTTTCCTGTCGATAAAAGGCTTCGAACGATTATTCACCAAACCTTTTCCAGAATCCGGAGAGCATCGGCCGATTCATGACTACTAACGTCTCGCGCAATTTTTGGTAAGTCATCTTTTCTGATCCCGTAGTCTCTCAGTCTCTTCGACTGCCCGAGTCCGCGAACCAGTTCATCCACCCCATCGGCAGCTTCTAGCGCTACTTTTTCCGAAGGAACTCCCTCTATGTTCTTACCTTCGGCCTTTGCGATGAGGGCCAGCCTCTCAGGGTTTCGGGTTGCTTCCATTCGCATGACTTCTGAAAGTGTAATGCAGGAGGTGATACCGTGGGGAATATTCCAAGTTGCTCCAATTACCCTTCCTATCGAGTGGCTCAATCCTGTTCCAACGCTGAAAACTCCGGCAAACGACATCCAAGCAGCCAGCTGACAGTTCAATCTAGACTTGAGGTCCGTAGGATTCTCGGTCGAGACTTTCAGGTTTTGAAAAAGGAGATGAATGGCCTCGAGCGCAAGTGTGTCAACGTATGATTGATGGTTTGGTGAGTACACAGCCTCTACAGCATGATCCAGACTTCTGATCCCGCTCGAAGCCCACAGCCAGCCTGGTGTGGGAACGGTCAGCTCAGGATCGAGAAAGATTGATCGCGGAACCATGCGCAGGTCTCGGAACCCTGTTTTCCGATTCAGTTTCTCATCGGTCATTCCGGCGACGTGGGAGAATTCGGCGGCAGAAAGGGTCGTGGGAACAGCAATGTGCGGAATAGCGGAATGCTGAAAATCTTCGGACAATTCTTTGACGATGATCTTGGTTGAGTCGATCGGGCTGCCTCCACCTAGGCTGATTAGGCTATCCGCCTTGGCTTCTCTAACGGCAGTTGCTGCTCGCCTGATTCCACTTAGTGGGGCGTGTTGCCTGATTTCCGAGAAGACGCCAGCGAGTTTCGTTTCCGCGGCGTTTTCTATTCGTGCGATCAGATCTGACTTTTGTGCGATGCTTTGTCCCGTTAACAGAAAGGGTCTCTTTGAGCCTATTCTGTTGAGTTCGTTTCGAAGCTTGCTGATCGATCCTGATCCGAAATAGACTCGTTCAATCGGAAGGTAGGTGTACTCGCCTGAAGCTAGACCAGTCTCGATGGCAGACAAGTGTTCTGTTATGGTACAGTTGCGCCTATCTTGACAGGACTCGTCCAGCTGAACGGATAATTTGGATCGTCCAACCTCTCCGCATTGCTAGTGACTCTGAGCGGCTTTTTCGTCTCTATCATTATTGCCAACTCATTAGTGGAGTCTTTTCCGAGGCTCGCCTCTATCGCGCCCGGCTGGGGTCCGTGATGGATTCCTCTCCGATGCAGTGTGTAGGAGCCTATCTCGATCCCTCTACGGCTCCCGAAATCGCCGCTGACGTAGTAGAGGATCTCGTCGCTGTCGATGTTGCTGTGATTGTAGGGGACAGGTATGGCTAGCGGGTGATAGTCCAGTTTTCGCGGGACGAAGGATAAGACGTCGAAGCCTGGCGCTTCAAACGTCTGATGTATGGGCGGCGGTTGATGAACCCTGCCCGTGAGGGGTTCAAAATCGTTGACGTTGAAGATCCACGGGTATAGGTAGCCGTCCCAGCCTACTACATCAAGAGGATGAAAATCGAACGTGTACGACATCAGGGCGTTGTCAACTTTCATGCGCACCTCGAATTCCCCCTTCTCGTTGTGAATAGCCAGTTCCTCGGGTTCTCGAAAGTCGCGGTCGGAGTAGGGCGCCAACTCCACCAACTGTCCGTAATCATTCCGGTATCTTCGTGGTATCTCAATCGGACCCGCCGACTCAGTTATCAAGAATCTGCTCTCCTTCGAGTCCAGCATGATCCGGTAGGTTGTCCCCCTCGTGACTACGATGAAGTCGCCCTCGTGAAAGGGGAGGAGCCCGAATACGGATTCTAGGGTTCCCTTCCCTTCATGGACGAAGTAGAGCTCGTCGCCTTGGGCGTTCCTGAAGAACGACTCCATGGATTCGGTTGGACGAGCTGACGAGATGAACACGTCATTGTTGTAGAAGAGGGCCTGTCGGCCTTCAACCGCGTCTTTCGTGGTTTCAAGGTTCTTCGTGCGAATGTGGTGATGGCGGTGTTCACTTGGTTGCCATTCGGAGATACTGAGATCCCTGAGTTTCTTTATGTGCGAGACCCGAGTCGGAGCGTATTCATGATAGAGGGTCGAATAGACCCCAGAGAAGGCCTCCGTTCCAAAAATTTCCTCATGGTATAGAGACCCATCAGGCTTTCTGAACTGAGTGTGTCGCTTCTGAGGAAGCTTTCCAAGGCGCTGATAACTTGGCAAGTTCGTCTAGCGCTACGACTTCGCGGTCTCTATAATTCTGTTCCTCAAGACGCCTAACCGTTCGATTTCCAGCTCCACGCGGTCTCCGGGTTTCAGCCACGGGTGGACTTCCTGCCCTAGCTCCAGCAGAGAGCCAGTTCCTACTGTCCCCGACCCGAAGATCTCTCCGACTCTCAACTCGACTGATTGTGAGGCTCTGGCGATCATTTGTGGGAAGGTCCAATACATCTTTTTCATGTTCCCGTCCGATAGTTGTTTCCCGTTGACCGTTGCTTTCATTTGCAGGTCGAATTTTCCGGGCCCAATCTTCTTGTCTTGTAGCTCATCAGGAGTGACGAGCCAGGGTCCAATTGAGGTTGCGAAGTCTTTCGCCTTTGCCGGGCCTAGCCCAATCTTCATTTCTGGCTGTTGGATGTCCCGTGCGCTCCAATCGTTCATTATTGTGTATCCGGCGATGTGTGTTTCTGCTTCTTCTTCTCGAATATTCGTCCCACTTTTTCCGATGATGCAGGCGACCTCAAGCTCATAGTCGAGCATTTTAGTGTACGAAGGGTATGGGATTTGGTCGTCTTGACCGTTTAGCATGGCGGGATTGGAATAGTAGAACGCGGGGAACTCGTACCATTCTTCTGGCATCTGAAGGCCTCTTCGAGCTCTTGCTGCTTTTACATGATCCTCGAAGGCGTAAAAGTCCCTGATAATTGGAGGGCGAGAAATGGGCGGCCGAATTCTCACTTCACTCAGTTTCTCCATTGTTCGGGGGATTTTTTCCGGGTCGATTCGGTTGAAAATCCGCCAAGATAGTTTCTGAAGATCTTCAAGGACTTTCGGACCCTTCGCAAGTACGTCGAGAGTTGAAGAGGCGTTTTTGGACAGCGTCTGTATTGTGGGCGGGATGCTAATGCCAAGAGGAGCGGATACACGTGTTAGCTCGTGAATGTCTAGAATCCATTCTCCCCAGAGGAGTGCTGGCCGGGTCCTCAGCGGGGTCTTGTGCTCGCTGTAGGTGACCAGCTTCATGCGTCGTTAGAGATTGCCGCGCTTTGCCTGTTCCTGTTCTATCGATTCGAAGAGGGCTTTGAAATTGCCCTTTCCAAAGGACTCGCTACCTCTCCGCTGAATCAGTTCGAAGAAGAGGGTAGGCCTGTCCTGGAGAGGCTTGGTAAAGATTTGAAGCATGTAGCCCTTTTCATCCTTGTCGACGAGTATGCGGAGTTTCTTGAGATCGTCAATGCGCTCAGAGATTCCTCCAATTCGCTTAGGCAATTCCGCATAGTATGAGTCGGGAGTATTCAGGAATTCAATGCCTCTCTGCTGGAGACGCGACACAGTCGCAATTAGGTTGTCAGTAGAAATGGCAAGATGTTGGACGCCGGCTCCCTTGAAATAGTCGAGATACTCTTGAATCTGCGACTTCCTCTTTCCAGCGGCGGGCTCGTTGATCGGAAACTTGACCGTTCCAGACGGATTCCGCATCACTTTGGAGCGGAGAGCCGAGTATTCGGTGCTGATGTCCTTGTCGTCGAAACTGATTAGCTGTGAAAAGCCGAAGACCTTACCGTAGAACTCGACCCAATAGTCCATCTTCCCCTCTTCGACATTTGCCACGACGTGGTCGACGCGTTGAAGTCCAACTGGCTCTGCATTGCCCTTGATCGGCACGAACCCCGGAGCAAAGACGCCCTTGTACCCGTCTCTTTCGATAAACGTGTGAACTGTGTCCCCGTAGGCCGAGATAGCCGAGCCCTTGAGGACCCCATGGTCGTCCTTCAAGCTAGTAGGAGCTCTGATTCCCTTTGCTCCTCTCTTGATTGCCTCGTTGTAGGTCCATTCCGTGTCTTTTACACGGAGTGCAATATCGGCGACGCCATCGCCGTGCGTCAGAACGAACCTTGAGATTGGATGGTCAGGGTTTAGGCCTGTGGTTAGGAGTAATCGAATGTCTCCTTGCTGCATCAGGTAGGAGGTCTTGTCCTTGACCCCTGTCTCGGGTCCGGCAAACGCGATAGGTGTGAATCCAAAGCCGTTCTGATAGAAATAGCTCGCCTGCTTGGCATTCCCAACGTAGATCTCTACGTAGTCAATTCCTTCGATCGGGAGAACCTCAGATTTCATGCCGTCTCAGCGAAGCTTCTGGTTTCGACTACTGGCTATTAATTCATTCCCCCCTGGAAGCAACAGTCATGTGAGGGGACGTGGACCATAGTTTGCATAACAGGCTACAAATTGTGACTTTCAAGAAAATTCTGAACGAGTTTCTCGACTTCTTGAGGTGAATCCTCAGGAACGAAATGTCCAGCGTTCACTGTCTCGAGCTTCGATTCCGGAATCATCTTGGAGATTCGTTCAGCATAGGTCGTCCCTGATTTTCCTGTGCCCCAAATTATCGTCGTTGGAACCTTCAGTTGCGTGAGACCCTGCTCGACCTCCTTCAGCGGCTTGAAGCTCGGATGATAATTTGAATCGGGAAACATTCTCGCAAACGCTTGGTAGGCTTGCTTTGACTCGTCATCAGGAAACGGAGCCCAGTAGGCCTTCATAGTCTCCTCGGATATTTTCTCAGGATGCATGGCAGAATCTTTGATTATCGAAGGAGTAATTTTCGAAGCAGCAGCAGGTGGAATGCGAAAGTCCGTTGTGAGAAATGTGTTGAGAATGACCAGCCCAGCGATATTCTGAGGGTTGCGCACTGCATATTGCAACGCGAAGGGAGCCCCCCAATCATGAACGACCAGAACTATATTCCTGAGTCCCAAGGACTGGATTAGCCCAGAGACTATCCGGGAATGATGGGGAAAGTCGTGGAGCAGAGGGTTTGGCTTGTCAGACTTACCGAACCCCATCAGGTCCATTGCGATGGCCCGGTGACCGGAAGATATTGCGGGTATGAGACTTCTCCACATATAGGACCAGGCTGGATTGCCATGGACCATTACGACCGGCCGGCTCCCGTAGCCTTCGTCTACATAGTGAATTCCGAGACCATCGATTTGGAGCCAACGCTCCTGAAACGGCCAACCCTCAAAGTACGGCCACCCCTGCCTTATCATCTGGTCAGATGCCCTCGGACACTAACGATGAGTGCAATGGGGTCCGAATCTCAAACGATATAGGAGTGTTGTAACTGCAAAAAGAAACCATAATATT
>DASPWY010000113.1:0-2972 GCA_035637575.1 Bathyarchaeia archaeon
AGGTTGAGAAACCACGTCGCGAAGATTGTGTATGAGAGTGAGAGTGCCGCCGAGACGCCGCTGTTGTCTGTCATTGCAAGTCTTGAATTGTACGCTCCGCTGAGAGCGTTCGACGAGTAGGTCCAGTTGAGCGACCAAGATCCCGTGTAGTTCGGCGCGGACCCTATTACTCGTGTGAGGGGCGAGTTGGATAAGAGAGTCGACCCGGCGGGCGATGTGAGGTTCGCTCGGGCTGAAGCTATGTCGTATAGTCCGAGGGCGTCGAATAAGGACGTCCTGAGTGTTACCTGTCGAGCGGGCGTCGTCCAGTTTCTGCTGAAGAACGGCGTCTGGACTCCCGTCTGATTGAGGCTTGAGTAGAAGGCGATTCCCATTCTCTGCTGGAATGTGACTGAGACCTGGCTGGGGTCCGAGCCAAAGTCGTAGTAAAGGCTGATTGTGCGAGCTGTGCTTCCGCCGACTGTGACTGTGGCTTGGAAGTCGAAGATGGCACCTGTTTCGATCTGGTAGGTATTGCTGGTGAGGGCGATGGTGTAGGCTGCAAGCGTTGTGGATATCGGTGTGCCAGAGAGACTGCCCACGGCTAACGGGATTACCGCGCCTGTCGAGGTGATCTTGTTGACGTTCGCAGTTATCACGGTGCCTCCTCCGGTACCAGACGAGGACACGAGATAGAGGACGAATGTGAGTGGTCCGGTGAAACTGACGTTTCCAGCCAGCCCGGGCTGGGAGTAGTAGTGCCATATTCCAGGGGTGCTACTGGAAACCGTTCTCTGATCGGTCTGAGCTGTTCCTGACCATGCTTGGGTAGTGTTCGCCCAAAATGTTGACGTTATCGTGTTCAGCGTCTTTGTGCTCTGGCTATGGAAGAAGAAAATAGCTGGTTGCGCCGTCCCCGGTGCTGCTACATTGGGGAGATGGTTTGGGATTAGGACTATAGCGAGGGCTAGGAGTGTGATCAGTACTGCTTTTGATCCCGAGCTTCCTCGCATCCCTGAAAGTTTCGGCTCTCACAGACTCGGCTGGAATCGCGTACCAAAGCATACCGTCACCAAAACCCGGGCTAATAGGTAGCGGAATCGCTCGGGGAAACAATCGCGAGAAGCCCGGTGACCGATTATCTCTCCGAGAGTTGTGCTAAATCTGGAAAGTCTGGTTTAAGGAAACTTGCCGATTATTGCCAATATCACGGATGATGCCGGCCTCAGTGAGCCAGGGCGGACAGTCTAAGTAAGATTTTGTCCGCCCTGATTTCGAGGGGTCCCCCCTTGGAGGGGGGGTCTTGGCGTTGATTCTTCGGATTCAGGCTCGGTCTGCGCTTTTGGGGCTATTTTTGAATCCAAAAGGGCGTTTTTCAGGGTCCGGGAACGAGCAGGAGCCGCAAGGATAACGAGCAAACTAGCGGGCACTCATCGCTAACCCAAGGACGGTTTTGAATCGACAGGCTTGCGCTTGCCTAGTTCGACGGCCTCTCTTGCCCAATAACTAGACCCGGGTTCGGGAATCAAAGCTAATTCGTCTTGACAAGGATTAAGGGTCTTCCGCTTCTACGCCGGCTCATCGGCAATGTCCGGCGAGAACTGTTTGCACCATTACCGATGCCAAGTCCAGGGTTGACCCGTCGAAGAGTGACGCAGAAAGGTGTCGCGCCAGAAGTCAGGACTCGAGTCGTGACTAAACTCGTCGAGGCTATCGACGAAGCGGAGCGTCTCGCGAAAGGATCAGGGAGGAGAAGCAGATCTGGCGGTGGAGGAATCTCACCAAAAGAGCGCTGGTACCTGGTGATGGGGTATCTTGCTCAGGTTCTGGATGGTGTTCTCAAGAATTTTGACTTGGAGAGTGTCAAAGAGAAGATGGATCAGATGGAGACAGTGTTGGATGAGCTTCAAAGGACGACTTCGACGGCTGGATGACAAGCTAGAACGGGTCAAGGCCGTTCGAGGCCGAACCAAGGAATGGCCCGCAGATCCGGTCGAGTTCTGTGTCCAATATCTCGGGTTCAAACCAACAGTCTACCAGGAGAAACTATTACGGGACCCTGCACAGTTCATCGTCGTTCGCTGGTCCCGCCAGTCCGGGAAGACCCACTGTGTAGCTGTCCTCCTGCTCTGGTCATGTCTCCGAAGCCGAGGATTCAACGAGCTAGTATTGGCGCCCGCTGTCCGCCAATCCAAGATCATCATCCGTAAGATTACCAACTTTCTTCCAAAACTACCAAAATATGTGGCGCTGAAACCGCTCAAGACGAAGATCGAGTTCTACAACGGAAGCAGAATCCAAGCGTTCCCAAACAGTCCAGAGACAATACGAGGAGAGCCCGGTGTCAACCTACTCTACGCCGACGAATTCTCGTATATCAAGGATGACAAGGAACTCTATGAGGCTGCGATCTTCTCTCTGGCTACTACAAACGGCAGGTTTCTCGCAACAAGCACTCCCGGCTCGCGCGAAAGCATGTTCTACGCCATGTGCACTGACGACGTAAACTTCTTCGACTTCTCGAGACACCACGTAAGTTACCTGGACGCACTCGAACCAAACGGGCCTCTCAAGCTCGAGATTCTTGAGAAGCTCAGGCGACAGTTCGCCACCGATCCTTGGAGGTGGAAAAGAGAGATGGAAGCAGAGTTCGCCGACGACGAAGATAGCTGGTTCAGTATGGCCCTAATTACTAGATGCGTGGATCAGAACCTTGAGTACATCAGAGAAGGCACCATCCTCACCGGCCCCTAAGTTCTTTGTCGCAGGCGTGGACCTGGGACAGAAACTGGACCATTCAGCAGTAGCTGTTGTGGACAAGCGCGACAAAGAATTTGACCTGGTCCTCCTCAAGCAGTTCGAGCTGGGAACAGAGTACGGGTCCGTACTCGGATATCTCAAGCTCCTAAACGAGAATCTCCACGACCTGCGTCGGATAATGATCGACCAGACTGGCGTGGGAGAGACGTTCATGTCGATGGCCATCAGCTCGG
>DASPWY010000114.1:0-23354 GCA_035637575.1 Bathyarchaeia archaeon
TGACGCTCTCAGTTGACAGTCAGAGTTGACAACTAGATTAGAAGTTGAAGATGGTCGCCTTGATCTTATCGAAGATAAGATTGTTCACACTCTTGGCGAGAGACCCAGCAGTTCAATCGGCGAGATAGCGAGAGATCTCCGCGTCAACCGATCCACTGCGTCAAAGTACCTACATGTCCTTAGGGCTAAGCGAATGGTCAACTTTCGACAAGTCGGACCAGTGAAACTCTGGTCCTTGGAGGATGAGAAGTAATGGAGAGCCGCAGACCCAGCGCTCCGACCATACAACAGAATGATGAAAGGGCCCAAACAGGCATCGCAAGCTTGGATAAGATAATCGAAGGCGGACTAGCTAGGGGAGACACAATAATCGTTGCCGGTCAGCCGGGAACAGGAAAAACCACCCTTGGTCTGCAATTCCTCTACCATGGAGCGGTGAGGTGCGGCGAGAACGGAGTCTACGCCTCCGTGATAGAGAGCGGCGAAAAACTGAAACGGAATGCTCGACGTTTCGGCTGGGACCTTGATCGTCTTGAGAAGGAAGGAAAACTCCAGATAGTCTCACTACAATCCACGATGAAGGCAGGCGTGAGCACGGCACTAGAAACCGTGCTTGAGGCCTTGCACAGCATCAATGCTAGAAGGCTCGTCTTCGACTCCCTCTCGGCACTAATGACCGCGTTCGAAAGCACGGCCGAGGCTAGGAGCTTTCTGCACATCATGCTGAAATTCTTGGAAGCAGCCAACTGTACAACACTAATGATAAGCGAAGTCCCGTGGGGTAAGCAACAGTTGGGTACAAACTTCGAGGAATTCTTGGGAGATGGCTTAATCGTCCTCGATGCGAGCTTTGACAATTCGAGAGTCCGAAGGCGCATATACATTCCCAAGATGCGAGGAACAGAACACCGGCTTGAAGGCTACGACTACTATATCACACGGGAAGGATTCGCTTTAGCCCCGACCCCCATCCCACCTGACAAGATCCGATAGCTACGATTCTGGATCTGAGGGTGCCCCCTCTGGACAACAAAGGTAGCGGCCGGGTCGATAAGGGACCCCAAAAAGCTGATCTGATAGAGAAACTGATCGGATCAGAGACAAAGGCCGAACTCCTAATGTTTTTCCACGAAAACCCGGAATCTACCGACACTGTTGAAGGAATCGCCAACAAGATCCGTCGAAACCCGAAGGAGATAGACAGAGACTTGTCGGATCTTGTCGAACTCGGACTTCTCAAGGAAGTTAGGACGTTATCCTTCAACAAGGCCAGAGATCAAGAGCTACAACGAGAGATCTCAAAGAGATTGATATCACCTCCATCCGGAGACGAGACGGAAAGATCGTCGGCAAGAGAAATGACGGGGATAGGAATAGTTGACGAACTCCTTCCCGAAGGCTACCCTTCAACCTCAGTTGTCTTGGTTATGGGAGACCCTGCGACTGGAAAGACGACACTCCTGACCCAGCTTGTGGTCGAGGCGCTCAGGAGAGACCGGAACGTTGTCTACGCAAGCCTCGACGACTTCCCGGATAGCGTGAGAGAATCTATGCGCATGATGGGTATAGATCCTCAGAAATACGAAGTTGAAGGCCGCCGCAGCCTCGTTTTTATCGACTGTTACTCCTTCCTTGTGGGTGTAAAGAGCAAAGAGCAGTACAGTGAGGACCCTCAACGACTCTCTGACCTGAGTATAGTTGTTTCCAAAGCACTTTCTGAGTCCCGTGACCCGAGCAAAACTCTCCTAGCAATGGATTCTTTGACAACCTTGTTGCAAAGGAGTGGAGTCAGACCCTCATTCGACTTTCTCCATACTCTAGTCGCCAAGATCCGAAGTTGCAAAGCAAGCTGTGTAACATCTCTCTCAAGGAAAGCATTTCACCCCGCTATCATCGCGGGCATTCAGGACAAAGTAGACGGTGTGATCGAAATGAAAGCCGAGGATACAAAGGACGGGCTAGCTAGGTACATTCGGGTCCCCAAGATGAAGGGTGCACGTCACGTGACGGCGTGGACACCCTACAATAGAGATCCGGGACTCGGCTTAATCATGCCCACTAGCAGCGGGTTGCAGAGCTAGAGAACGCTTTCTCTCGGGAATACTTCGATTCCCGTATCAGTAATTCTGTATGGGCGCGGCTGATTGTCAACGGGAGTCTTGCGCATTTTTTCGATCTGGATAACTCTCAGAAGCGATTTTCCCACCTGCAACTGTTGCAGCAGAATCACTCCATGTGCCAAGTATTCCTCGTAGTCGATGCTTCTTTCAAATCCTGGTCGCCTTAGTTCTGTCGTGATCAGGCACGTTGCGCCCGTGTCAGCGAGTGCTTCCATCAACTCTACCAGCGCGTTGCGTTGAGCAACGACTCCGTCATATTGAAAGACCAGCGTCGTCACCGGGTCAACGACGATCCGTTTTGCACCGATTTCCTTGACGCTGGTCTTTATCATCTCGATGAGCGTTGCCATCGAAAATTCCTTCCGTCCTACTGTCAGTTTTCCAACCTTGATTTCGGCTGGAAGATATCTGATTGGGGACGCTTCTAGAAAGATTAGTTTCTTGTTATTCTCCAGGTCTTCAAAATCCCATCCGAAGTCCAACATCTCTTCGAAAACGTGAACCTTGTTCTCGTCGAGACTGACGTATACTCCCGGATCTTCGTAGTCTAGTATTCCATTGACTAGAAATTGCGATGACATAATCGTCTTTCCGGTGCCTGGACCGCCGCAGAGAAGGATGGTTCTGTTCTTGGGCAAGCCGCCAGTAAGCAGCTTATCGAGTCCTGGGATTCCGGTGGGCGTTCTAGAATTGGCCGAGTGATCAGCCGCAGTGTCAGCCATGAATCTTTCCAACGCTCCCACCGAGTCCTCGAAAGCATATTCATTCTGATACGCTAACCTTCACGAAAAGGGTACATTGAACGCATATCGACGGAGGTTCGGTTCGCTTGGCAGAATAGTTTGAGATAGGACAACCAGGCGTCCCTAGGCGTGACATCGAAGGATAGGCTAGCTCTGTACCAGGATCCATCTGTACAGCTACTTCTAAGTAAGTTCGTTAGAGGAGAAATAGTTGAGCTTGTCCCGAGCTTCGATCTAAATCAGACCGTCAGATACCCAGAGGTGGAAGAGGTTGTCGAGGGAGACTCAGGAGCCGCGAAACAGTTGGTTGAAAGGCTCTGGGACGTAGGAATTTTCAAGCGCAAGTTTCACGAGAAAATCCTAGTCTGTCCCTCCTGTGTATCCGTGAATGTAAGTAATGACTACGTCTGTCCAAATTGCAATTCCATAGATATTGAACGTAAGACTCTCCTCGAACATACTGTGTGCGGAAACATAGACAGCGTCGACAACTTCCTCGTAGAGGGAGGTCTCCTCTGCCCGAAATGCAACAAAGAGTTGCTAGAGGCAGGAGTTGATTATCAGAAGCTTGGTGCATGGTTTCAGTGTAGTCAATGCGGAAAACGCTCTGACATGCCGAGCCCGATACATAGATGCAGAAATTGTGGCCACATCTTCACAATAAGGGACACAGGATTCGTCAATATCTACGCCTACAGGCTCGGCTCTGAAGCTGAGGAAGAGTTCAAGCGAAGCTATCTAGTTATGAAGCCCATAGGAATGGTCCTGGAGGATTTCCAGTTTAAGGTCGAGATGCCCGGTCAGATAGCTGGGCGGTCTGGGGCGTTGCACAGATTTGACGCAGTTGCGACGAAAGGCGCTTCAGAAGTCGTCGTACTAGATTTCATCGCTAGCGAGAAGCAAATCGACGAAGTAGCAGTCGCTTCAATGTACGCGAAGATTTTCGACGTCGCTCCGACTCAATCGATACTTGTTGCTATGCCGAGACTTACTGAAAAAGCAAAGAGACTCGCCGGACTCTACAGAATCTCAACAATCGAAGCTGAAAACTCTCAACAGGCGGCTGACCAAATCAAAGACAAGTTTGGTTGGGCAGGCCTTTCGGGAAACGAAGAATCGCTCGGCGACTTGCAGCTGTAACCGTACAGCATGCACAGCGGTTCCATTATTCCCATCCCTTTGATCAACTTTGCGCCTACAAAGTTGAGTCTGCGTGACACTGAAAGTACGTCCGGTCAAGCTGAGAGATAGCCTCTACCTCCTAATCCCAGTTGACATCGCCCGCTTACTCGGGGTCGCTTCATCATCTGACTTTCAGCTAAGCCTCAACGAGAATCAGGATT
Source organism: Bathyarchaeia archaeon (assembly GCA_035637575.1). GTDB lineage: Archaea > Thermoproteota > Bathyarchaeia > 40CM-2-53-6 > 40CM-2-53-6 > 40CM-2-53-6. The sequence goes on from DASPWY010000114.1 coordinate 4,207, forward strand.
CAGTCAAACTAGTCTACGAATTGAAGAAAGACGAAAACCAAACGGTCGATGAAAAGAGAGAATGAATTAGCCTGAGGTCAATATTCTGATCAGCGTCCTAGATGTTCTTGCGCTCACCGCTTCGTGCTCAGCGCTATATTTCATACTTCGAGCAAAGAAAACATACTTTCTAGATTCAGGGTTCTTTATAGCGCTCGCCAATGTAGCGTTCATCATATTTCTCGCCGAAACCGCATACGCGCACGCCCTTGAGGTCCCAACATCGCCGCCACTTGACGCCGCACTAACAGCGGTCATGGCGACTTCCATTGGAGTCGCGTCCTATCTTTTACGAAACGGCGATGAGACGGACCCTCGACGAATCTGGAGGCTGAGAAGATTCGTTTCGAAACCGCCATTGCCTTTCCTGATTTTCTTGCTTGCCGTCGGAGTCTGGACCGCTGTTGGTTTCATTTTCAGTCCTTGGATGCTAAATCAAGCCTATTTGGGAGGGGTGACCTACTATTATTACTCATACCAGATCTGGTACATTGCGACGAGCGCTCTTCTGCTAGTCTGCTTTGTCTCCATGCCAGTTCTCTCCTTTTTCCACCAATCGAAAACCGTTCAAGATAAGAAAGCATCTCTATCAATGAAAATTATCAGCCTCTGTTGGGCGTGCTTCGGTGTGCTAACTCTTTTCCAAGTTGCCGCAGGCGGGCTCTTTCTCCCAACTTCCCAGAGCATTGGATCTGTTGCCGACAGTCTTCTCTTCATGCTGATTGCCTTTGCCTTGCGTGAACCAACAATCCTTGGACGGATCGTAACGTCCGGAGAGACCGTCAGTCAGGCCGTGTATTCTAATCCGAGTATTGATACCATAGTGCTGTATAATACCGAATCCGATCGGAGAAACCTAGTCGAGACGTTTGTCAAGGATGGATTGGCAACGGGACAGGATGTACTTTGTAAGGTAACGAAGGCTGAAGTACCATTCTACCGCGCAATACTGAAGGGGTCGGGCCTATTGGGCTCCAGCCCAGGGGAGCATTCTGTCATCATCCACCCTTTAGAAACTACCGTACCATCAGGAGAGATCAGTTCGTTGCCTTCATCTGTTTCAGTTGAAAGGAGAGAACTTGTGGATCTGGATGAACTTGACCTAGATCGCTGTCAGGATGTAATTGACAAGATCATGGTTCCAGACTCCACCCCAAGATCCAAACACGTAGGACGAATCTGGGCGTTGAACGTAGAGGGAGCCCACGCGGGAATACTCGATTTGCTCCAGCGAGTCAACCCGACTGCAAGGGTGATTGACTTGGCGATGCAACAAGATGCCTTTTCGAGCACATTCAATGTGAAGCATCAAGATATTCTCGGAAACCGATTGCTGATAGAATATGAGCCGACAAGCGACTACGAAGAACTCGTCCAAAAATTCGTGAGAGAGTTCCAGGCAAACGTTGAAGCGGTCGCCATCTTTACTAGCGCGGGCAGTCCGATCTACCGTCAATTCAGAGACCAGAGAAACATTAGTCTCTTCAGCTTCAGCACAAAGACCTCGAGTCCTGCAAGGCTTTCCGATGAGCAGGTCTTGTTGCCGGAGCGAGATACTTCACTTCTACTAGATGCAGTGGACAAGCTCCTTCAAGCTCTTTCAAGGAAGAGAATCGGAATGGTGTTCGATGTCTTCACCGATATCATTCTCTCGCAAGGATTTGAGAAGGCCTATGGCGTTCTCTCATCCGTCGTAGAAATGACGGAATCAGAAAATGCTTCAATTCTAGTACTCATCAACTACGATGCACTTGAACCGAGGGTTCTGGGGGCGGTACAAGGTCTGTTTCGATCACAACTGCGCTTCAACTTCGAAGGTCTCAAGGTCATCAAGCTACAGGGAGGCCGACAAGAAAGAAACTATGACGAGGAGCGTTTATCAGGCGTTCAAGAGCCCTCTGGAGGAATCGTGGCTTGACTACGCGTGCCCAACCTTTCGAACAGCTCCTCTTAGAATGTATTGACGAAGGGCTCTCTGTACTCGGGAATGAGCCACGCGAAGCATTGTATCAGTATCTCCTGACGATATGTTCCCTGCCGCGTGAAGAGATTCCAAATCGCGTCGCGGATTTTGTGACCGGACTGAGGAAGTCATTGGGTGGCGCCTCGAAAGTAATTGAACGCATCATCCTCAGGAAGCTATTCCAAAAAACCGGGTCCAGTTTCAGAGAAACAATCGACACTGAATTCACAGAATATGTTGCTGACGCAAAGAGGCGATACGACATGTTGTCGCATAGACACGGAGTCGCGGAGGATTCCACTGACCCAGTGAGATCAAAGAAGGGCCAGATCACCGGTTAGATTGTCTACTAGGTTCGAAGGTGCGGGACCTATTCCGACGCAGGTAACCGTGTCCGGAGGCACTTGAGTGAGACCCCTGTCTCGGACGAGATAGACGGGAAGCCGATTCCTTCTTGCAACATTCTCAAGATTCAACAATGCGTCAAGGTCGGGCACCTTAAGGGCTATCTTTCGCTGACCATTCTCCAGCCATCCCTTCCACCATTGGGGAAAGCGTATGCGCGCTTCTTCGGCAGCGCTCACTGCAGCGTGAGAACACTGGACAGCAATCTTTCCCCGACCAATTTTCAGGTCTAATCGGACTATCAGCGCCTGCTTGTATGCGAACTCTTGCGACATTTCCCAGATGTCCCAATTATCACAGTATTTTAACGAAGCTAGTACAGAAGTGAGAAAGACGGAGGTTCCGGAGCTTGGAAGCATTTTCGGCGAAGATATCCGCAATCGTTCACGCAACAGAAGATGTAGATCGGGTTCTTCAAGCATTGAGCCGAGTTTTTCCGGAGGGGGCTCTTCCTTCTAAGGCGGAAACACGAAGGTTCCATGGACATTACGGTAACGAGATTCGAATGGTTGAACTGTCCATTCGCGGAGCACCCACTAGGTCATTCTTGGCCCATCTGTGGAAGAGCCTGCCGAGTCTTGATCGCGCGTCAATTCTCGGCGCATTGAGCAATCACCTTGACCAAAGTGGCGGGCTACACTTGCGCTTGGACAAAGGAGAAGCCTTCCGCGGCATACTCAGGATGAAGGATCAAGACCCGGTCAAGATCCAATTATCGTTTCGGAGGAGAATCAAGTCGAATCTGGAACCTGAGCAAGAAACCAAACAACTCTTAGATTCTCTCGAAAACGGTTTGGGAGACCCGACCGACCAATGAGGGCTGTTAGGCTAGACGATATTACATACTCCTTGACAGTTCTCTTGGGGAATGAGGACGCCAGTCCCAGCATGACCTCTCCACGGGATGATATTCTCTGCGACGGGCCGACCCCGCGTTTGGATCACTGGAGAAACGGATCGTGGGAAAGGTTTTAGTACGCACCTACGGGCTCGCTTCTTCGAAATCTATCTAGGTGTAAAATTTGTCGATGTTTGCCGTGCCCGGCGCATACGATCGGGCCATTACTGTGTTCTCTCCTGACGGGAGACTCTTCCAGGTTGAATACGCAAGCGAGACCGTTAAGCGAGGCGCGACCGTTCTTGGAATCGCCTCACCAGAGGGAGTCGTTCTCGCAGCAGAGGAGAGAGCCGGATCTAAACTTCAAGACTTATCCTTCATGTGGAAGATATTCCAAATTGACGAGCATGTCGGAACTGCTGTCGCTGGTCTGAGCTGCGACGCTCACATTCTAGTCGATCAAGCCAGAATCTATGCCCAGAGCAACAAGCTAATGTACGACGAACCCATCGACATTGAAATCCTGACACGACGAATCGGAGAGATCAAACAGCTCTACACTCAGCATGCGGGAGTAAGACCCTTCGGCATCTCAATGCTCTTCGGAGGAGTTGACAAGAAAGGCAGCAGACTATTCTGGACAGATCCCAGCGGTGCATTCTTCGCGTATCGGGCTTGGGCGATAGGGGCTGGCGGTGACGCGGCAAACGAGATTCTTGAAGCGGAATATCGGGATAATCTCACGATGGACGAAGCCCTTTTGCTAGGAATGAAGTGCATGACGAAGGTGTTGGAAGGCAAGGCTGAACCTCAAAAGATTCGGGTTGCAATTATTCCACGGGAAACTGGAAAGTTCCAGAAACTCCCCGTTGAAGAGGTTGACAAGTACCTTCGAAGGATGGATGCTAGCAAAAAGGCTCCGGCTGGCAAATGAGTGACAAGTACACAACCGCTCGCCTAACAAAAGGACAAGACCACTTCGAGATACTGGTAAAACCCCAACCAGCATTAGACTACAAGCTTGGAAAACAAGTGCCTATCTCCCAAGTGCTTCTAATCGAGGAAATATACTCAGACTCAAGCAAAGGCACTAGGGCTTCTGAAGAGAAGCTTCAGAAATACTTCGGTTCAACCGACCCGCAATTAATCGCCGAGGAGGTAATGAAGAGCGGCGAACTTCAGCTCACAACAGAACAGCGCCGACAGCTCATAGAGGAAAAGAGACGACAGATCGTGACCATAATCACCCGCAACGCCATCGACCCCCGGACCGGAACTCCCCATCCACCTTTGAGAATCGAACAGGCAATGGGCCAGGTACGTCTCTCTATAGATCCATACAAGAGCGCTGAAGAACAGGCGAAGTTGGTTATAGAAGAGTTGAGACCTATTCTTCCGATAAAGCTGGAGCAGATGCGCATTGCGGTCAAGGTCTTTCCCGAGCATGCCGCGAGAGCATACAACACGTTCAAGAGCTTCGGCACCGTAAGTCGTGAGGAATGGCAGTCGGACGGATCTCTGATGGCAGTTATTGAAATGCCAGCCGGAATGTACGGTTCATTCATCGACAGAGTGGGAAAGCTGACGCAGGGAACTATTCAGACAAAGGTATTGACTTAGAGGCTTGCAAGAAGATTGGTCCTAGTAGCAGAACCAAAACAGGTAGTAGCCCCGGGAGAGCTTCTTGCAGAAGGCGATCATCTCCTAGGCGACAACGCTTACAAAATCGGGACCCAGATTTACTCGGCTTGCATTGGGATCCTCGAAATCGACGGTAACAGGGTCTTCGTTGTCCCGTTAAAGGGCGGCTACTTTCCACGCGCTGGCGATCTTGTTGGCGGTCGAATAGTCGACATCGGATTATCAGGATGGTCGGTAGATATTCGCGCACCTTACGAAGCAATGCTGCCTGCCTCTGAGACGCCTGGTCCAAGAGGGCCCAGGCGACGAGATCTCTCCTCTAGCTTTGAAGTTGGAGATATGGTATTAGCAGAAGTGCTGGATTTTGACAGAACCAGAGACCCCCTCCTAACGGCAAAGGGTCCTGGACTGGGAAAAGTATCAACTGGCCGGGTTGTCGAGATAAGTGCCGCTAAGATTCCGCGGCTAATTGGAAGAAAAGGCTCCATGATTAGCATGCTGAAGCAGGAGACTCGATGCCAGATTACCGTGGGGCAGAACGGCGTCGTGCTCGTCTGGGGCAAGTCCCCGGAGGACGAGAGAGTGGCGGTAGAAGCCATATACATGGTTGAACGTGAGGCACATACAAGAGGACTGACCGATCGGATAAGGGAAATGATATCGAAATCTAGGATTGTTGAACAAGTTGCCGGAACCCAGACAGCCTGAAAAACTGATCGACGAGAAAGGATTGCGGATCGATGGCCGCCGCTTAGACCAATTACGGCCTTTGAAGCTGGAGGTCGGCCTCCTCGACAAGGCAGACGGCTCCGCCTACATAGAACAGGGAAAGAACAAGATCCTTGTCGCAGTATATGGGCCGAGGGAAGCTCATCCCAAACACATCGCCATGCCAGAGAGAGCCGTCATAAGATGCAGGTACCACATGGCGCCATTCTCAGTTGACGAGAGAAAGTCACCCGCACCCTCCAGACGCGAGATGGAACTCTCAAAAGTCATTCGAGAATCCCTCGAACCAGTCGTCCTAACCGACCTCTACCCTCGAACCACGATAGATGTTTTCATCGAAGTACTCCAGTCTGACGGTGGATCGCGCTGTGCAGGGATCACAGCAGCCTCACTCGCACTTGCTGATGCAGGAATCCCGATGAAGGAATTGGTTGCGGCTTGTGCAGTAGGAAAGATTCAAGGAAAGATGGCGCTTGACTTGTCTGACGCAGAAGACAAGTACGGGGACGCAGATCTACCAGTTGCCCTCGTACCCAACATGGGGCTCGTGACGCTTCTACAAATGGATGGCAATCTTACCACCGCGGAGTTTGAGCAGGGACTGTCTATGGCCATGGAAGCTTGCAAGACAATACACACCATGCAGAGAGAGACTCTCAAGAAGAAATACGCGACCATCAAAGACACAGTTGAGGAGAGAGAGGAACCGGAGATAGTCGCATAATGTCAGCAACCCCCCAACTTCCACCAGTGGCGAAACTGGAACAGAAGACCGTAGTGGATCTAGTTACCAAGGGCAAACGGATTGACGAGAGAGGCCTGGAAAGCTATAGACCAATCCAGATCCAGGTAGGGCTCATCGAAAAAGCGAATGGTTCCGCCCAAGTCTTCCTAGGCAAGTCAAAGGTTCTGGCCGGAATAAAAGTCGAAATCGGCGAACCCTTCCCAGACACTCCAGAAGAAGGGGTCCTGACCGTGAACGCAGAACTAGTCCCGCTCGCGTCGCCATCCTTCGAGATGGGCCCGCCCAGCGAAGCGGCGATTGAACTCTCAAGGGTCGTTGACAGGGGAATAAGAGAGTCTAAGGCTATCGATCTGAAATCCCTCGTCATCCAGAAAGGAAAGAAGGTCCAAGTTGTCTACGTTGACGTCTACGTCCTCGACCACGACGGCAATCTGATTGATGCAGCATCCATGGCCGCCCTAGCGGCACTCGCCAATTCAAAGGTCGCCAAGATGGAAGTGAAGGGCGATGAAGTGATCGAAAAGGGCGGACATCATCAACTACCCCTCAACAATCATCCAGTCGCGGTTACGTTCGCGAAGATCGACAAGACAATCGTCGTAGATCCGTCACTGGAAGAGGAGCAGGTGATGAGCGCCAGGTTGACGGTGACGATAGACAAGAACGGCCACCTATGTGCGATGCAGAAGGGAGGGCTCTATGGCTTTACTCCGGATGAGTTGAAAAAGGCCGTGCACCTGGCGGTTGTAAAGGCAGCAGAGAACCGGGCCAAGATACTGGCCGCGGCGAAAGGCTGATGACTCGCAAAACTGGCTTAGCAGGCGGATTCGGCGCACGATATGGTACGGTCACTCGACGACGGTACATTGCAATAGTGACTGGTCTACGAGCGAAACACGAGTGTCCTAGGTGTATGTTCAGGACAGTAAAGAGGTGGAGTGTAGGAGTCTGGCATTGTAGAAAATGCGGATTCAAGTTCGCGGGAGGCGCCTACGCCCCGACGACGAAGCTCGGAGAAATAGCCGCGCGAGCTACACGAGGACTGATGAGTCCTTCCACCTTGTCAACAGAGCTTGACAGTCTTAGAGGCGGCGCCCGAGTTGCCCCATCGATGGTCGTCACGATAAAGAAGCCAAGAGCGAGGAGAAGGAAGGCTCCGCCTGAGCCCGCTGAGAAAATTGAGGAAAAGAGCCAACAGGAAGCCCAGGGAGAAGCAGAAACTCCCGCGGAAGAATAGACACGAGAACGCTTCCTCAGAGATAACGATAGAAATCAGCCTACCATCATCGAAAGTCGCCGAGACCGTTTACAGGTCTCTCCTACCTGAGACAAAGCAACCATCAGGATTCAGATCACATGTCTCCGTGAAACGGAGAGGCAGAACTCTAGAATTGCAGATCTTCGCAGACGATATCGTCGCGTTGCGAGCGGCGTCAAACACGTTTCTCCGATTCGTCGCCGTAGCAGTGAAGACTGTGAATGTTGTCGCACCCTTTTATAGGAACGCAAACGCTGAATGATTTCAAGATCATCAGGTAGTACTTTTGACCGAAGAAGTTGAGCTTCCACCACAGTTACAAGAACAACTCGGCAGACTACAACAACTACAGCAGACATTGCAAGCAGTAATGACCCAGAAACAACAGTTGGAGATCGAAGCCTCAGAAACAGACAAAGCCATTTCGGAACTCGACAAGGTCACAGACCAGACGCCCGTCTACAAGGGCGTTGGGAGCCTCTTGGTCAAGTCGGATCGACAGACACTCTTGACAGAGCTGAAAGAGAGAAAAGAGCTGCTGGGAACCAGGATTACAGTGCTTGGTCGGCAGGAAGAGAGAACCAAAGAAAGAATCAAGGAGCTTCAAGAGAAGCTGCAGGAGAAGCTCAGACCAACGAGTTCGGCAAACTGAGAGATAATCCTCTGAAGTCTACCCAGTCCGAAGAGACCAGCTGGGCTTCGAAACTCCGGTCGCTCCTCTCCCGAGTCAGATCATCTAACGTCATCGCCATACTCTGTCACCAGAATGCAGATCCTGACGCTACATGTTCCGCGTTTGCGCTTCAAACGCTGGTGAAGACTCTCTCACCGGCGACCTCGACAAAGATTGTCTGCCCAGAAGGAGTCAGCTCCTCAACAAAACAACTACTCGAAAACTTGGGAATAGCCACCCCCGATGGAATCCTCCCCGCAGGCATGGACGCGGCCATACTAATTGACACAAACACACCGGACCAGCTAGGAAAGATCGGAGAGAAGATCCTGCAAGGCGAGATACCAATAATTGTAATTGATCACCATCACCCACACCCCGACACCACAAAGATCGCCTCGCTAATGATCGTAGACGAGTCTGCGGCAGCAGCCGCCGAAGTGGTATACCAACTCATTCGTGCGTCCAAGACCGATCTTGGTATGGTGGAAGCACGGGCGCTACTTGCCGCGATATTCGTCGAGACGAAGCACTTCTTGCTGGCGAGGGAATCGACCTTCAACGTAGCCGCTGGGCTAGTTAAGGCAGGGGCGGACCCGAGACGTCTATCAGAAATTCTTTCAACTCCGATGAGCAGATCCGAACGTGTCGCTCGTCTAAAAGCCGCAGGACGATCCCAAATAGTACTGATGGGCAACTGGATCGTCGCTACATCCGACTTGGGATCTTACCAATCATCAGCAGCACGAGCTTTACTATCGCTTGGAGCTCACGTCGCTTTTGTTGCGGGGGAGTCCAAGGACAAAGTTCGTGTAAACATGAGAGCCACGGAGGATTTTTACAACAAGACAGGAGTCCACCTGGCGAGAGACCTCTCGATCCCCATCGGGAAGAAGCTGGGAGGGGTTGGAGGCGGCCATCCTACTGCAGCCGGGTTATCGGTTCCGGGACAGGTGCAGGATATCTTGAAAATCTGTGTTGATACTCTTAGAGAATCGGCTGGGCCATTCCAGACCTAATATAGCACGCTGGCATGATTCTTCCAAGATAGAGTAGTAACTCGAAAGTGAGTAGGTCGTGGCCCATGCTCCAAGAGAGATCATTCTAGCGAAAAATCTCGGGTTCCAGTACGCCGGCGCGCACAGATCTGCCATTCAAGGTATAGATCTTTCCATCAGAGAAAACGAGTTCATACTTCTAACAGGCCCTAGCGGCTGCGGAAAGACAAGCCTCTGTCGTTGCCTAAACGGGCTGATCCCCAATTTCTATCAGGGGGAATGGACGGGTGAATTGCTTGTCGACAGTCTAAGTGTGACAACTCAGCTCACGAGTGAACTATCCCGTAGAGTTGGGTATGTGTTTCAGAATCCTGAGAATCAATTGTTTGCCTTGACTGTGGAGAAGGATATCGCGTTCGGGCCTGAGAATCTGGGTCTCAGCAGAGAAGAAATCAGACGGAGAGTTGATGAGGCGATGAAAGTAACGGGTACTCTACCACTGAAAGATCTGGCGCCCTATGAGCTGTCAGGGGGTCAGCAGCAGAGAGTGGCTCTCGCGGGGGTTTTGGCGATGAAGCCGTCAGTGATTGTCCTAGACGAACCTACGTCGTTTCTTGATCCTCACACTGCAGAAGAAGTGATGGGGGCAACGGATGATCTCCGGAGAGAGCTAGGACTCACCATTGTTGTTGTGGAGCATCGTCTGGATCTCGTCGCGAGATACGCTGAGCGGATCGTTGTCATGGACGCTGGGAAGATCGTCGCCGACGGAGACCTTGAGGAGACGCTCGACGAAAAATTTGATCTGCTAGAAGGATTGGGTGTTGGAGTTCCCCGGGTGAGTCTTCTCTGGACTATGCTCCGACGGGACGGACTGGTGTCGGGGAAAGTTCCGACCCATGTTGAAAGCGCCGCGTCGTCTCTCGGAGACATGATGAGTCAATGATTACTCTCGAGAAGGTCTCCTTTACCTACCGCTCGGGCCAGAGAGCCCTCCAAGATGTCGACCTGAACATCGAGGGTGGTGATTTCATCGCGATAATGGGCGAGAACGGCGCGGGAAAGACTACTCTCGCCAAGCATCTGAACGGTCTCTTAAAACCGTCTCAAGGACGGGTCCTGGTCGACGGGGAGGACACGCGAAAGGTTAGCGTGGCCAAGCTATCAAGGAAGGTGGGGCTGGTCTTCCAGAACCCGGATCATCTGCTGTTTTCAGAGACGGTCAAGGATGAGGTCGCGTTCGGATTGAAAAACTTCGGATTCGCCCCGGAGGTGGTCCACAAGCAGGTGGTGCGGACCCTTGAAGCGCTTGGTTTGTCCGAGTACGCTGAGAGTTCTCCTTTTCTTCTCAGTGGAGGTGAGAGGAAGAGAGTCGCTCTCGCTGCCATTCTCGCTACCGAACCAGACTATCTGATTCTCGACGAGCCTACGATCGGTCAGGACTATCAGCAGAAGGAGCGGCTGCGGAACTTCATCCTCCAATTGTACTCGCAGGGGAAGGCTGTGGTTATGATTACGCACGATGTCGAGTTTGTAGCAGAATCTAACCCAAAAGTCATACTCTTGTCGCAAGGGCGAATCGTAGCTAGAGGTCCGGCTGATTCCGTACTGTCAAAGGACGAGTTGGTAAAGAAGGCGTCGTTGGTCAGGCCGCAGATGAGTCGGCTTTTCGGCGAGCTGGCGAAGTATGGGCTTCCAAGCGATGTCGTTGACGTTCACAGAGCTAGGATTTTGTTAGAGGAGAAACTTTCGGAGGCGAAGGTGCGTGTCGCTCAGAACTCTTGAAGGATTCAAGTTCTCAACTCTAAAAACTCCGGTTCATCTGCTGGATCCGCGGACGAAATTCCTGATAGTGATCGCCGTCTTGGTTCCGGCGTTGCTCTTTGCCAACATTTACGTGATGATTGCGCTGTTGCTTTCTCAACTTCCACTGCTACTTGTAGGAAAGGTAGCTAGAAGATGGGCCCTGTCGCTCAGAGCGGGGGTCTTTCTTTCAGCGCTCATCTTTGTCGTTAATCTGTTCACGGGATCGTATTTGTCGGCAATAGCTCTGACTCTCAGGTTTCTCGTCCTGCTTACATCATTCAGCCTCTTCTTCATGACCACATCTCCGGATGATCTGGGGCTCGCCCTGGATCGGATTGGAGCGGTTAGATGGTTGTCGCGGCGATGGCTAGGATACCCGAACGCGCTGTCCTTCACATTCACGACAGCGGTGAGGCTTGTCCCGACCTTGGCGGTGGACGCGCAGACAGTTGTCGATGCTCAACGGTCAAGAGGACTGGAACTGGACAAGGGGAATCTGCTCAAGAGGGTTAGAAACTACATCCCAATCCTGATTCCATTGTTGTTGATCGCGATTCGGAGAAGTCTTGAGCTGGCCGAGGCCTTGGAGTCTAGGGGTTTTCCCGGGAAAGAGGGCAGAACTTCCCTCTTCCAGCTTAAGCTTCGGCCAGTTGACTACGCGATCATCGCAGTCTCTCTGGCCATAATCGGGATCTCGTTCTGGGTCTACTTCCATTACAAGATACCTGTGCTCTAACTCTGCGAAGGGCCTCAAGATTTTTGCTAGACACCCCCCGGGAGGGGGGGTCAGACTGACAACTCTTCTAGGATGGGCTTATTTTGCGAATCTACCATTGATTCTGGCTTTAATCGTGAGTTTGTCAATGCCAGAAACGAGCAGGAGCCGCAAGGATAACGAGCATTTGACAGCAAACAGCGTACACGGCCTCTTCTCGCGTAAGTCCATGACTGGATTTTCCAGTCCCAAGATGACTGGCCGAATGCTGCGAGATCGCACTGACCAGAAGCAAAAACGTAGGACCTCGTCCCTAGATATTATCACGGGTACGCGGTTATCAACGTAAGCCTGTAACGACTGCAAGTGGAATGCGAGTTACAATGCGGCTTTCAGAACAATCCACGTCTTGCTCGAAGTGATACGCCGTGTATTTCGGTTCAGGGAGGTGAACCTGACGCCAACCAAGAAAGCATCCTTCGGAGGATACGGGATCGAACTGGACTCCGCCCTAGCTACCGTACTAGGTGGCCGCGAGGGCCAGAAGATTTCCCCCTCTGAGATGACCAAGAGAATCTGGGCTTACGTAAAGCACCACAACCTGGGCAAGAAGAGTAACTAGCAACGCCCAGGCTGTTCTGGATCAAGACCCCCTGTTTTTTGGGCTCCTCCCTGAAGAAGCATCAGGATGCCGGTTCGAGTTTCTGTGTAACTATTTTGGTTATCCGTAAGTTACACAAGGCTTCCCCACACCGAAGCTCCACTCGCTTCTTCGCCCATAGAAGGCCAAGGTAGCGGTAGCTCGGACCCGAATGACTCGGAAAAAAAACACAGCCCTACTTATCATACTCTTCGTAACATTCTCGCTCTTCGCCTCACTAGTCGTGACCAGTGTGCGAGCTCCAGCAGGACCCTCCTACACTCTTGGAGTAGCACCTCCTACAATCAACGAAGAGGAGGGTAACGTCAGGATCACGTTCACAATAACCGGAGGAACAGCGAACACCGCCTACACTTTTCGGTTCACGGTAACGAAACCCGGGGGCGCGGGCCAAGCCTACGTTGACGAGTCTTTCCCGACAGACGCGACGGGAGGATACACGCAGGTTCTCACCTATCCGAATAACAGCCCTAGCTGGAACGCTCCTACGGGAACAGCAAACACCGACATACCCGGAAACTACAACATAACCGTCGTCGAGACAGCGCCCAAATCGGTCACAACAGGACTTCCAAGTGCAAAGTTCACGGTGACTAATGTCCTTACTGTCCTAGTAATTAGTCCCATCCAAGGAAGCATCGTTCCTCGCGGCACGAATGTGGCCTTCACTGCAACTGTTAACGATGTCAACGGTGTACCTGTTACAGACGCGCTAGTCTCAGTGTCCATTCCTGAGGGAGGCCAAGTCGGGCTGATTCCAACTACTCCGAGCGGAACCTATTCTGGATCCTACCTTGTCCAGAAGAGCGACCCGTTAGGATCATGGAACGTTACAGCCACCGCCTATAGTCCCAAACCGAGTACTACCAACAACTTTGGAACATATAGTATCGTGGTCATCGTCAACCCGGAGCAACTAAGCGTTTCCAGCATCCAGACCTACAATGAGTATGGCACTCCAACGGGCGATTTTTCCCCGGGAGACACCCTTTATGCAAAATTTACAATAGCCTATCCGGGTGGACCCTTAACCACAGGATCGTTCACCATTCACGTTCAGAATCCATCAGGCTCAACGACGGCGACTCTCTCGAGCATATACGACCAGAATCGGCAGGTATTCTACACTCCTTCTGGGTTTCAAGTATCCACCTCTGACCCGGCGGGGTCTTGGGAGCTGGTCATCCCCGCCCAGAGCCTGAACGATAGTTACGGAAACACTGGACCAACGACGACGCAAACCTATAGGTTCGTCGTCCATCAACAACAGAACCAAGTCGTCATCAGCCCATTCTACTACGTGATCGCTGCCCTAGCGATTGGAGGAAGCTTAGGAACCACCGTCTTTCTCAAACGGTTCAATTCCACAACTGGTCCCTTCGACGACCTGTTCAAGCTCACGGGGGGCGAGATGCAGCCACCCGCCACTCTAATGATAGTGTCCGACTCAGGAGCAGGATCAACGACAATGGCGCTCCAGCTTCTCTACCGCGACCTGTCTAGAGGGAAATCCTGTGGCCTGCTCTCATACGACGCTTTCCCTGCCGAAGTCAGTAGGAAGATGCGAGACATGGGATGGGACATAGCAGAGTATCTTAAGACCGGTCAGTTGAACATCCTAGACTGCTATTCCGCTTTGGCGGGCGTCGAAGGGTCGCTCATCAGGGACCCGACAGATTTCACCGAGGTTAGCATACAGGTGACACGAATGATTGAGAGTGCCAAAGGGCCCTTGACTATTCTTTTCGATTCCGTCACTCCCATATTCAACGCCGCGACGGCCAAGGACTGCATTAACTTCCTGCAGGTTCTAGGAGCGAAGGTCAAGAACGCCGGGGGAATCTTCATCTTCACAGCAACAAAGGGTTCGATTCCAGAAGAAGCTCGATCAAAGATTGAGGCACTGGCGGATGGAGTCATAGAGCTCAGCATGATCAAGAGGGCGAGCAGTCTGAGGAGGACTCTACAGGTGAAGAAGATGGCTGGTCGTCAGACCTCGACTTTCGAGACTGGTTTTGAGATCGTCCAGGGTAAAGGCATATTCATACGCAAACAGCGAGTACCCATCGGGCTATTCCGATCCTAATCCGGCCGGGTCTCTCGTCTTCTCAGAGAGAAAAAAAGAAGTTAGGTGGTTTAAGGTACCGTTACAGAGTATAAGTCCCAGTACAGGTGGTCAGCTGGACCCCTTTGCTGTTGAGGATGGCAGACTGGAAGGTGTAAGATCCCGAACCGTTAGACGATACAGGTATTGTCACTGTGGTCGATGCAACGTTGTTTCCTATTGAGTACGTTGAAGATTGGGTATTGTACAGAACGCCGTTGATGTAGGCTTTGACATTGTCGTTCTCATTCGGACCCGGCAAGTAGCCGCCGGTCGCGGTGACAGTCGTCTTCACGTAGAACGTATTCGTAGTGTATGTCACGGATACTGCACACGAGTAGGTTGGACCGCTGCCGCTTCCCTTCGCGTATGCGGGAGTTACTCCCAGAGCTGCGATGATACTCAGGCCGACAAAGAGACCCAGGAGAAGAGGACCTAAGTTTCTCCCAGTTCTCATCAACCTTCGCCGATAGACATGTTGTCGTAATGAATACTAACGGGTCGTGAGCTGAAAGCCGTCGGGCGCGAGTTACGCCTCACGCTTAAGTCAATGGAAAAAAATCCCGATTCTAGAGTCGTACTGTATGTCCACGCGATTCCCGACAAAGAATTTCTGGACAGCAGACAGATGAAGTAATCCCGAAGTAGCGATCGCTAGGCGGAATATTACAAGGAGTATTCAGAACCTCTTACCGAGAAATAGTTTGATGCGGCCTGAGATTTGCTCCTGGCCCTCCGAGCCGAGTTCAGTCGATCCATGTTCGGACAATTAGAATATTGGACTGGCTCAACGTTGCGTGTGTTTCTTTCTCCCTTGTTCTGACGGCCTACCTCGATAGTTACAGCACATTTACACTAGCCCTCTCTCGATGCAAAGGCTATGCCAATGGAACCTAACCGGACAAGGCAAGTACTCCAAGACTTGGCACGGGCGTTCAACAAGCTGGCCTCAGAACTGACGGCTGATCTGAGCTATGCGGCGAGAGAGATAGAGAGCCTTCGCCGAGAAGTTCAGAGGTTGCGAGCGTCTCCAGGCAAAGGCAGTCGGACTAACGGAAGCTCAAAGAAATCATCGTCCCATGGAACAAAGACGAGCGGTACGTCTCAGAAGAGCAGCGGTTCCCATAAGAAATCTTCGCACGGGTCCCAGACTAGTCCTGAATCGCCTAAACCAGCCCACGAGCCAGGGTCGTTCGTCTTTCCCCAAGAGCCTTTCAGCTCCAGCCCCCCAGCTGAGCCAAGCGCTGCAGGAAACAACTGAGCCGCTTCACAGCCAACAAGCGCAAGATTCGGCCAACTAGAGGATAGACCGATCTCCGCTTCACTCGTTTTCGAGCCCCTAAAAATTTCTTTGCATATGGAGTCGTTACGCAGCTACCATTTTACCTAGTTTAAGATGTTCGGTTTGCACCTTGTAGGATAGAGTTCGCTCAGGATACTCGTGTTGGGAGTCTTACTGACCCCTATTCTCAAGAGGGAGCAGACATCCTTCAAGGCACTATACGGCAAGTCCTTCGCCGTCGATGCTAGCATCGAGCTCCACCAGTTCCTGGCCTTGATCCGGAGGCCAGATGGGAGTCTGTTTACCGATCCTAAGGGAAGGGTGACTTCCCATCTCATTGGGCTACTGACTCGGACCAGCCGACTGGTTACTGATTACAAGCTCCGTCCTGTGTTTGTCTTCGACGGGCGACCGAATCTGCTAAAGAGAGCCACTATCGAGGCGAGAAGAAAGGTTCAGCAGAAGGCGCAGGCCGAATATGTTAAGGCCGTCGAGGCTAAGGACTATTCACGGGCGTGGTCCAAGGTTGTGATGACCGGAAGAGTCACCGGTGAGGTCTTGTCTGACGCGAAGAGGCTGTTGTCGCTAATGGGGATTCCGTGGCTTGAGGCCTTGGAAGATGGCGAAGCACAGGCCAGCTTCATGGCAGCAAAGGGCGATGTCTGGGCAGTTGGTAGTAAAGACTATGACTGTCTCCTGTTTGGAGCACCCATACTCGCAAGGTACCTTACCTTGTCAGGAAGAGAATATCTTCCGTCAAAGAAAACATCAAGGCCCCTCATCCCGGAACTTGTGAATCTCGCGGACAACCTTCAGGCTCTAGGAATTAGTAGAGAGCAGCTGGTCGATCTGGCGTTGCTAGTGGGGACAGACTTCAATGAGGGTGTTATGGGCATAGGACCCAAGAAGGGCCTAGCCCTCATCCGCAGATACGGTGCGGCCGAGAAATTTCCCGAGGAGATCAGGAGCGAGTTGCCTAAAGATCTCGACGGGGTCCGCAACATCTTCCTGCACCCTCGTGTGCTGGAAAACTATTCTTTGAAGAGGGGGCGTCCCGATCCCGATGGGATCATCGAGTTTCTCTGCGAAGAGAGAGCCTTCAAGAGAGATCGAGTTCAGAAAGTAGCCAAACGGCTTACGGAGTCTCAATCTGAATCCGACTCCCAACTCGGAAAGTGGCTGGCTTGACGAGGGCTACGCCATTCCTTGAGCTAGCTCAGCTCTGTCGGAGGGTCGAAGCTACTACCAAAAGGAACGAGAAGATAGCCCTAATCAGCACCTTCCTCAAGTCAATCGGCCCCGAAGAGGTTCCGCTGGCTACATTATTTCTCGCGGGAAAAGCGTTTCCTGAATCAGATCCCAGAGTCTTGGAAATTAGCTACGCGACGATTTCAGACGCGGGCAAGAACCTTGGCCAGAGTAGACTGACCGAGCATCAATTGACGATAAGGGACGTTTACGACACGCTGGAAAAGATCGCCCAGACGTCTGGCTCAAAATCGCGGGAGAGGAGGCTGAGCCTTCTCCAAACTATTCTCACTCAGACTTCTCAAGTCGAGGCGGAGTATCTTACTCGAATGATGCTGGGAGAGATGCGAATCGGAGTCGTCGAAGGCGTTCTCTTGGATGCAATTGTTGAGGCATCAGGAGTCCCGAGAGACCTAGTTCGTAGAGCACACATGCTGCACGGCGATATCGGCGACGTCGCTAGCCTGGCTATGTCGCGGGGCGCACCGGCCCTGGAACGGATCAATCTTCGCTTGTTCGTCCCAATCAAACCCATGCTGGCAGAGATGGCAGACGATCCTCAACAAGTTCTGGCAGAGCACAAGGATGGAACCGCTTTCGAGTACAAGTTCGACGGGGCGAGAATCCAGATCCACAGAAAAGACGAGAAGGTGCAGATCTTCAGCAGAAGGTTGACGGACGTAACGGATAGTATTCCTGAGATTGTCGATTTTGCCCAGACGCAGGTGAAAGCGTCCGAGTATCTCATCGAGGGAGAGGTCGTCGCGATTGGGGCGTCAGGTAAACCCATTCCGTTTCAGGATTTGATGAGAAGATTTCGACGAGTGCACGAGATCGAGAGGGTGGCGGAGAAGATTCCACTCAAACTCTACCTCTTCGACGCGCTTCAAGTTGAAGGGAAGACCATCATTGATCAGCCTTACACCCAACGTTGGAGGATGCTCTCACAGATCGTAGCACGCGAGCGCCTCGCTCCAAGAATCATAACCTCTGATGTTGAGAAGGTCGAGAGCTTCATGCAATCCGCTTTGAAAGAGGGACACGAGGGTCTCATGGCAAAGTCCCTGTCGAGCAACTATTCCATCGGGGCGCGTGGAAAGAAATGGTTCAAGATCAAACCAGCAGACAAGCTCGATGTAGTGATTGTCGCAGCGGAATGGGGCAGTGGCCGGAGGGTGGGCTGGCTGAGCAACTACCATCTGGCCGTGAGGGACGAGGATACAGGCGAGTTCTTGGTAATCGGGAAGACTTTCAAAGGCTTAACGGATGAGGAGTTCGAGATGATCACGAAACGATTACAGGAGATTAAGACGAGAGACGGTCGCTACACTGTCTACGTCAAGCCAGCTATCGTGGCGGAGGTTGCATACAACGAGATCCAGAAAAGCCCCCGCTACAAGTCAGGATTCGCACTGAGATTTGCTCGAATATCACGATTTAGAGATGATAAAAGTCCAGAAGATGCTGGCACACTGCAACGACTGCAGCAATTATACGATAAACAGTTCGAAAACAAGGACCGCTTCATCATGCAAGAATCGAAATGACGCTTCGAGTCGCCGTCTCCTTCAGCGGTGGAAAAGACAGCGCGTATGCGACTTGGATCGCTATGCATCAAGGTTCGGACGTTAGCCTCGTCACAGTGAAGCCCTGCTCGGCTGACTCCCTCATGTTTCACCACCCAAATGTAGAGTGGACGCGTCTTCAAGCCCAGTCTATGGGATTGTATCACGAAAGTGTTGAAATGACAAGCACGGACGAGATGACCGATCTTCAGCAAGCTTTGGCTAAGATGAAATCTGCACGCGAGATTTTCGGACTCGTCACTGGTGCAGTCGCGAGCGATTATCAGAAGACTCGATTCGACAACATGTGCGATGCAGTCGGGTTGAAATCCTACGCCCCGCTCTGGCATAAAAGTCTGAAATTGCTGGTCGAGGACTTCAAAAAGTCCGGCTTTCGAATCATCCTCCCAGCCGTCGCCGCCAAGGGCCTAGACGAATCATGGCCGGGTCGAGAACTCACAGAAACAGAATGGTCGAA
>DASPWY010000115.1:0-12313 GCA_035637575.1 Bathyarchaeia archaeon
GCGGCTCAATCTTGTTTGCCCAGCACTTCGCCTGTCATGCTTTCGAATTCTTCGAACGTAATCTTAGCGGTCTTTCTCCGCGAGAATGCTTCGCGGAGCCCTGGTATCTTGACAACCTCGATGCGGCCGTGGTCTGCCTTGTAAAGCACCTGGTCACCTGGCTTGAGCCCTGCCTCCTCCCGCACCGCCTTTGGAGGGAACAACTCTCCCTTCTGCCCCACGCGCCCTGATGCCTTCGCGGCCGTCTCTCTCACCGGAATAATGTTTATTCATCCGAAAATATAAGTCTTGCACGACGAATTGTCATCCACCAGAAGTATCCTTCTCGACACGACCTACATGCTGCCCGTCTTCGGCATAGACATTGGCGTGGACTCCTCCTCTTCGATTCAGGGAACCCTGAGCCGGTTGGCCCAGAAGGGAACGACACTCTGCATCTCGGACCTCTCCCCTTTCGAAGCGTTCATCAAAGCCTATCGGATAGCTGAGAAGTTGAAGGATGACAAAGGCAAGGAAGAGGCCAAGCTAGGCCTACTCTTTGTAGTGAGAGGAGACTGGCTGACGAAGGTCGACCACAAGGACCACGAAATAATAGAAGAAGCCTTCAAGATCCGGCAGAAGCACAATGACCCCTTCGACTGTTTCATCTTCGCAACAGCAAGGGTGCAAGGGGTCCCTCTGGTAACTGAGGATCGTGTTGCCCGAGAATTCCTTGATGACAGACTAGTTATGAATTGGGCAGGGCTGAAGAAGAATCTGAAGGCATAGCCCCAAGGCCAAGGGAGGATGCCAAATCTCAGCGAAGAACGCGGTACGCTCATTTGAGGGACCACCATCAGTCCAGCATCGTCTGCTGTGAGTGAGATTCAATCTCTCGAATTCTTAATCAGCTTAGCGAAACACCCAATTCTCTGAGAATTTGCAGGCTTACACGCAAACCTGTTAGCCGAACGACAGGTTTGTACTACGAGTACCAACGCTGGTATGACCCGTCCACTGGTCGGTTTATCAGCCCGGACCCCGTTGGGCGGAGCGCTATCTATTGCTCAGAGCCTGAATCTTTACGTGTTTGTTGGGAATACTCCAACGGTGCTCACTGACCCGACAGGAGCCTGCCTGGCAGGAGTGTGGTGCGCCCCGAAAACATGGCCCGCCCATCGAGCTCGCAGCACAATAGTCCGAAAACCCCCCATTTTCTTAGAATCCGAAGTCATGAGACACGATGGCTCTCGACCAATGACCGGTATTCCAAACTTGCGGTGTGGAGCCTCGGGCGTAGGATCAAATGCAAGTTCAACCCCTCCACGGCCGATGCCAGCGTTGAACTCCTTAAAGTCCAAATGCCCTCGACGGGGATCTGAAGGGGCCACCTTTTCTCGAAGATTTGATAGTTCGAACCTGACTCTTTGATTCGGAGGACGAATGTTCGGGTCGAAACTATTATCTTCTCCGAACGCGAATTCTGTTCTTTCTCAAAGTTGTTTCGCAGCCTCGTCCCTGTGGTCGTTGCTGGTCTCGTGCCCTTCGCAGTCCTCACACTGATAATACTCGGTACAGCGTTCAGTCTTGTTGCGTGGCGACCACCCATCCTAGAAACGGTAGAGTTTGGGACCCCCAACTCAGGCAATGGAATAACTGCGATCGGGTCCGACCACACTGGAATCTACGCTGCTGGCTTTGTCGGATCTCACAATGCCATCCCCACCTACCTGTTCCTGAATAAATACGATGTGAACGGTCATGAAATTTGGACTCAGCATTTTGATAACTCCTCCCTGTCTCAAGTCTCGGACATCGCCGTTGGAACCATTGGAATCTATGTTGTCGGCATTTCGAATCTGAGTTCGTATATCAGAGAGTATGATCTCAGCGGTTCCTTGATCTGGAACGACATGCTTGGAAACTGGTCGGCCAGAAGCGTCTCGGTTTCCTCGACTGGTCTCTACGTGTCAGGTGGGAACGGAACCACGGCCATAGTCAAGAAGTATGACCCCAGCGGAAGCCTGGTTTGGACTCGTCTCCCTTTCAACGTCAGTCTGTACAATGTCTATGTATACTCAAGCCCTGAAGGCGTCTATGTGGCTGGAGCTGGAACAGTTCAGAAGTATGAACTGAATGGCACGTCACAATGGACTGGTACATGCTCGTGCCGCGTAACAGGAATCACAGGCGATTCGTCGTCGGTATACATTGCCGGAACTATTCCAACTGGGTCAGGCCTTTTTCGCGGACATCTTGCCAGGTATAGCTCGAGCGGCAACATGCTCTGGACGAGAGATTTCAGTGCTCCAGGATTAAACAGCGTTACTGAGGTGAAAATCGCTGCGGACTCTTCAGGAGTCTACCTTGCAGAGACTACAAGTGAACCCGCTGGGATTGTCATGAACTACGATCTCAACGGCAACCTGATCTGGTCTATGAAGCTACCGTGGGCGACTGGACTCGGTTATGCCCCTAGTGATGTGATCGCCCTTAACGACTCGGTACTGTATGTTGCAGGCGACTTGCCCAATTACAATGCCAACAGTGGTGATGCTTTCGTAACCGTTCTTGGCAAGTCAAGCTCTCTGATATTCTTTGGATTGAATCCTCCCGTGTCGTTCGGCGTGCTGGGTGCACTCATAACCGCTGTAGCGGTATGTCTTCTTTGGTTAAGGTGGAGGTGGATGAAGAGCCGCCGACCTCCTCGCATAGACGCTAAGCTTCACTCGCAAAAGATTCCTTCTGACATATCAGTGTCTCGCTGAAGGCCTAAGCCTTCAGAGGGCTATCGCGGAAAGCGTTGAGCTACGACTGGTGGCTCAGGTATTGGCACGGGATTCGCTTTAAGCTGTTAGTTGGAAGACTGTAGAACAGTTCGCTTGCAGCGAGACGCTTGCGAATCTGCCTTCACAAATGCCTTCGCGGTCTTTCGTTGGAGGTTGAATCGATACTACCTAATCCTATCGGATGGAATGGCCCGTGGTGTTCACTTCTGGCGACGTGAGACAAAACAAAAGAAAGCTATTTCATGACCTAGGTTTTCACGGTAAGGCACTTCGGGCGGGGGATCAAAATGCAAGTTCAAACCCCTCATTGCTTCAAAGAGCGCCTCCAGTCCGTCCAGACTTTCCTAGGATGACTCTTCAGTTCTCTCGGAGGTCCTTGAGCTGCAGGGCCCCTCCCATTTCGACTCCCAACGACGGCCCGTCGAATCTGCTGGGAGCCTCAGGCTTGCTGTTTTTTCTCAATAGCGTCTACAATGTTGTGTCTGCCTATCAACAAGGAGAGCGTCAAGGTGACATAGCTCTGACTCGAGAAGCCTTCAGTTGGGGAGGAGCAATTGGTGGTGCCGAAATCGGTGCTGCAATTGGAACCATGATATTCCCCGGAGTTGGGACCGTAATCGGAGGTCTCATCGGCGGAGGTGTGGGAGCCTATTACGGAGGAAACTTCGGTGACTGGGTCGGAAACCAGCTTTTCGACGGTCCATTTCCAGGGTACATCTATTATGCGACTCCAGCCTACGGCAAGGATCGGGCGAATCCGACCTAGGTCATATGATACAAATAGGCTATAGAGCCGGTAGAGCTCGAAACTTGCAGGCGTCCAAATCCTACTGCTCCTCAGACAGCTTCCGGGTGATATCGTGTCCGAGTTGAGCCTTATTTTCTATGAGGAGGGTGTTGAATATCCTCACATGCGAATCGATTGGCCGTCGGGGAGACCTCGAATGCGAGCATTTCTTGGGACTAATCAAAAGGTAGCTTCGATGATGACCGATTTCATAATTGCAAACACTCCTCGGGGGCATACAGTATATTTTGTGACAGCAAGCGCTTATTCCTTTGAACATGAGAACATGAAGGAACGATTGAAGTCATTCGGGATGATCTTCGAAGAGAGGATTGACTCAATTGCGGAGGTGACCGTAGGCATATTCCGACGGCACAAGGTCGAGAAGAGGAGACATTTCATTTTCGGGTCGACTAGCGACAAAGATGTCATTGCTGCAATCTTCGACTCCTACAAATTGACCTGGTACGGGGAAGGCTGGCCCTTCGTTTTTTTCGTAGCAAGAGAGGAACCTCAGGGATGGAAGCAGATAATTGATGTAGTTTCGGAAGGAGAATCTATTCCTGCAGGGCTAGTCGCTCAAAGTCATTGCATCATGCAAAATGAATTCGAGCATGGTATATTTATCGCAAGTAGCGAAGTGACGCGGGAACAGGTTGAGGAGACTGCCCGCGAAATCTCACTCCACCTATCACTATATCTCACCACCAGATCCAAAACGCGCGCTTACTCGTGAAACCAGTAGGGATTGACTCCCAAAAGACGGTCTCTCATCCACCCACATTTCTTGCCTTCCTATCGATGACATTTTCGATCAAGGTCTTGTAGATTTGGCTCTAACGATAGTACACCCCCTTAGTAGGGAACACGTTTCTCAAGACTTCAATCGCTCCACTACTATCCCACGGACCAAGTCAAGAGCATAACATACGGGAACCACCTTTACGCGAACTACACATACGACGGTCTATCCAGACCGTCAGCAATAATGGTGACAAGACCCGGGAGCCACGGAACTACTACGACTCTCCTATCCCTTAGTTACAATTACAACAAAACAGGAACAGTCGTCTCGGTGAATGGACAGGTGAACGGTGTTACAGTGAATGAGCAGTACAAGTACGATAATCTCCAGAGGCTCACCAATGCCACCTTGACAAAAGGCACAGCGCAGACGACCCTGTCGTATCAGTACGACAGTCTAGGTAACAGGCTCTGGCAGAAAGTGAACGGAACTCTCACAACCTACTCCTACAACTCAAACAACAACGCACTCAGATCGTCCTCAAGCAGCACAGCCTCAGCTGTCTACTCCTACGACGCGAACGGCAACCTGTTGACCAAGAACGTCACAACGGGTGGTACGGTTCACTGGGTCTACACGTGGGATGTTGCCGGTAATCTGGTCAAAGCGTCCAATGACAACGGTGTCCAGGGTGCCTACGCCTATGATGCGAATGGTCGCTTGGTCGGGTCCAAGGAAGGAACCACAACGACCTTCTATGCCTACTTGGGGACTGAGACATTGTATCAGAGCATCGTGGGCTCTTCTTCGACAGACTATGTTTTCGCGGATGGGACCAGGATTGGAAGAGTAAGTGGGGGTACAGTGAGCTACTATCACAGTGATAGTCTGGGTAGTACTCGCCTCGTGACCAGTTATTCTGGAAGTGTCATTCTTGCTGACAACTATCAGCCTTTCGGACAGGACAATGGAACACCCACTGGGTCCGAGATTTACAAGTTCACGGGAAAGCCATTCGATGCTGTTACTGGTCTGTTCTATTATTACCAGCGGTGGTACGACCCGAGTTTAGGACGATTCATCAGCGTGGATCCCTTATCAGGTCAGGTTTCCAAGCCGCAGATCCTCAATGCTCATGTCGGATTCCTATGGAGGAGTCGCTCTCTGACAGCTGCCATCCTTTCGGCCGAGTCGATGGAACACCCTCATATTCGGAGACTTACAAGTTCACACGCAAACCTGTTAGTCAAACGACAGGTTTGCTCGATGTCAAGAGGGGGATGGAGGGCAGCGGCTTCCATTAGACCGGGGTTCTAGCAGGGAAGCACGTTTCCGTCATAGGAGCTTTGTGAGTGTGAAGGCGAGGAGGAATCCTGCTATTGGGGAGATTATCCAGCTTGTTATGATGACGAAGACGTTTCTTGCATTCATGATTCGCATTCGCCGCGCGAGCCCGGATCCGATTATTCCAGAGGACACAGTCTCAGTGATCGACAAGGGCACTCCGAGCTGGTTCGCCAGTTCCACAGTTGCGGATCCTATCAACTGAGAGAAGAACGCGTTGGGATAGCGGAGACTAAAGATCCCTTCTGTCAGTCTTCGGAGTGCACCCCGTCCTAGGACGAATGTGCCGAGGACAGCCCCCAAGCCCACGGCGACTATTGCGTAGAGTGTCTCGTTGTAAACGACACCTGCGATGAGTCCGAGAGTGTTGCTGCCCAAGACGTAGGCTGAGAGGAAGGAGACCACTAGGAGTCCCGTCTTCAATAGTGAAAGTTTGAGCCAGAGGTTTCGTGGGCTTAGCCGATCATCCAATCCTACCAACAGGACCCCCAGCGCGGTGGCGGCGAGAGGAACGAGAAACCAGAAGGCTAGTATCAAGCCGAGATATCCTGAGCTATTGAAGGTGCCGAGGGCTATGCTTACTCCAAGGATAGCTCCTGTCAGCGCCTTAGAAAGGGACAATGGTACCTCAGAGAGTTCGCCGCCGAGAAAAACGAGGAGTGAGGCTAGGAGGATTGAGAATGTTCCTGTCGCAGTGTCTACGGGTAGGAATATTTCTCTGACCCGGAAGAGTTTCGGTCCCTCCAGCACGAGACCGAGGATGTAGCCTGTAATTGCTAGAAGTATGCCTGTCCTTCGGTTGACCATTCCGCTTCCTATGAGGGGTCCGCAGCAGGCCGAGAGGTTGTTTCCCCCGACCGCCATGCCTAGCAGCCCTGCCAGTAATAGTGAAACGATATCTAGAGTAGCGATCATCGCCTTGTTAGGCGCCTAGGGCTTTCATAACCGCGATGACTAGGTCCGACGCATCCTCGCATAGATCCAGAATATCATCCGCTTCGATCGTCGTCTCTAGATAGTTGTGGAAGGAGGCATAGTCAAGCTTCTCCCAGGATCCATAGAGCTCGTCAAGCATTGCATCCTTCACATCATCCCCTTCCTCTTCCAGTTGTTCGATCTGCCGAGCAAGTTCGATCGCCTCGTTGCGGTTTGTCCCCGCGACAGCCAGCAACTTCCTGAAAGCTCTGAGCTGAGTCAAACCAATCTCGATGAGGTGAATCATCTCCTTCCGGTTCGCTGCATCAAACTCTTTCGCCTCACGCAAAGGCCGGCGCGTAACCCGTCGTAATTGACGCGACAAACCGTGGGCCCTATCCAGGATACTATCTACATTGTCCGCCAATCGGCCGAAGTCGTATTCGATAGAGGCCGTGATCGACCCGCGTCCCAGCATCTCCTCAAAAGACTGCGTGATCTTGTCCCCCATCTTCTCCAGAATATTGATCCTCTCAGTACAGATCTCAATATCATGAAGGCCATTGTGCGAGCCGTTACCCGTACCATTACCTGAGCTTGAAAGAATCTTCACCACGAGTTCCAGTGATTCTTCTCCGAGACCAGCAAGCTCTTGGATCCGTAGAAACGCGTCTTTCTCTCCTGGGACGAAGAAGCCTCTGACTCGGCGAAACAGATCGCTCAAACTTTGTCCAATTCCGCTAGAAGCTGATAGGGAGACTCCAAGTGTTCAGGATCCAATAGAAAAGAGTACTGTGCCTCGGCGAGGCAGAGGGTCGGACAGTCAGTCCGTCAAAGTATATACCTCTCACACATCATTCCTGTTATTGAAGATTCATGTCGCAAGCCCAGGTTGACCTGACCAAAGCTGACGCAGTAGAGTTCTCGATGAAGGACGAGCCCTGGGTGAAGTACAAGCTTGAGGACGGAACCTCGCTCTTCGGCCGACTGATCATCACAAAGATCTTCAGGGGAACCGACTACGATCCGACTGGTCAGCCTGTCTACGCCTGGTCTTCGCAGAACCTCTTCACAACCATCGCTCCAAAAACACTCAAGAGCACGCCGACTAACCCTCCCCCAACAACACTCGACCCCAATACCGTCAACACAACACACGTCGACTTCGAACGGGTAGGTGTTGAGAGATGGAACGTGTACGAACTCTCCGACGGTAGCGTCTTACGAGCAAAGCTGGAGATAACAGGGATTCTAAGGACCGACAAATACGGTCCCGACGGCGAACCGCTCTATGTTGTTAACGCGCAGATGATCCCGCGAATAAAAGTCCCACAGACCCTGATCAAGAGACAGGCACAAGTACCGACAAAGGAACGAGACCTCAAGGGATTGTACGGTTAACCGTCTTTCTGTTTTAGGCAGGTATTGGAAGCTAGGCGCAGATAACGGAAGAGACTTGGCTCCATATCTGTCCCATTCATGGGGAAGAAACTTGTCTGGCGGAGAGATTACCGACGGAACAGGTGCATAGGTGCCGCTCAGGACCAGAGAGACACTTCTGGAGAGGAACCTCTCGAAGAGTCGAGACGAAAATTCCGCAAGTAGATACTTTTGGAGCCGGACTAGCAGGATAATATTCGCGATCAGCAGATCGATAATTGTCAGTGGGACAGACCTCTTCGCGAATCTGCTGAAGCTGAGCCGCTTCTTCTCTTTGTTGAGAATATTCAGGGCAACCATGTTCGACGCTGTACCTATTGGAGTGGCCATCCCGCCGATCCCGGTGCCCACAGCCAAGGCCCAGGCCAAAGGTGCGATTGAGACCCCTGAGAAGCTGGACATTGCTCCAATCACGGGGATGAAGACTGTGACCAATGGTACGTTGTCGACGATCTGGCTGATGAGGGCTGTAGTCCACAGGACCAAAGTGACTGCGAGAGCGAGGTTTCCGCTAGATTCCCGAACCAGCCAGCCCCCCAGCTGGACTAGCAGTCCAGTCTTGGCGAAGCCTGCGACGAGGAATGAGAGGCCTCCCAAGAAGAAGAAGAAAATCTGCCAGTCAAAGGGACGATGAAGAGGGCCACGGTGACGAGTCAAATAGCGAAGGCATACCGCCGTAAGTAGTGGCGGTAGAACATACATCAAGACCGGGTGAGCGTCAATCGATCGACCTAGCCGAAGACCCATCCACTGGAAGAATGGCCTCCCGGAGGCTAGAGCAATAATGAACATTCCCCGGAAGACACCGAGCGCTGTCCAGTTGATCGCCAAGACAAGACTGTTTCGCTTAGCACCCCCGTTCCAACCATCAGGTAGCACCCAGAACAGCAGCGAAGGGCTTGTGGAACTTGTCCGAGAGTATGAGACCATAGATTCCAAAGAAGACACCAACCACTAGAACCGTGAGACTCGTAGAGAGTACCAAATCTCTCGCCAAGTCCGGCTCAGCTCATAAGAAGCCTCTGAAGATGTTGGAAACCTGATGGTTAGGCGCGAATGGCCCAGCTGATCATGTTTCGAAGATCCGAAAGATATCGATCAAATATTCTACTGCGGAAACGTTTGCTAATTGACCTCGTGCATGTATCGTGAACATTTCTTTGCAAGATAGACTGATAAGAGTCTCGATCTCCGTACTAATATTGAGAATTAAGTTCTAGTTGAGAAAGTGCGCTCGTTGTAGAAGCGTCGGTTTTGACGAAGATAGTATTTGTGGCGTCTGTGGATCCAGCCTCACCGAGGCACCTTCCATCAGCCTCGAAGAAGTCGGACAGGATCAGGATCAGAATCAGCCTCTCCACCTGAGGAGACATGTTGGCAAGGGCGCAATCGCTGGACTTTTGACCGGAATAGGACTGATAGTCTCGG
Organism: Bathyarchaeia archaeon; assembly: GCA_035637575.1. Lineage (GTDB taxonomy): Archaea > Thermoproteota > Bathyarchaeia > 40CM-2-53-6 > 40CM-2-53-6 > 40CM-2-53-6. The sequence goes on from DASPWY010000115.1 coordinate 9,428, forward strand.
GCGTGTTCGGACTGTACTTCATAGGTTTCTGGGGATTTGGGCTAATCGTACCTGGTATGTTCCTTCTTGTGTCTGCAATCGATACTATCAGCGGCGAACCGTACAGGCCCTCTTTCAGTGGAGAGAGCATCCGTCCAAGCGGAAGCGGTCGGCAGTATATGAACAGGGAGGCTGATAGAGAAGAAGCGGAGGAGCGAAACAGAGAATCGGGAGCCGCAGACTAGACTTCCATAACGACACGTTGTCCCGAATCCCAGTACGTGTACAAGTGTGGACACTGCGGTCAAGTATGGTTGAGGAGCACGTTGCGCGACGTCGAGAAGCCTGACATAGCGCGAAACTATTGAGATCTAGCGGGGAAGAAAGGAAGTAGCGATGCAGGCTCAGGCCGATCTGACCAAGGCGAATGCTATAGAGTTCAGTGTCCGTGACGAGCCTTGAAGAAAGTACAAGCCGGAAGATGGCACTCTGCTCTTCAGCCGATTGACTATTCCCAAGATCTTCAGAGGTGAAGAACGGGACGCGTCTGGTCAGCCGATCTACGCCTGATCCTCCTCTTCTACCTTTTTGAGATTCTTCCACTGACAGGATGGAACCCTAGCACCCTCTCGCCTCTGCTGTTCGCCCCGGTCTTTGAGGCTGAGACTGGAGCTTTCTTGTCGGGGTTGGTCTTGGTGGTAGGGGGATTGTGGGAGAACAGAATTACTCGGGCAGAATTCGGCCTACCCGTTAGTTACATGAGCCCAGTTTGATGGGTAAAACTCTCCAGGTCAACCGTTGGGAGATTAACGCCAGTCCCCCAGATACGGGCTCTCTAGAGTCTGACTAGCAGGATAATATTCGCGATCAGCAGATCGATAATTGTCAGTGGGACAGACCTCTTCGCGAATCTGCTGAAGCTGAGCCGCTTCTTCTCTTTGTTGAGAATGTTCAGTGCTACAATATTCGAGGCTGTTCCTATCGGCGTGGCCATGCCACCGATGCCGGTCCCGACCGCGAGTGCCCAGGCGAGTGGTGCGATTGCGATCCCTGTGGTGGCGGCCATTGTCGCGATTACCGGAATGAAGACGGTTACTAGTGGAACGTTGTCGACGATCTGACTGATCAGGGCCGTTGTCCAGAGGACTAGTGTGACGGCAAGGGCGAGGTTCCCCCCGGACTGTTGGACTAGCCAGTTGCCGAGGCTTACGAGGAGACCTGTCTTGGCGAATCCTGCCACGAGGATGAAGAGTCCCCCGAAGAAGAAGAATACCTGCCAATCGACTCGTCCGAGAACGTCACGGACCTCGCTCTGACGAGATGATTCGTAGACTAGAATGATGAAGGAAGGCAAGAGAGTCGCGAGGGCGGCCGAGACTCCGAGGAACGTATGGACGATGAGGAAGCTTACAGCAAGCCCGAGGCTGACTAGACTGACCCGGAGGAGTCCCCGGTCCTTGACAGCGTTCGACGGACTAGGCAGTTGTAACGGTCGTCGCTCCCTATGTCTCTGCAGCGCATCTCGGTGGAGAAAACCGTGATTTCTGAGATAGAGAATAGAACTGTTTACTGCGAGAATAGCTAGAGCGATCGGCGCGGTATTCGCCAAGAATTGGTCGAAAGAGAGCGGGGGAATCAGCCCAGTGCCAATAATTATGTTCGTCGGGTCCCCAACCATCGTCGAGATTCCTCCCACATTGGCGGCAAGAACCTCGGCGATTACGAAGGGGATAGGATCAATTCCGAGTCCGTCAAAGACCTCGACGGTCAATGGGACGATGAAGAGGGCGACGGTGACAATGTCGAGGAGCGAAGCCATGCCGGCTGTGAGTAACGGGAGCAGGACATACATGCGGACAGGGTGAGAGTCAACTGATCGGGCAAGATGGAGCCCCATCCACTCGAAGAAGCCCGCTTCTCGGAGAGATGATGCGATTATGAACATGCCTAGCAGTACGCCGATGGCGGTCCAGTTGATCGCCGAGAAAAGTTCGGTCTCGCTAAGGACCCCCGTGCCAACCATCAAGGTGGCGCCTAGGACGGCAGCCGATGGCTTGTGGAACTTGTCCGAGAGTATGAGACCATAGATCCCAAAGAAGACACCGACCACAAGAACGGTGACGGTTGTCGAGAGAGCCAAATCTCTCGCTCAGTCAGACATATCTGATAAAAAACCTCACCAAGACCTCCGATGCGATTCAACCTAACGAACCTTAGCTAAGCAACTTTGGAGGTTCGGGGAGCATGATTTCTCCCCAACCGAACCGCTTGAACGCAATAAGAAACGGTGTGGCAGGAGTCGTTGTGATAGTTGGACCAAGAGAAGTCAAAGAAGACCAAGTCCATCTCAGAGACGTGAAGACCGGACAATAAAGAAGTGTCGAGAAGAATCGAATCGCGGACAAAGTAGCGAAGATACTCTCTTAGGTCTCAAAGGTGGCCACCTTTTCTCGAAGACTTGATAGTTCGAACCTGACTCTCGGACTCGGAGGACGAATGTTCAGGTCGAAACTATTATCTTCTGCGAACGCGAATTCTGTTCTTCTTCAAAGTTGTTTCGCAGCCTCGTCCCTGTGGTTGTTGCTGGCCTCGTGCCCTTCGCAGTCCTCACACTGATAGTACTCGGCACAGCGTTCAGTCTTGTTGCGTGGGAACCACCGATACTACAGACGACGGAGTTTGGAACAGCCGGCTTGAACAACGGAATCACAGCGCTCGCATCTGACAAGACGGGAGTTTATGCTGCGGGCTTCTTTGGCTTTTCCGACCATGGTGTCGGTAATGCATCTTCAACATACCTGTTTGTGAACAGATATGACCTCAATGGCCACCAAGTTTGGTCCCAACATTTCGGGGACCCCGTTTACCCGTGGATCGACATTACTGCGGGCACCGACGGTGTTTACG
>DASPWY010000116.1:0-4100 GCA_035637575.1 Bathyarchaeia archaeon
CCCGTTGACCGATACGGGATAGTGTCCGACGCTCACGCGTTCACGATTCAAGGCAAGATGGATTTCGTTCAATATCTCGCCTTGCTGGATCGTTACATGAACGAGCAGGAGTATCTTCCTGCATTCGAAGTCTCAGACCAGCTATCCTCGCTCTATGCAATAACGCGCAGAGTCGAAGAGACCTCAAGGAGATTCCACCGAACCCAGCTGAAGATACACGAGAACAGAAAAGACGAGAATAGTATAGTGTTGCGAGGGTCCATGGCAAGCAGGCTTGCTCTCGTGGACATAGAGTACGCGAAGGAATTAGCGGCAAAGTTCAGCGAATACGAGAGCGCTGAGCCGGACATGAAACAAGCCATGGTCGTTGCGCACGCCCGTGCGTCAGGGGATTTCGAAACCCTATTCGACAATTACAGAAAGAGCTCTTCAGAAGAAGAAAAATCCAGATTTCTTGTCGGCCTAACCAGCTTCGGCAAACCTTCACTCAACGCCCGCGCAATGGAACTCGCATCATCTGGAGAAATAAAGAAGCAACACGTTGGAACCTTGCTCGGCTCGGCCACACGGAATCCTGACGCCAGAACCGCGACCTGGAACTGGATCACTGCCAAATTCGAATGGTTGCGAGGCATCTACGAAGGCACCGGAGTTGTGTCAAGATACTTGACATACATGCTCCCGATCCTAGGAATTGAACGAACCGAGGAAGTAACGAAGTTCTTCGCCCAGCATAATGCTCCGGAGACCACCAAGGGGGTAAGAGCAGGAATAGAGAAGCTCAGAATCAATCAAGCCTTTCTGAAAAGAATCGGCTCGTCTGAGAAGCAAATCGTAGAGGTCAAAGAACGGCGTTGACGTCATCTCTCGATCGGCTTGGACACCGGTAGGTAACAAAGATGAATTCCGGTTTAGGACGAGTCAAAACTCTCAAGGGCACTGCCAACTTGTTGATTTACTCCTCAATATTTCTCGGAGCAATACTGCTCATCCAACTGTTCGCTCTCGTTCCCTTCTGGCTATTCTGTTCCGTCTTGGCGGGCTGGATCGCATATGTGATCGTTGCATTGGCCGTTGCAAAGGGCTTGAAAATGGCATACCCGTTGAGCCTCGTACTCGCGATTCTGACGCTTGCTGTCTCATTGCCACGTTCAGAACATTATTCGCTGATTCAAGCTGGGCTCAGCCTTGCCTCCTTAACTTTCATCGCAGGATCAGTGCTCCAAGTTGCAGTAATCCTGACAGTCTCTAGCTATCTTCTCATGACTAGGAGATAGAGTCCATGTCCACTAGGATCGAGAAGGTTGGCCCTCAGATCCCCAGCTCGCGAGTTAAGAGCGGGATTCCGGGGCTCGACGCCCTGCTTGACGGCGGCTTCCTGCTGGAAAGGTTGTATTGATCTAGTTCGAATTGAGTGGCCCTGGAAACCCTTTGGAGGTCTCAGTGGGCGGACAGAGAACCAGATTGAGAGTCGTGGCCAATCCGCCAGGTTGGATGTGATGGCCTCGGCGTTCGAGGCTTGTGAGGTTCACGATTGTGGAAAGTAACCTTCGTCTCCTTGACCAATCCCGCCCGCTTGAGCGCTTCGTCAAGGATTTCAAGCTGCTCGACGGTCAAGTCTCTATTCACTTCTATTACGATGCGTTTGACCCCTATGCGAGTGGTCGGGAGGCGGGGCAAGTTGGAAGCGTCCTTCAGGGAAGTTCTCTCGAGAAGGAATGATAAGGTCTCATTGTTACTGAGCCGAATGACAATCGGATTCCTTCGGAAAGCGACCAGATCAGTGACCCGAGGAAGGTAGGTCAATATTAGAATACTGGATGAGGTAGGATAGACCTTGGTTATCTCGAGAATGAAAGGGAATCTTGGAAGCATCGAGACGAAGGTGATCCATGCCGGGGAACCTCGTCCCCGCATAGCCGGGGCGGTCGTAATGCCTGTTTTCCAATCCGCCACGTATCAATACGCGGGTGAAAAGAGCTACGATGATGTGAGGTACATTCGCCTCAACAATACCCCAAACCACCTCGCCTTGGCGGAAAAACTTGCCGCCCTTGAGAACACTGAAGATGCGCTTGTAACTGCCAGCGGGATGGCAGCGATCTCGACATCTCTGTTGACATTTCTTGGCAAAGGTGACCACTTTCTAGCGCAGGACTGTCTGTACGGGGGAACCCACGACTTTGTGACAAGGGATATCGAAAAGTTTGGAATCTCTTACGATTTCATTGACGGCAACGACCCAGAATCGTGGAAGCGAAAGCTGAAACCATCCACTAGGGCAATCTACGTTGAAACTATTTCAAATCCTCTAATGCAGGTTCCAGACCTAGAGTCCGTGGTAAGCTTTGCAAAGAGCCACGGGCTTGTCTCTATGATTGACAATACCTTTGCGAGCCCAGTGAACTTTCGTCCGTCAGAATTGGGATTCGACCTATCCCTCCACAGTGCCACCAAATACCTCAACGGCCACTCAGACATCGTGGCAGGAGCAGTCATCGGAAAGTCGGCTTTGATCCAGAAGGTGACTCACAAACTAAACCATCTGGGAGGGAGCCTTGATCCACATGCCGCCTTTCTACTACACCGCGGCATCAAAACGCTCGCCCTCCGTATGAAACACCACAACGAGAGCGCGCTGCAAATAGCCCGGTTTCTAGAAGAGCATCCCGCCGTCGCGAAAGTCAACTATCCCGGCTTGGAGAGCCATCCAAATCACGATCGAGCTCAAAGGCTCTTCGACGGATTCGGTGGGATGATGAGTTTCGAACTGCACGACGGTGTCGAAGCTGCAGAATTATTCATGCAGACGGCTCGATTGCCTGCTGTCGCGCCGAGCCTAGGCGGAGTCGAAACGTTGGTGACCCGACCCTCAACGACATCACATTCTGGACTGTCTGCCGAAGATCGTCGAAGGTTAGGAATCTCTGATGGACTCATACGGCTCTCGGTAGGAATCGAAGCCACTCAAGACCTCATTGAAGACTTCCGACAAGCCCTTGAGACCCGATCCAGTGGAACCTCAAGCCATCGATCCCAAGAAAGAGCACAGGTTCACGAATGAAACCTTAGATTTCAATAGGACCGTGTACCTACGAACTCGTTCGACTGATACTGGAAAGTTCAAATCGCCGAAGGGACTCTCCTCGGAAGATCTCGCAGGATACACTGTCTAAAGTGCGGAAGCCAACTCCCAGACGATGCGGCGTTTTGCTCCAAATGTGGCGCTAGGACGAGTTCAACGGGCCAGACTCCTCAGGTTCAATCTAGGGTTGGAACCTCAGGGTCTAGTCAAATCCTAGCACCTTCAAACGCCCAGTCGCTGAAGTGTCCCAGCTGTGGGGCTCCCATCGCTCCCAAATTTGGAGAGATGATAATCACATGCGAGTATTGTGGAAGTAGCATGACCCTAGGGAGTGCTGGCTGGGCGAATATTCAGAAGGAGACGATGCTTCCGCTGACGATTCAGAGCACTGATGAGATTTCTAGTCGAGTCAAGTCAATGATGGACCGAGGGATGCTCCATAGACACTTACAGGAAAGCTCAATCCTCGAGGAGATGACATTGTCAGTAGTACCTTACTGGCTGGTGAACGTTTCAGCCAGAACATCCATAGTGGCGACCAACATGGTTGCTGAGGGCGCAACCGTGGCCACAACTGCTGCATTAATTGGAGTAATGGCTGGAATGGGCGGAGGACGTCGAGGCGGATTCGGGGCACCCTTGCTCGGAGGGGCGATGCTGGGTTCAATGATGGGCGGCGGCATGGGAGGCGGTGGTGGCCAGAAGAAGGCGATTCAGATGGATCAGAACTACAACTTTCCAATTATCGCTCTGAAAGCTCTCACACAGTACCAGCCTCGCGACTACCAGTTCGCAATCCAAGGTAGAACCCTCTTCGATATCTCACAGTATCCTAGAGGGATCAAGGTGCTAAACGGCGATATCAGCGAGGATGCTGCAAAGTACCAAGCAAAAACACTAGTGGATCAACTCCAGTCTCAGAAGGCCCACGCTCAGTATCACATGATTCAGCAGATTACTTCTGCGGAGGACGTGTCTGACACGGAACTCCTGCATGTTCCAATTTGGTTTGTAA
>DASPWY010000117.1:0-13958 GCA_035637575.1 Bathyarchaeia archaeon
ACTTGTACGCGGTCAATTTAATGACAGGCGCCTTTTTGTGGAGATACTTGACTGGCGGGCAGGTTTCCTCTTCACCTGCGGTCGCCGATAGCCGGGTCTTCATCGGCGCTAAAGACGCGAAGGTCTACGCCTTGGGGATGATCATTCCTTCACTAAGCTCTACGCTAGCCGCGAGTCCAGCTATTCTGAGATCAGGAAGTGTGTCAAATCTTACGGTGACCGTTCGAAACAGTACGGGCCCGATCTCGGGAGCCAATCTAACTCTTACCTCCTCAGCGGGCGGAACATTCGGCCAGCCAGCGATGAGTATTCCTGGAACCTATCTTGCCAACTTCACTGCACCAACAGTAACATCGACCATTAGTGATGCAATCCAGGTTGTTGCCAGCGCACCTGGCTACCTGAATGCTGTGGCAAGCACGGCTATTACCGTCAATCCGTATCCCCCTCTAACCGTCGCAGTTGCGGCGAAGCCTGGGACCACCACTCCTGGGAGTGAGGTCCTGCTTATGATCAAGGTCACCAATGGGACTGACCTAATCCCCGGTGCGAATCTCACCCTGACTTCATCATCAGGTGGGAGCTTCTCGGGATTGTCCGATGGTGGAAATGGAAACTATACTGCAATCTACACTGCTCCCCTGCAGAGCTCCACCGATGTCTTAACAGTCCAAGCCTCAAAGAACCAATTCAGCTCCGCACAGGGCCAGGTCGTTGTAACAGTGACCGGGATTCCTGACCTTACTACGGTGAAGGTGGCGGGTCTACCGCTATTCTTGTTTGCTGTGGTCGCAGTTCTCATATTCTTCATCCTTATCGCTCTCGCGGTTACCCGTCGCGACAGGTCTCGTTCCCACGGTTCGACTCAACCGCCACAACCTTCGTTTACCTATGCGTTTTGATGGGCTGTCTTTTCCGGGAAGACTTATGTAAGCGATTTCTGACCAGGGGGGTTTAATGGGGTTGGCGGCCATAGCTGGGAGCTAGGACCCGTACCCATTCCGAACACGGAAGTGAATCTCCCAGGCGATCCCTGTGGTAGTGTGGTGAGAGATCCCACGCGAAGCTTAGACCGCTGCCAACCTCATTTGAAAATTCTATAAAGTTCTAGAATTTTGCTTCATCGAAATTTTCTATCTTCAAAGTTATGATTGGGAAATCGTGCGTAATCAATCTTTATAACGCGCAGGGGACAATTAACCTTCAGCGCTCGGGGGACATCGGCTGCTATCTGTTGCCTTACTCGATATTTTCAGCCCGCTGAGCCCGCTGAGCAGCATCTTCAACAACCTGGGCACTGTCACTCAGCTAGTCTTCACTCTCCTGTTCGTCCTCCTCTTCTTCGGCTTCGGTCAGAAGCTCCAGATGCGTCAGTACATGTGGGACATTGACAGAGGATTACGACGCCTCGACCTCATCCGGACCCAGGCTAAGGATCTGGCTTTGAAGACGATCAAGGAGATCGGCAAGCCAACGCTGGACCCGTTGCCTCAACTGAATGTGCTGATGGAATCGTTCTTGATTACGCCGGTGGACATGGACCCGTCGGGGATTGTTAGCAAGTTCGATCATCTCTTGGATGTCCGTGATGTAAAGTTCAAAGAGGATGTGCAGAAGATGGCGCCTAGCGCCGACTCGGCGCAGGTCAACAACCTTGAGAACCTTGTCGAGGCTTCTTGGGCCTTGAACACTATCTTCCGAATAATACGCCACTTCTATCTGCTGGGCAAGAAGACGAACAGCATATTCATCATCATCCAGCTTCAGGCTCTACTTCCCATGATAATGCAGGAGGCTGAAGCCTACCTGGGTGCAGGGCGAGCGTTTGCTGAGGGACAGCCGATAGGTGACGGGCTTGGGGCGCTTGTTGCGTCGAAATTGATGAAGGACAAGGCCCAGCGCAAGGTCGAGAAGGATGTAATTGTCGCTGAGACCACTCTGGAGGATCGTAGGATTATCGCTCTCAAGGCCGAGGGTCCGGGGGGGAATGTTGGAAAACCGGGGGACGCCATACAAGCCCTCCTACAAGAGAACAATGGGAAGGTCTCTATGATCGTGATGGTCGATGCTGCGTTGAAGTTCGAAGGGGAGACTACAGGCGAGATCAGCGAGGGCATTGGTGCCGCGATTGGGGGTATTGGGACGGAGCGTTTCAAGATCGAGCAGGAAGCTACTAAGCAGCACATACCGGTCTACGCGGTCATTGTCAAGGAGAGTATTCTGGAGGCGATTACTCCTATGAAGAAGGAGATACTTGAGGCGGGTGACAAGGTCATCGAGAGGATTAAGAACCTCATCGTGGAACGGAGCAAGCCCGGCGACACGGTTATAATCGCCGGAATAGGCAACACGATAGGCATAGGACAGTAGACTGTTAAAGTGTCTCAGCCGAGACCGCGGAGCGGTCCCTCAATAGGAGTGATGCTGATCTCCATAGTCTTGATCATTATCGCCTTCTACACACTCAACCTCGCGCTAAGCACATTTAGTACGGATGTCACTTTGGCAACGTTGTACTTTACGGTCGCAGTCTTGTCGTTCGGCTTTGTCGTCCTCTCAGTGTTTAGGGTCAGACGGGGCTACGCGTTAGCCAATCCTGCACCGCTCAAGGTCATGTCGATAGTGAAATGTCCGCAGTGCAGCTTCAAACAGATCAAAAACTTCTCAGTCGGCGACTACGTCTTCAAGAAGCTGGGCATGTGTACCCAGTGTGGGGTCGCAAGCCTTTCGATAACGGGCATTTACTACGACGGACCCACACGCCGCTAGCCCCTTCTAGCGCCGAATGAAGGTCTCCGGCCTATCGCGGATTCTTCCCCCGCCTTGGTGGTAGTCTTGTTCTGAAAGTGTGAAGGGGTTTTTTTGTTTTGACATACCCCCGGGGGGGTCGAGAAATAGTTAGTAGAAAAAGAAAGATAAGAAAAGAGACAGCTGTCTTGGATACTTGGATGAGATCAGCTTGAAGATGGACGGGTTTCTGATTCTATGGCGATTCCTAGGCGGTTTGCAGCGGACGACCAGGCCGCCGCGTTTATCTGCGGTCATAGGACATGCATAGATGCTGAACCTTTCGGGCTGTCTCCTAAGCGGACAGGCTTTGTCGGATGTTAGTCATTGTCCAGTAAGTATAGTGCAGCTGTCGTGGTTTACTAGCACGGTGTGTTCTGACTGTGCTACTGGGTTGTTGCTTGCCTCTATCAGAACCGGGTAGGCGCTTATGCACTTGTTCCGGATCAAGTCTTGAAGCGCCTTTTTGCCGACTTCTCTTGGGAATGCTTTCTCTAGCCATCTCGACGCGAATGGTAGGGTTGAGAAATTGGCTTGTATGAAGGCGAGTACCTTCTTGGAGTCTTCTGAGGTTGCGCCTTTGGGTTTGACGAACCTGTAGATGTAGGCACTTGACCCGTTAGTAACCGATCCCTGGGCTTTGGCTAGGGTCACGAAGGGTTCGATGGCGAAGACTTCACCCTCTTCGATCTTTGTCCCGTTCATTCCCATGGCTGAGACACTGGGGACAGACTTGCCGGCGTGTATTGTGTATCGTTCGATCTTGTGGCCGGTCAGGTTGCTTATGGGGCGTAGGCCTACCCGGGTGATGGTGGTCTGGACTATTCGTCCGATCTCAGAGAGTTTGACGCCAGGCTTGAACGCACGTATCGCATTCTGGAGGGCCTCGTCTGCGGCCTGGGCTAGTGGCTCGAACCTCGGGTCCAGGCAGATTGTGACTGAAGTGTCAGTTACATAACCGTCGACATGGACCCCAAAGTCGACTTTCACCAGCGAAGCGGCTGGAATTGTTAGGGTGTCGCCGGGAGGCGAGGTGTAGTGCGCAGCAACATCGTTTATCCCTACATTGACTGGAAACGCCGGCCTCCCGCCGAAGTCCCTGATTCTCTGCTCTAGCCCTTCACAGATCTCGATAGCAGGCTTGCCATACTTGACGAGGCCCGGTACTTCCTTTCGAAGCCTAGCTACAATGTCGCCCGATTTCTTGAACGAGTCGAGGGCTTGAGAGTCGAACAAGGGCTGTGTCAACTGCCTGACGGTTTAGAGATTTTGCTCATGCCACTTATCTCGTGGGAGTTAGTAGGATTCGCTATGGGACTCACGAGCATTGTCCCGGGACTATGTTATAGTTGTACGCCGATCCGAGTTTCGTCGTCTGGTAAAGATCTATGGTTCCGCATCTTAGTAGGGCTGCAAGACTGTTGCCTGAACTACTTTCCAAGTACAAGAACACCTCGTAAGACTGTTGGTTCGGAATGCTAATTGAATACCTTCCTGCAGCATCGATTCTAACAGAATAAGGAAATTGTGAAAGACTGTCAAAATTTACCTGATACGCTGATTGAATACTTACGACGCCCGAGACGTCAATTGTCAACGGCGGGATAAGAAGATACGTTATTGCTCCAGCGATAACTATTACCACGACAGCCAAACCGATGACTCTCAGTCGTACATTAGTCCTTTTTCTGGCCGAGGCTCGCAGGCGAGTTGCGGATATTATCACCGGGTATCCGTGTCCCTGAGTAGGCCTGTGCTGATTTAAACCGCGTTGGTCGGAAAGGAGGATGACGGTTAGAGGACTGGGAAACAAGGCGTCGAAGGATCCCGGTTGCTACGATTTGCTGAAATCGTGCTTCCACATCTCTCGTGCGAGGGCACCATCTTTCTTGAATAGATGTACCTGAGCCTTCGCCTTCTCTCTCCGCTCTCGATGCTCCCGCAGGAACTTGGTCACTTTCTCGACCAGGATATCTTTCAGGTCTCCTGTTAGCATTCGCCCGCCCTTGTATTCGGATCGGATCTCTTCTATCCGTTTGTCGTCGGGTTCGAAGAACATGTAGAGCCACTGAAAAGGAACGTCGATGTCGGGATTGCCGCCTAGTTTGCGGTGTTCTTCGATGGATGCTTGTCCTCCAGAGAAGGCATGTCGGTAGATCTTATTCCGGACGGTCTTGTCGTCATCGTTCAGATAGATGGCGGTTTCTGGTTTTGACGAGCTCATCTTGTCCTGGATTCCCGTTAGGGGTGGTAGGAATTTGCTGTGGATGGCGGCTGCTTTGTGGTAGCCTAGGGGTTCCGCGATGTCTCGTTGTATTCTCCAGTAGGGGTCTTGGTCGATGGCTGAGGGTATGAGGCAGCGTTTCTTCTCGAACAGGCTGGGAAGAATCTGGATGGCGGGGTAGAAGCTCATGCCGATGTTGGTCTCTCCGGTGAACCCGAAGACCGATTTGGCAGTGCTGTAATTGACCCTCCGAGCGATTTTAAGGATCAAAGGGTAGGCGTGGCCGACGAACTCGGTGTCTTGAAAGATGAAGGTCTTGTCAGGGTCGAAGCCAACAGCAGCAACTTCGAGGATATTGTCCTGGGCCCATTTCTGTGTCTCTTCATAGGTGAGACTCCTCTTCTCTTCAAGGAATTTCTCATCATCAGTCATCTGAATGTAGACGTTAGCCTGGAACTTGTCTTGGAGCCACTTGGTGAAGTAGAAGCTGAGAATATGGCCGATGTGCATCGGACCACTAGGCCCCCGACCAGTATAGAGGAAGAATCCCTTGCCCTTGTCATGATCGTCTAGGACGAGGGGCAGGTCTCGGTGGGAGAAGAATATCTGACGCCTTACAAGGTATGCAGCGTCCCCTAAGATTCCTTCGAGTCGTTTTGCGAGAGGCCCTGCTATCGGCTGGGTTCCAAAGTCGCGAATCAGCCGTTCATAGTCGACTTCACCCGTGACTTCCCACGGGGTCACGACGAATTTCTTGTCAGCCATTACTTCACATCTCTCTGGGATGGGTCATGCTAGGATAGGGCGGACATTTCTATTTCGAATGCTGCGGCTGGAAGATTCATCCCCCAGGATTTGATGACTCGTGGGTTTAGCTCTCCGATGATTCCAACCTCTGTTCTATCTGATAGTATCGCTCCGCACCTTCCTGATAGGAAACTGGGATGCTCCGTCTCTTTGATCTGGAATGATCGACCTTTGTTTTCTGCCAACGCGTCAAAGGAAGAACGAATCTCGGTGAATCCAGCATTTGCGTGTATAGTGACAGCAGCTATTTTCCGGGTTTCTTGGATTGGATGGATCTGGTTTTCTCCTCGACTGATACATGGTCCAATTTCGAAGATTCTCTGAGGATAGTCAACATGTGTATTGTGAGAGAGAACCTCTAGAAGGCTTGGCAGAACCCAGCTTCTCAATACGGTATGTGTAGTCATTCTTGGATTCAAGAGCTCAACCAACTTCCCGTCGCTCGACTGCACGTTGTTTGAAACTACTGCTGGCGATGTCAATGCGTAAGTCAGAACCTCCTGGTAACCTAATCCGATCATGATCTCGCCCACACTCTCGGTTTCGTCTGTCTCTTTTGCGAGGCTACCGACGGTCCAGATCTTTGGCCACTCAGGCTTCAACTTGTTAATGTCTATGGCAATTGCGATGTCTTCAATGATGTCCACATACTGCATGATGTCAGTTCGATAGCTGGGAATGTCCAATTGAATAGTATCGCCTGTTGCTCTTCGGATCCCGTATCCTGCTCGTTCAGCAAATCGCGAAGCCTCTTTCAAGCTAAGCGACGTTCCCAGAAGCGTGTTGAGGTAGGACAAGCGAAGGCTTGTTCGCGTTGGGCTCAGGTCCGGACTGAAGAGTCTTCGTGGGGAGCCATAAGGGTAAGTTTCGAGGCAGCTGTAGATTTTTCCTCCTCTCTCCGTAAGAGTTGAAACCACAATTTTCAGAGTATTATGGACAGTCTCAGAATTCGTCCCTGTAACTTCGACCAGAATGTTATTCGTCTCTGTAGTGATCCTTCCGAGATCGTTAGAATTGATCACGGGGGGTAGCGAGAGGACATTGTCTGCTCCGTCGACGAGTATGGGCCATGTTTCAAATTGGGAAATTATTTCTCCATATTCTGATCCCTTCGGGTGGTTCTCGACTATGTCTCGGAGACTCTGTTTATTCTCTGACCCTAAAGGAGCGAAGGTGATTATGTCCGGATTGGCAACTGTGTACGAGAGTGGAGATTGTATTAGGTCGGCTTGGTAGAATCCTATGGAAGCTCTCTTTCTCTTCCTCCCGTAGGTCTGGTCGAGTTTTTCCTGAAGATTGATCCAGCTCTTCAACGCCTCATCGGTTGAGTGTAGACCCTTGACGATCGCGGTCGAGATGAAGGGACGAATGGGCTTGACTCGCTTGTCGATGACAACTTTCAGATTCGACCTCCCTGTAAGTCGTATCTCTTTTGTGCGCCCGCCTCCCAAGTAGCCTCGAAGGGCTCTAGCGATTCCTTCGACAGCCCAAATGTCTGGACGGTTGCTGTCTTTGACCTCGATGGAAACAGTGTCCCCTTCAAGCGATTCCACATCTCCTTTGACGAAGGCGAAGATCTCGTTTAGACCCTCTTTGTCCCTGGGCACAGTCCTGCCAAGGAGACTCTCAAGATCGGTAAGCGAGAACTGGACGCTTGGCGTCTTTAACCCACCATCTGCTCTCTAATCCATTCAAGGTCGGAAGTGAACAGTTGACGAATATCCTGGATTCTCCGGCTCATCATATACAACCGGTCTATCCCTAGACCCCACGCGAGGACTGGAACCTTCACGCCAAGCGGCTCTGTCACTTCCGGCCGGAAGATTCCGCTCCCTCCAAACTCCATCCAGCCAAAGCCCTCCCGGTACGCCTGCAATTCGACGCTCGGCTCTGTGAACGGAAAATAGTCAGGCTTGAACCGAACCTTGTCCGCTCCCGCCACCTCCTTGGCGAACATCTCGAGGATGCCTAGAAGATTCCGCAAGTTCAGACTACGATCGAGAACAATGCCTTCAGCCTGGTTGAACTCTGTGAGGTGGGTCTTGTCCAGCATGTCCGGGCGGAAGCATCTCGCGATGGCAAAATATTTTCCCGGAATCTGAAGCTCCTTCGACAACATGGTTCGGACGCTGAGCGCTGTCCCATGGCTTCGCAGGATCAGCTTCGAAGCTTCATCTCTCGAAAACTTGTAGCGCCACCCAGTCGATCCCGTCTTCCAACCGTTCTCATGAGTCTGTGCCACTCTATCGACTAAGCTACCGTATTCTTCAAGGCTGGCTCTTGACGGGTCCTTGAGATAATAGAGATCATGAATCTCGCGTGCTGGATGATCTTGAGGCATGTAGAGGCAGTCACAGTTGATGAACGCAGTCTCAACAAGTGGCCCCACAGCCTCTCTGAATCCTAGGGCTACAAGCTTCCTCTTCACTATCCTCAAGAACCGCAAGTAGGGATGATATTTTCCGGGGAAAGTCTGCGGGACAGCCGATGATACGTTGTAGCTTCGAAGCTTGATCTTCTCCCATTCACCCGAGGCGATCAAGTCGCCAGTTAGGGAACTTACTTCTGGCTGAGATGGATCGCTTGACCCGAGATTCCGTCCCGCCTCTGTGATCTCGACTTCGCGATCATTCCTGATTCTAGACTCGACTAGGTTTCTCCTTGTTAGTCGTAAGGCCGCTTCCTTCAAACTAGACGGCAGTTCCTCAAGAATCAGACCGTCATTCTTCAAGTGGGCAAGGAGCTCTTCGTCGTCATCGATCGGCGCGTCGCTCTGCGCCACAATCACAAGGTCTTCGCCTGACTTTTCGATAGTCCCCCATTTCTTCCGGTTAATCCAACCAGCAGCAATGGAGCCGTACTTCTCAGACAACTTCGCATTTTCAAGAGCCTCTTTCAAGCTCAAGCGTCCGCCGCGATTCCTGACTTCCAGAAGGATTATTCGCTCCGGGAGTCCCACTCTCGCGAAGGTTCGTCCTTCATCCGTTAAGCTCAGCTCCGTCCTCTTCTCCACCTTCTCCTTGACAAGCTGGTTCTGGGATAGATTCAGAACCGCACGGGCAACTGCAGAATCTGCTAGACCGGCCTTCTTCGCCAGGTTTTCTAGAGTCAACTTTCCAGCAGAATCGGTGATGGTGCGTAGAACTTTGGCCTCGTTTTGGCTAATCTCTACCAAGAAAGCTGGGTCTCCAAGCCCCGGTTTTCGTTCGAGTCTCATCCCGGGCTATATTTGACTTCAAAAACTGGACGCCGCTACGTTAGAAGAAAGCAAAGATCGTCTATTACAGAGACTTCAGAATTTGACTTATCGTGCTCATTTTGAAACCGCTATCTTCACCATTGGGAAAGTAGGGATAAACAACGGGGAGAGATACTCCGGCCTGCCGGAAAGACTGCAGGTATCGATGCAGCTCATCGCCTTCAGGATTAGCCAGGCTGACCCTGAGTAGCTCTTTGGGCGCTTCGACATGACCACTCTTCCATCCTTCGTCCGACTTGAGTGACGAAATTGTATTCGCGGTTCCGTCTTGAACAAACATCTCGTGATACTGGGGAGCAGAATCGTAGTTCAGAAACTCCTGCAGCATCAGTCTTTGGGCCACCTCAGTGCCCTGTGAGGAGTAGAAGATCTTCAGATAACACGCGAATTCAATCTCACCGCCTCGCTCGGTCCTGACAGCCTCTGTTATTCCAGCAGCATGTTGGGGAGAACAGAAATTCAGGAGGAGACCATCTGCCTTGCCAGCGGCACGCTTGGCGATTCCCAGTTTGAGAGTTGCAACGTAGACTTCTGGACGCTTTACCTCTTGAGGAAAGCCCTCAAACCCTTTCTTGAGCCCGTCCAGTCGTTCAAGCATGACGCTTACCGTCTTGCCCGGCTGAACGCCCGGAGACCCTGTTCCCACTCCTAGGATGAAACGGTTGGAGTGGAGGGCTTGGAGAGTCTGGACCCTACGGGTCAGCAGCTGTGGATCATGTTCCAGCAGTCGTATGACCCCGCTCCCAGCGCGGACCCGTTTCGTTAGCGCGAGAATCGACGATGCAATTTCTAGGGATTCATAGCCGATCCGCATGTCAGGAACGAAGATGCGTGAAACCCTACCACTCAGCTCCAATGCAACAGCTGTTTCATTGATCTCTTGGGGCGAGAATACTCCGGGTCTGAGCGCGAACCCTATCTGTTCTGAACTCATGTTAGTTCGAGAGAATGCTGTGGGACAATAAATTGTTCGGAAAGGTCGTACGACAGACGCCCTGACACGACATATAGAATGTGACTGAACCTGTGCTGGCCAGGTTGAACTTCTCTAAAATTCCAGCTGTGTCGCGCTTAATCCTGTAAAGGTTGATGAACAAGAATACGCTTGGTCCCTTAGCAGTCGTTCTCGTAGGTGTAGCTGCGTTCGGAACAATGCTGGCAATCTCTGAACAACCAACATCCTGCCCATGCTACAGCTCTTCAAGTCCAAATCCTTGGTATCCGTGCCTACACAACCCCTGTCCCAAAGAAACATTGAGCATTCAATCGTATCGGATCAACACGCCAACGAACCTTACTCTCAACATATTTAACCCGGGTGCCTCCCCGAAAGCCCTCATAGCATACTACGTCAAAGACTCCACCGGCGCACAATACGCCAATAGCAATTGGCCAGGACCAACCATCCCTCCAGCCATAGCTATCTCCGTCAACATACTCATAGACGGACGAGCTTTCACATTCCAGACCGGGATGTCATACACTGTGACAATTATAGACTCGACCTATGATCAGTTCACCTTCACCACAAGCTAGCGCTTGAGAGTATATGGAATTCTATACCTGGATTTCTCACGTGCACCCGCTGTTCTTGTAACCGCGATTTGCCCGCGTTGAGCCTTCAAGGTCTAAGTTCCAGCAGCCATAGATTTGATTCTGTCGAGGGCTGTCTCACGCGGCTACCCACAAAGAAGGCAGGCCTCGAGATTCAGGCAAAGGTCTGTGATAAATGCGGACAGCTCGTACTTACCTATCGCCAATCTATGAGCTGCATAGTCTGCGGTGGACCGCTGAAACCGGTCAAGAGCGCACCCTAAACAAGCACTAACAAGCGATCTGGGTCGCCTCAGTGGTCCCAGCCCAGCGATCTTTGAATTTGGTTCGTGAAGAACGGGGAATACCAGACTTCTCAGTGTCTTAGGGCTGCTTGTATTGAGACGGTCAGTTGTCCATCGGTCTCAATTGTATCCAGCAGGTGAGTGTACGCTGGAATCGGATTGTGGCTTCTATGCAGATACGAAAAGTGGATTCCGTTTACTTCTGTATGAAGGGCCGTATACGCCTCAGCTGCGATGCGGATCCCACCTCCAAACGGGTTACGGGAGAGGGTCTGTCTGACCTTTTCGGGAACTGGGATACCAAACTTCTGACTCACGAATAGTAGATTCTTCAGTCCAGACGGAATGGACACTTGTACGAAGATTGGTACTTTCAGACCTTGGGATCGAAGCTTATCGACGTGGTCGAGCACGCTTTTATCGTCAAATGCGGTGTTCGTGACAATATAGTCTGCTCCAGCATCTACCTTGCGGAGCGTTCGCGAAGTCTCTCGTTCCTGGTCCTTGGCATATTGGTTCGTAACAGCCCCGATGCAGGGGTGCTGACCATCGAAAGTTGATAGAACTCCTCGAATCAGATCCTCTGTCTTTCTGAAATCGTAATCCTCGATCCGGTGTCCGGGGTAGGGATCCCCAAAGACGACCAGGAAATTGTCGAGCCCCTTCTTGCACAGTGAAGGAACGAGGGATAGGTCCGATCGGCGAAAATCTCTGCATGTCAGCGACGGAACAGCCTCAGCGCCGGTCTTTCTGACCATGACTGCTGAAGCGAGACTCCTTGTCTGGGGCGTAACTCTGAATCCTGCTGGATAGCTGAGATCGTTTTCGCCATTTCTCAAGGCGGGAATAGTGATGGCGTCAACGCGGCCCTGCAGAATTGGCAGGTGGGCCGGTATGACGCGGTTCGGGATTAGCTCAACCGTCACAATGCGGTGACTATTCGCTGCATCCGAGAGTCTCACTGGGTCGCCTCCCTGGCGAGCTCTGCGCCCTTGACGGTGCTGTTGAGTTTCGCGAGAGTCACCTCCCAGGTCCTGGTTCTCAGTCCGCAGTCTGGGTTAGCCCAGATCTTCGCCGGATCTCCTACGACCTTTGCGGCGTAGAGTAGTCGGTCGCGTACGAGTTCGGGCGATTCGAAGATATTTCGTCCAGCTTCCTTCCCTGAACCGGATGGGACGTGTCCGGAAAAGTCGTGCACGTGGACGACTCCGACGCCAAACTCGCCGTCATAACCATTCTGGATGAAGTACTCCAGGTCCCGGTATCCTTCCCGATGTTTAGCGTCAACCCCTAGACTTGTACCGTCTCTGTTGGCAAATTCTAGTGCGAGGTGGGTGCACTTGTCGAGTTTCGGAGCGTACTGTGCGAGTACTTTGTAACCTATCTCTGAAGGATAACATGTGTGGTCGCTGAACTTGCAATTGAATCCTCGAACTGTCTCATTCCAGCCCTCGACAAACAGGTCCATGTCCGCGGGCTCGGGGTGCGTAGTGATCGCGGGCTCATCGATCTGGATCCACTCAGCCCCAGCATCGACTAGGTCGCGGATCTCTGGCCGTATCACTTGTTCGACGAAGTCGAGTAGGAACTCTCTCTTCGCCTCCTGCTTCTGCTTCTTGAGACTCACGCTGGTTCGTCCACCGGAGTAGTGACCACTGAAGGACCAGTCGACTAGCGTGTAGGGTCCAGTAATCGGGACCTTCAGTTGCCCCTTCGCATTCTTCTTGACGTCGAGGAATTCTTGGAGGTAGATCGGATGCTTCCGGTGAATCTTGGACTCGGCGACAGCCTTGTTGAAGTACTTGTAATCGAACGATTGGACATGACCGAGGACCCTCATTCCTTCGACACCCCGGATAACGTGCTCGTACATCTCCACCCGTTGCTGTTCTCCGCCAACCCCAACATTGTCGAGACCGGTCTGCTCGAACAGTCTCAACCCATAGATTGTGGAAAGCTCTAGAAGTTCTCGAATGCGATCATTCTGCTCCTGCACGGCCAGAAGTTGTTTGGCCCGGTCTTGAAAGTCTGGAATACCTAATCGCTGCGCCCATTCCTCAGCCTCCACCAAGTCCTTGCTCGAGAGCGGCTGGGTCAGGCCCTTCGTTCGCCATCGTGGCTTCGCTAAGCTTCCGATCTCTTGAACAGGATACAACTTCGACATCTATCGTCTCTCCTCAAACAATCTGGTAGCGTCGGCGAGGGCTCGTGCCTTGACATCTGCGACCTTTCGCGGCACGAATTTGAGGTCGGAGTTTGGAACGAGGACAACATCTCCGCCGACGATGTGTGTCGATACACGTGTCGTGGTTTCAGCGATCCACTCCGGATTCTCCGCGTTTGACTCGCGTCCATCTATGATGCCTAGGGCTAGCTTCTTCGTCGTCTCGATCCTCAATTTGGAATAGTCTGTCTCGAACAGGTCAATTCCTATTGTCTCGACGGGGAGTTTCAGAAGATCTGGCAGGATGGTCGTTGCGTCGCCGAAGTATGTGTGGACCGAGAACTTTGCCTGGATTCCGTCTACTGTCTTCCTAAGGGCGGCCAATGCATTGTCGAGTTCATTTCTACCCAGTGCCTGTTCCCTGTAGGGTCGATAGACGAGGCAGGGCTCTGACAACTGGAATCGCGAAACACCTGCATCTCTCAATCGCTTGATTATTTCATGTTCAGCCGCAGCAACTTCCGAAAGAAGCTCGGATTGACTTGTGTAGTGCAGGTTCTCTGATAGTTCCGAGAAGGTGTAGGGTCCGGGGAGAGTTACTTTCCAGCCCTTGGTTCTTGGTAAAAGGTCGGTGCGTATGAAATTCTTGGGTTCGAATGCGTGGACTCCTATTTTTCCTGCGATGGTTGGTTTCTTGTAAAATGTGTTGGTGTCGAACCATCGATCGTACCGCGTTCCAGTTGTAACGCCGTCTAGTGACTCGACGACGGGTCTTAGCTGGTCCTGCCAGGCGAAGGCTCCGTCTGAGAATGTTTCGAAGCCTGAGTCGTCCTGTAGCTTTACTAGCTCCAGCGTGTCTTGTTCGATTTGTTTCTTTAC
>DASPWY010000118.1:0-4584 GCA_035637575.1 Bathyarchaeia archaeon
GTGCATATGACATACGTTATATCCGGTCGTGGGACATACCATACGTCATATTTATGCTTCACTTTTATTCCATCGGGAATAGTCGTGCATTCGATATCGGCCAAAAATATCCAAGCATGAACGTTAAATCGTTCAAGCAGCCCGCATCGAGTCAGAAGCGATTTGATTCAAGTTCCACCGTGGGTCCGTGAAACCTTCGATAGCTACCTTGTCTGCGAATTCACAACCGTCAAGTCCGGAAAACCTGTAACTCTTCCTTTGTTGCCTTTCTATCTCCCGGACTCAGGGAAATTCGTAGTGACGTCCAGTATCCTTTTCTCTAAGAAGGCCGAGAATGTGAAACAAAACCCGAAAGTCTCGCTTCTATTCTCAAACCCTGAAGGGTCCAAGGTCGGAAAACACGCCGTACTCGTTCAAGGCATCGCCCACGCTGACGACTCTGACCTTGACCACGGATGGGAGAAGTACCTCGGCTACTGGCGAAAGAAAGAGCCCTACATCGATGCTTACTTGGGAGAGCGTGAAAAGTTCGGCTGGTTCTGGAAGCGGATCGTAGTCCAAGTCGAGCCCAAGAAAATACTCGCATGGAAGAACGGTGATACCTCGCGACCCCCGGAAGTGTTCGGAGCCTAGTACAATGACAAATCTCGATTATCATCGGCTCGGGAATTTCCGCTATGCGATCATAACATTGGTTGGCGACGATGGATTTCCGTTCAGTGTGTCAACCGACTTCAAAATAATGCCTGACAAGAAGATAGTGCTGCAGAAACCTGCTCAGCCCTCGAAGCTTGATGGCAAAAGAGTGAACGTCCTGTTCAATCATATCACTGGCTTGCCAGGAGGAGGATACGGCGATAGGAGATACATGCTAGTCTGGGGGACAACTCATGAAGATCATGGGACACTAAGGTTTGAGCCGGAGACGGTGTCAGAGTGGGACGAGAAGATTCTACCCTTCGACCAGTACTGCACCAAGTCGGCTCCGCAAGGAGCCAAGTATCTAGGAAGGCTTCAGGCGTCCGTCGAAGCCTGATCCTCTCCAAGGTCCGCCGCTTCGACGTCTCCTGCAACGTCGTCCGGCCCGGAGGCTTCCGATGCTTCCTCGGACTCTTGTTCGATAACCCCTTTGGGCTTTGTTTCAGCGATTAACATCATTAGGCTCTCAAGGTCGAGCTCGGCTCGGGTACGCCAGCCCAGCTTGACGAGTCCTTCCTCGTCCTCCTCTAGGTAACCTGATCGTAGGAAAGCGTCCGTTAGCGTGAGCGCTCGCCAGCGCCCTACCTTCTGCCCAATGACGTCTTCAAGCTCCTTCCGCTCACTCTTCCCTTGCTTGGAGACGATCAGTGACAGGCATGCTGCCAAGGCCGCTAGGTTATCGATTCTCCAGCCAGTCATCCTCGCCTCTCTAGGAGTCAGAGTTCCCTTCAGCCTGACAAAATATCTCGATTCCTCCTCTCCGTCGGGTCCTGGCTTGAAGTCGCTGAGAACCTGCGACTCGACCTTCTTTACTTCGAGGTCCAGATCCTTCAAGCTCTCGTCGAGTTGCGTCAGTACCTTGAGGTACTCTTTGCCGAGACCGCTTTTGAGCTCCCACGATCTTGCACCGGGTACTCTTCCTCTCTTGAAGAAAAGAAGGTGCGCTGCTCGTTTGACCCGCTCCGGATAGTAGGATTGCTCCTGTCTTAGTTCGTCCGTGACGTAACAACCTCCTTGGTAATCGGTATGGGATAGCTGAGCGGTGATCCCTGTCGGGAGGCGAATGGTGGGTCTCGGGGGATCAGGAACATCTTCTCCTTCTTCCTGTCTAGCGCGGCCATTCCGTAGCTGATGAGGAAGCTGACCATTTGAGCGCGAAGAACTGTCTGAGGGAAATTACTCGTTCTGACAAAGTTCCAATATTCAATCCGCCGTTCCTCTCCAGCCTTCTCCTTCATCTCCATCCGCATTTCTTCCAAGCGTTTCGTGAATGCCTTCTCTTCAAGAACTCTCATCCTTGTCAGCTCCGGTGAATCCATCGATCCTGGAGTTTCGAAGGGTCCAGCTGCAAGTCTCTTGCGCCTTTCGAAGAAGGACAGCATCTTCTGCCAATAATCCAGGGCCTCCTTGGTAGACGAATCCGTCAACTGTTCAAGCTCAACAACGGGATGCCATGAGAGTAGAAAGAGTTCGGCCAGTTGTTCTCTTGACATGGATCCAATCTTCTGCTTGACCATGCCCGGATCGACGAACAGTGAGCTGGATTGGAATCTGAGATTGGCGCTCTGGAGGCCGACTACTCTCGCGAGGCTGGTAATGGCTCGCATATCTAGAAGGTTGTCCTGTAGCGTCTGCCAGCTCTCGGCGTGTCGTCTGATGATTCTGAGTGCTTCGGATACGTCGAGGAGGAAGGGATTGAATTGACGGTTCTCAATAGAATTACATGTTTGGATTAGCTCTTCGAGCTCTTTCCTTCCGGACTCTTTGCTGGTTCTTTGGGCCAAATCTATTTCAGCTCCTTTACCATCGAGCTGCCTTCGACATTCTGCACCACAACCACGTGGACTTGGTCTTCGCTGGGCAGCGACAATTGTCCGGGCGTTATCGCGATGTACTGGCTGCTGTCCGTCGTCTTTGAGGCTGCGTGGATTAGTCGAGAGACCGTCTCCCGGTTCTTCGGGTCCATATGAACATCAAATTCATCGATTGCTCGGAAGGGTGAAGAGATGAATTGTTGGAGGGATAGGAGGAACGCGATCAAGGCGACAGTTCGTTCTCCACCGCTGGGTGCGAGGCTGTCTAGCGATACTGGTTCGTTTCCCTTGAAGCCCGCGTAGAGTTCGAGGCCCGCTTTCTCGATGTTCTTTGAGGACTTCAGGTCGATTCTTCCTTTGCCTCCGACCTCATCGAGTAAATTGCCATATCGCGATGAGAGTTCTTCGAGGAGTTTCCCCATGACCGTTTTCCAGCGTTCAAACCGTCCTTGGAGTTCTCCTAGGACTTCGGACCTGTTCTGTTCTACAACCTCCGCTTTCTTCCTGAGATCCTCGTACATGTCGCCGTAGGTCTTGAACATCTTCTCCACATCGGCTGATAGGTGCGCGAGAGGACGGATCCTTTCTTGAACGGCCGCTGTCTCAAGCGTTACATCATGTAGATCTCTTGGGTTTTCGAATGCTGGTCCCAGTTGGAGGGCCTGGGTTCGCAGGGGTGCGAGTTCCTCCTCGCCGAGCCTTAGCTGGACTTCGAGCTCCTGGACTTCTTGGGCCATCATTGAGAGCTTGAAGCTGTTGACTTCGGACTTGACCTTCGATTCAACAAGAAGATCCGTACTCTTCGTAAGATGTCCTGACAGTTCGGCGATCCTTGAGCGGACCCTCGCATATTCTGTTTCGTCCAGTTGTGCTGTATTGGCTATTTTCTCATGTTCTTGATTTAGCTCCACTAGTGTCTGCCTTAGTTGATCATTCTGTTCAGCTCCCGGCGTAACTAGATCTCGGAATCTCGCTATCCATTCAAGCGAGCCTGAGCGGAATCCGCGAATATGCTCCAGTTTCAGGTGTTCTTCCCGAAATGTTTCAAGTTCTTGGCTTAATCTATCAAGTTCACCTGAGAGTTTGAGGTGTTCTTTTTGGGCCGAGTCTAGTTCTTCCTTAGCGTCTTCTGATTTTCTCTGGAGGGAGGATATTCTGTCTTGAAGTCGCTTCTGCGATGATTCTTTTCTGAGGATTCTGCGCCAAGTGAGTTCTCTCTGTAGATCTTTCAGCTGTTGCTCCAGTTTCTTCTTAGTCTCGTACTTCTCGTATTCTCTTTGCCAGTGGAGGTAAGTCTCTCTGGTCCCTTCGATGACGGAGGACATTGTTTCTCGTTCAGTCGTGAGCCTCTGTAGTCGGTCGCTGGCTTCTAGTACTTCCTTGCGGTAGGCGCCGAATCCGACCGCGTCTTCTAGTAGGAGTAGTTTTTCGATTGGGCTTACTGTTCCGAAGCGTCCAACCATCAGCTGGTGCATTATGACGAGCATGTTGTCAGGGTTGAGCCCGATCTTAGATAATCCCTCGATAAGGCTGGTCTTGGATACGGGTTTGTTGTTGAGGAGGTAGTGATAGTCGCCGGAGCGCTTGAGGATGCGGGTTAACAGGATCTTGTCGCTGCGTGCTTGTGGGAAGGGTCGCGGACCTTTTTCTGATTCGTTGTCAAGCAGGATGCTGATTCGGGCTTGGTCTTCGCCCCAGCGGATTAGTTCGCTAAGCTTTCTAGATCTCTCTGTGTAGGCTTGTCCCAGCACGACGGATATTCCTAGGAGGATGGAGGATTTTCCTGCGCCGTTCGGTCCGACAATAAGATTTAGTCCCGGCTCTAGTGGGATGCTTGCGTTCTTGTAGCTCATGAAGTTGGTGAGCTGTACTTCGCGGATCAATTCTTCACTAGTCCTAGTTCTCTATTCTCTAGTTGCAGGGATGATTAGAACACTTCGTGATTTATCAATGTTTAAATAGCCGATCGGGGTTTTATCGCGTTCCGGAGTGTGCCAGGTGCGGGATTGAGGCGGCTTGGCAAAGTACTGCACCTGTCAAAGAGTGGCAATCTTCTCCTTCGACTCGAACA
>DASPWY010000119.1:0-2746 GCA_035637575.1 Bathyarchaeia archaeon
AGACTGATTCTGCTGATTCCTTCGGTGACGAGACGGATCAGTTTGGTAGGGTGTGTCTCGACGTCGTGCCACTGCCATCCCAGATAGCTTCGAGCCTCTCGGCCTGATTCTTCGTGCGTCAGGGCAAGTCTCAGAGTCTTATGATACTCGGGAAACCTCTCGAGGAAGTATGCGAGCCTGTTCTCGGTTGCTTCAAGGGCTTGTACTGTTGCGCCTGTCAAGGACCAGCCTTGCCTGCCCGTAGATCATAGTATCAGATTTGACCGAAAACATTGTGATGCCATATGGGTGGCAGTGTCGGTAACACTTCCAGAAGGCTGAGCACGGTTTTTGGCCGCATACTTCGAGTCTACTCCCTCAGGTTACGGCTTGTTTTTGGTTCCGACCCGAACGCTTCCCTATCACCGACTAGGCATTTGGGACCGAAGCGAGGCGCTAAAGATAGTCAACATCATCTCAGTTCAATCATTCAAAGGCGGCACAGGGAAGAGCACTATCTCAGCCAACCTCGCCGTTACCCTTGCACAGTTGGGGAAGAGAGTGGGAGTAGTTGATCTAGACCTAGAGGGTCCGGGTCTTCACGTTATCTTCGGAGTCGCTGATGCGGATGTCAAAGCGACGATAAACGATGTGCTCCAGCATAAGGCTCCCGTTAACCAGGCTGTTCTCGATCTGACCAGCAGATTGAAGCTGAAAGATGGCTACTTGATCTTCTGTCCAGCGGGACACAAGCTCGACGAGATCCTGTCCATTCTCGACACAGGATTCAACCTCTACACATTCAAGAGAGTCCTCGAAGACCTTGCAAGAGACTACAATCTTGAATATCTGCTCATTGACAGCCATCCGGGCATCGAGAAAGACACACTCCTCTCCATGGCACTCTGCGACTATCTAGTCCTGATCTCAAGAGTAGACCAGCAGGACCTCTTCGGCAGCGGAGTCATGACAGAAGTCGCCGGCCAACTGAGAAAACCAGTAGTCCTCATCCTGAACATGGTACCCAGTTCAGTCAACGAGAAAGAGGCGAGCAAGATCGCGGACAGGCTCGCCGAAATTTTCCACCTCCAGGTCCTGACAGCTCTTCCGTTCAACTCGGATGTTCTGGAGAACCTCAGCAAAGGAGTCTTCGTTCTCGAAAAGCCAAAGGACCCGCTTACAAAGAGATTTACTGAAATAGCAATGAAAATGCTTGAAGCGATCGAGACGGGTCCTCCGGGCGACCCCTTCACAAACCAATCGACGTCTCAACCCGTCGCGTAGGAGCGCCCAGTGTCTCCGCTCTCCTGTCGCAAGAATAAGTTATTTTCAGTATTTCTTGATTGGTAACGGATCTGGTAACGGTGAATGGTAACAATTGGAACAGAGATATGGGCATCGCGCCCAATTCTTAGATCAGCTAGGGTGTGATTCTGTTACGGTCTCGGGGGAACATTGTAGCCTCGCGAATGTTGTCTCGTCCGGTGATTTTCATTGTCAGCCTTTCTAGTCCTATCGACCATCCCGCGTGATATGGTGCTCCATAGCGGAACGCGTCCACATACGATTTGAAATTGTCAGGGTTCAATCCCTTAGCCTTCAATCGATTAATCAACAAGTTCGGCAGATGAATACGCTGGGTCCCGGATGACACTTCCAGCCCGTTGTAAATCATGTCGAAGGCTCTACATGTCTTTCCATCCGGGTTTGGCATAGCGTAGAACGCCTTCAACTCTAGAGGCCAGTCGACCATGAAGAAAGCATTCTTCCCAACAAGCCCCGCGAGCTTCCGCTCCTGAGTTTTCGAAAAATCCATCCCATACTCTATTTCTTCACCACTCTTCCGAAGCATGTTAACCGCTTCCGAATACTGAATTCGCTTCAACGGCAGACCCAAGGGCTCCAGCTCTTGACCTAGCCGTTTCAACTCCTCACCACAAGCCTCGCGCACAGTCTTGACGCAGTGAGCCATAAATTCTTCCAAGACCTTCATCACGTCCGCATCAGTCGCGAACGATTCTTCGATATCCATCTGTCGCACCTCGTTCAGATGGGTCGGCTGCTCGAACTTCTCAGCCCTGAATATCGGAAGAACGGTGAAGACCTTCTCAAACGATATCGCGCACATCTGCTTGTACAGCTGCGGTGACTGGGCAAGATACGCCTCCTTCTCGAAATACTTCAACGAGAACAGCTCAGCACCCCCCTCACTAGCCGACGCAATGATGACCGGCGGCTGAATCTCCACGTAATTGCGTTGAAGAAAGAATTCTCGGAACGACTCTAGAATCTTCGATTGGATCTTGAAGATAGCATTCGACTCCCCGCTCCGGAAATCCAGGACCCGCCAGTTCAGCCTCGTCTCCAACAAAGTATTCTGAACCCCACGCGGGTCCAGGGGCAGAGGAGTCTCAGCTCGGCTCACAACCTCAATCTCACTCGGAATAACCTCAATCCCCCTCTTTGCAATCTTACTCGCAACAACCATCCCGCGAACAAACAACACATCCTCCTGGTGGAGACTCACAATCTCCTTCAAGACCTCAGCCGGAGCCTTCGCCTTGGGAGCCGTCACCTGAACAATACCACTCATGTCCCGGAGAAGCAGGAATGAGATTCCTCCCAAGGCCCGGACGTCATGAACCCAGCCAGCCAAAACGACCTCCTTGCTCAAGTTCTCGCTCAGTTGAGACGTGAGATGAGTCCTCTTCAGACGCGATGGTAGAACCTGCTCATCTACAGCTGACATTGGTATTCTGATCATCAT
>DASPWY010000120.1:0-7136 GCA_035637575.1 Bathyarchaeia archaeon
TGGCTAGTACAATGTTGGTTGGATTGAATAGAGTGGCGTTTGGTCTTATGAGCCCGATCGGTATGAATGACCAGCCCTCAGGTGAGAAGGAACGACTAAAGGGTCCTCCCGATGATTGGGAGTAGTCTGGGCCGAAGAAGCTGATCACCGATGCGTTTATCGATCGATAGTAGAGGACGATCGTCGTCCCGATGCCGAAGGAATAGTATGAGGCGACTCCGTGGTCGAGGACCATTGTGTGATTATTGCCTGCCATGGTGGTGAATACCGCGTTTACATCACCCGTGAACCAACCAGGCTCGTAGTATGCGCCCTGTCTCCAAGTCAGCGGATCTATTGCCTTGATCTGGATTCCGCCCGCGGTAGCTGTCCCAGAGAAGTCGGACTCGGCCGTCGCTCCTGTAATGTTGCCCCAGGTTTGAAGCTTGTTTGCAATCATTGTTGCGTTTGCAATCGAGCTTATTCCTGAGAGGCGGATGTCTGAGCCTACTGCGACTTCTGCCTGTCGATAGTTGTAGTCTTGCTGGCTGGCAAGGTCGCCGATCACCCAGATTGAATATCCGACGATGAGGGCGACTATGAAT
The DNA here is from genome assembly GCA_035637575.1 of Bathyarchaeia archaeon. Taxonomy (GTDB): domain Archaea; phylum Thermoproteota; class Bathyarchaeia; order 40CM-2-53-6; family 40CM-2-53-6; genus 40CM-2-53-6. The sequence continues at coordinate 585 of DASPWY010000120.1, forward strand.
ACGAGGGCCGCGACCCTTCGAGGGTTTCTGAAGATACTCTTTGATGCGAGGGTTGCAACATCCCCGATAATCCATCTAGAGATGCGGGAGAATTTCTTGTGAAATCGTTCTGCCAGACCTGTGGATAGCTGCGCTGCCCCGTATAGGAAGAGGAACGGCCCGATGAAGGACAGTGCGAAGCTGAGGACGGCGGCGATTATTAGGAATAGGACTAGGAGAAAGTTTGCATTGTAGACGTACCTGCCAATATTCATGTAGTTTATTCCGATTGCAAGCGTAATTAGCTGGTAAGCACCTAGGGTAAGGGCTAGTATTGCGCCACGCTTTCTGATGGGCCGTGTCTCCTCGAGGTAGACATAGCCCTTCAGCGCTTGGGCTGGATCCATTGCCGCCGCCTGGCGAGCAGGAGCGAGAATTGCGAAGAGTGTGAGGACTAGCGTGAAGATTATTGTGATAATGGCTGTATCGCTGGTCAGGATCGCGGTTGCTCCAGAGCTACTCCCTAGGACCTGGAGGAAGAGGGGGTTCAGAACGTAAGCGAGAGCGATCCCCGCCAGTCCTGCGACTAGACCCACCATGAGCCCTTCAGTGATAAAGTGGCGAACCAGTTGGCCTCTCGTGAATCCTCTCGTCAATAGCAGCCCGATCTCTTTGCGTCGCAAATTGAAGGATGACTGGGAGACAGTGCGTCCGACGTACCAGGCCATAAAGAATACTGGGATAGAGACCGCGGTGAAAGTTAGTCTAAGTGAGAAGATGGTAGAGGAGAATGCTTGCAGTTGGCCGAGAAGACTATCGTTTGGTGAGAATCCATACTGCAATGCAAGGTTCGAGATTCGAGCATCTATCTGCTGGATCGTCGATATGCTACTCTCTATCGCGAATGGACTTATCAGCCGGTTCCGGTCTAAGTACACGTTCACCTGGGCCGAGATGCTGTAGAATCTTGAAAAATTACCAGTCGAAAAAGAGCTGTAATTCTTGGCCAGCACCGGAAGAAATGTCTGTTCCCAGCTGACGATAAGGATACTTGCTTGTTGGTTGGGTGTTGTTAGGCCCGGATTTCCTGGAAATGGCTGGTAGTAGTAACCGATGCCTAGAGTGTTAACGGTTACCGTGTCGAGGCTGACCGACCCTACTACTGTTAGAGTTACGTTGTATTTCTTCGAAGAGTTGGTGTAAAGCGTGTACGTGATCCTTCGGTTGACCGGGAAGTTCTGCGCCTGCTGCGAGTCCGAATTTATCAACGTCTCATTTACTTGAAGCGTCTTTCTTCCAGAGACCAGCGTCATATGCTGATACAATGCGGAGGCATCTTGGATTCCAGTAACGGTAATGTAAGATCCAGTAATAATGGAAGAAGAAGCATTGAAAGGAATGAATAGGTTGGACGTTCCTACAGGTTCAGCGGATACTACGCCATCTATCTTCTGAAGATTCGAGACGAGGCCCTGGACAGAGGAGTTTAGACTCTTCCCTCCATCGACTGAGAAGGCGCGTAGCTGCATGTCGACTGGAGTATTGGCGAGCTGTGCGTCTAGGGCTTGTTTTCCGACCGTATCTGCTGCGACGTTGATGCCTCCGAAGAAGGTAGCTGCTAGTGTCATGCCGAGTGCTAGTGCGGCGAAAAGTTTCCAGGACCGGGTGATTCTCTTGAGAGCGTAAGACAGCAACGACGAAGAATGATTGAAGCTCTATACGTATCAGTTTTGCTAATTATCTACGAGTGGAGCAGTGGACGGTTTCTCTGATCTGGAGATTCAGTCAACTGCGTGAAGCGCCTTGAGGCGTAGAAGGATAGCAGCATGGGGCGTCGCGTCAGCTGTGTTGTTTCGGCCAAATCTTCTTCGTGCTGATCAGGAACCTCCCCGCAAATGTTACTAGGATACTGTCAAAATTCGACAGCAGTGGTGTGATAGAGAGAAACGTCGTAAATCCCCATAATATCGGCAGTCGTAGGAGAAGGTCCGCAGAGGCGATAGAGTTGAAGAAAGTGAATCTTCGGATAAGTCCAGTCGCCCTCACTCTTCCCCTAAAGACCAGAGCGTCGTTCATGAGGAAGTTGACCAAGACCGCCGCTTGACTGCTGATGATCGCGTACACAAGGTAGGAAGAGCCTCCCAGAAAGCCTGCGAGTAGGCCAGTCAGTGCTGTGATCTGGGTCAGAACATACATGATGTATACGTTGAGGAATAGCCCCAATCCCCCTACGAATCCGAACTTGAAAATGAGCCACGCGGCAGGTCTCCACCTCCTCGGTTTGACTACATGAGGAGGATACATCCCGAAACCGGATGAGAATCGCGTGTCGCGGATTGCCGCGCGGTACAGGGCAGCCTGCGAGTACCGTCTCTGGCCCAGAACTTCGGTTAGTGGATTACGAAGGCGGTCCTCTAATGTCAACGGCTACCCCGGGCAGTTAGAGCTAGTGGACTTGACCATCATATAACCGATACCCCGACGGTCGACCGCCACGAGCAAACTCGCGTGGAACGATCGAAGATGCCCTTGGGTTTGAGAATTCTGGAGGACTCGGTATCTGTCTGTTAGGTTGCCAGAACTGGAATCTCTGGTAGCGGAGGACTGGACCCTGTTAGTTGTTCGAAGTCTTTTCTTGCCTTTTCCATCTTGGGATAGATGACTTCTCTGAAACCTGTGACTGCGAACTCGTTAGGTCGGTAGGGGTCGTTGATGACGCGTAAGGCTCGTAGAGCGAGTTCATAGTTCGTGGGCGCGGTCTGCAGGAAGAATCCGATAACTTGGTCGTTGTACCAGTCGCGGAATCCGAGTTCTTTCTTGTGCCATCCCCAGCGTGTGAGAATACCACGGGTGAACTTGGCGTGTTTGAATATGTTCATGAGCCAGTTGTGCGCGAGCCACTGGGGCAGGTTAAACCTCAGCTGTCTTCCGAAAACTTCGAACTCGGGACGGTTGATATGCTCGTAGGTGATCCTGTCCCCGTTCTCCTCGTCGATATTGTAACGGACCTTGTCCCTCTCCAGCTTCTCATCGTCGGTCAGCAGAAGCGGTGTGTAAATCTCGTCTTTTATGAGGCTAACCTTGGCAAGATTCAATATCGCAGCTTTAGTGGCCGCATAGTTCTTCTCTGGCCGATCAACCGCAAATACCTCCAAGATCCGGTCCACGTATCTCTTTGCGTAGTCCAGGCCTCCCCACATGACCATATCATAGACGCGTCGCGCGAGGTTTCGGTTCGTCTCCTCGTCCAAATTCATTTTTGCGATAGTGTCTTCCGCCATGGTCCGATATTCTTCGGCGCTGTGTTCGCCCTTCCACCACATCCAGTAGGAGTGAGCTATGGTGTCGGATTTCCGGGCTAAGAGTTCCATGTATGATTCTTTCGCGCCGAAGAGTCTCAGTATCTTGTTTTCAGATACTATGTTCTTGAATTCCAAGTATTCGGGTTCTGCTGCAAATTTACGTCCGAGCTCGAAGGCCTCTGCGTTTCTTGCGCGTTGGCTGGGGTTGACTGTCTCCATTATTGCTTCGAGGAGGTTTTTCTCGCTGACGGGTATGAGGCCTCTCTGGAAGGCCATTCCGAGGAGGATGATGTTCGTGAAGAGCTTGTTTCCATAGAAGAGTTCTGAGATCTCGCCGATTCTTCCGCTAAGATACTCGTCAGAGTTGGTGTGCTTCCGAATATTGTCCTCTACATCTGTCGGGTAGTTCATCATTCCTGCGAGCATTGGTATGGTGGGGATGACGCTACAGTTGACGACGGCGGTTGTTCGCGCACGGCTGGCGTAGACTAGGCTTCGCTCTGCTTCGAGCATGTCGAGGCCAAGTAGAAGGTCTGCTTTGCCGTTAGGGACGATGGTGCTGATCTTTGCGTTGCCTTTGGCGTAGTTGATGTGGGCTGAGACCGCGCCGTTTCTGATAGCAAGACCCTTCTTGTCGTTGAACTTGACCGTGTAGCCTTCTTTGGTGCCGGCTCTTGCTAGGGTTGAGGAGAGGACTCCGACTCCCATGCCCCCGACTCCACTGATGAACGCGCTCCAAGTATCCGTGAACTCATGTCGGGCTGGAGATGGAATATTGTCCAGGGGTATTTTCTTGACGCGGGGTCTTGGAGGCTTGTTTCTTGTGACTATTACTTTCTCGAAGGAGGGGCAGGCCATAATCTTCGTGCAGTAAGTATCTGAAACGCAGGTTGACTGGTCGATTCCGATCTTCTCTCCATAGTCAGTGTCGATTATTGTTAGTCCGGGACAGCCCGTATTCTTGGTGCATTCGCGACAGTTTTCGCAGACTTCCTGGGATATGTTGATGAAAGTCTCTCGTGAGATGTATCCTTGTTTGTCGATGATCTTGTTTCTCTCGGCGCGTTTTCTCTTGTGGAAAGTTATGCCGCATTCCTTGTCGGCGATAACCACTTTGGTGCCGGGCATACCAAAGGCCTTGTCAAGTTCTTTCATGTACTTCTCCCGGTTGGACGGGGGCATCTTCCGAACGTAGATCTGGTCTTGGCCCATTGCGCGGACGATGCTCTCGATGTCTTGGGCAGTGGTCTTGTCGCCCATGATGTTGTGTCCTGACTCGGGAGTTGGTTGGTGTCCGGTCATGGCCGTGTTCTTGTTTTCGAGGATGATGTAGAGAATGTCCTGGCCTTCTTTGATGCTGTTGGATATGGCTGTCATGCCTCTCCAGAAGAAAGTTGAATCGCCCATCAACGCGTACTGCTTGTTGGTGACGAACGGGTCCATCCCGCTACCCGCCGCACCGCCCAGCGACATTGCTGTCAGGTTGTGCATCTCGCCGAAGGGTGGGAGGAAGCTCATGGAGTAGCATCCAATGTCTCCGTGAGCAAAAATGTCCTTGTGTTCAGGCTGGTCCCTCATCGAGTGCACCGCACTGAGCGTCTCTCTATGCGGGCAACCGGCGCAGAAACCGGGGGACCGCGGTGGAACTAGTACCCCGTAGGCTTTGATCTCGGTGAGAAGGTCCAGTTCGCTGTGAATCTTCTTCTCATCGTATCTTGCAGAGGGGTCTCCTATTTCGAGAATCAGGCCTCCGAGTCTTTCGATGACCATGGAAGGGGTTAGTCCGCTCTCTTCCGGAAAGCCATCCTCGTCCTTCGGGAATATCTTGCCCCAGACACTGGGTTCCTTCTTGATCTTCCCGTCTTGGACGAGGTCTGTGAGAATTGTCTTGATCTGATCCTCGATAATGGGACCTTTCTCTTCGACGACAACGATGTTGTCCACCAGTTTTGAGAACTCTTCGACTGCACCGGGGTCCAACGGGAATGTGACAGAAAGTTTGAGGATGGGAAATTGTTCGTCGCATCCGAGTTCCCAGAGGGCTTGTTCTAGGTAGCTGTAGGAGATTCCTGCGGCGACGAAGCCGAGATTGTGTTTCTTGCCGTTTGAATAGAGGATTGTGTTCAGATGATTTTGTCTGACATATTCGTGGACTCTTGGAAAGCGGTCGCGAATGATCTCCTTCTCTAGGTCCCACGTGTTGGGCGGGATGCTGACTTTTCGCTTAATGTCTACTTTCGAGATGTCGATGGTGATAGGATGTTTGAAGCTGATCTCAGGAGATTTGTTCTCGTAGATCTTTACGTTTCCCCCTCCCTCGGCAAGATAGGTGGTGATGAGGTATCCAACGACTAAGTTCGAGTAAGCTGAGAGCTTGAGTGCTTCGCCGATCCAGTCTTTGATCTCTTGTGGGTTGCTGGGTTCGATGATGGGCATCTTGAGATGCTCCATCAGTGCGCGACTGTCACCCGCCACCTGAGTACTGGAGGCGTGGGGGTCGTCGCCGCAGACGACGACTGCTCCTCCTTTCTTGCCGCTCAAGCCGTACTTGTCACTGTAGTTGATGATATTGATCGGGTCGGCCGCGACGTTTAGTCCGACGCTCTTCATGACGGCTATGGCGTTGACGCCTACGTCCATTGCGCCGTTGAGGGCGGCTGCGCCCTGGGCCTCGTCGTTGGTCATTTCGCCCCAGAGTCCAACCTCGCGGAGAATGTCCGCGTTCTCTTCTAGAATTGTGAAGATTTCGGCTACGGGTGATCCTGGGTAGCCGGCCATGAGGCCGACCTGGCTTTCCAGTGCGCCTTTGACTATTAGCTCGTTGCCGTTGAAGGCGTCGATACCGGACTGTTGGACAAACCGCTTGTCCGACATCAGATCACGTGGATATCCGTAGAGAATATGTTCGTCACGCTGTAGATAAGCCCGCCGTTCAATTCTATAGTTATCACAGGTCTGTCCTGGTCAAAACTCAACGCTTTGAAGCGGCAAACTTCATCGCTTCCCTAGCTAACGGCAACGATGTCTTGCGAGTGGTTTCACGGTGAGTTATTCCATCTGTACCCGTCCAAAGGAGAAAAGTTTCCGTGTGATAATTCTAGATTCGGAGTGGACCTCGACCGCCACCGCCACTTGTGACCGTTCCAGTCGAAGGTGTAGTCGAGGGGGGATCCGCAACTGCGTCTCCGATTATTACTGCCGGCTGAGAGTATGACCCGTCAAGGCATGTGAAGGTTACGCTGCCGGGTCCGGCAGGGTCGAGATAGTCGAC
>DASPWY010000121.1:0-4333 GCA_035637575.1 Bathyarchaeia archaeon
ACAATCTCCTGAACGTTCAATCGATCCACCAGCACACCTCGGATCTGGACCACGTACTTGGATTGACCCGACAGCTCCAACAATCGAGTCGCCTCAGACATCGTCTCGTTCAACGTCGTCACCCCGGTAGTCGGCTCATTCACGCCTCTCACCCTACTGGTCGTCTTCAGGATCGGAATCTTCAGAGCCATCTCAGTCGCCCCCTGGCCAAAAGTTGCACGGAGAACATAGCCAGTCGCACCCGTAGCAACGTGTTCTACAACTTTGTAGCCATGGATCTCCTGGTTCACCCAGACTCTCGGATCCCACTTGTCAAGGCTGGGCAGACCAGTCTTCGGCAATGGAGCCGAAGGCGAAGGAGGAAGCGAGATTACTGGCGGGGGACTAGGACGTTGAACGGGCGGTGGTAGAGGAGCAGGACGCGAGACAGGAGGAGGATGCGATACTTGAGGAGCGGGACGCGCAGGTGGCGGGGGAGGCGGATGTGTGACGGGTTGCGGCTGCACGCTGAACGAGAAGGACTCCTTGGAAGTCTGGTGGGCCTTACTCGTCGCAACGATGTGGGCATTGTAGTTACCGGGCTTTCCCGGGGCGTAGGCTGCATTGTATCTTCCGACCGAGACATGTGACAGTCTCAGCTGATCGCGTTTGCCTGCTGGCGTTTGTATCGATGCGTCGATCGTGGCCATGTCCCGCGGTTTGCCCTCGGACTCCGTTGCTATCTTGATCGTCTCAACATGACCTATCCTGATGGAATGGTCTCCTGAGACCCTGATCCGTGGGGGAGCGACGGAAGGACTAGAGGTCTTCGCAGGTCCCGCGGATATTTTCGGAGGCGCAGGCGCACCAAGCATTCTGACCGCCAGTCCAGAAGCGACTATCCCGGCGATTGCCAAGATTGGCAGGAATCCCAGGGAGGAGAAGAAGATGTACGCGAGTTCTGGACTAGGAGATGTGATGTAGAGATAGCCGATTACAGCGTTGTAGGAGAAGAAGGCTGGCGGCATTACTGCCATTGAGAATCTCTTGGTCTGCCAGAACTTGTCCAAGAAGAATAGAAGACCCATCTGGAGAGAGTTCGCCGCGAGCCCTAGGCCGATGAACAACGAGGCGGAGAAGACGGAGGACCCAATCAGGTTCGAGCCTGTGCTTTTCGAAGCTCCAACAACAAGCCCGATGCCTGTTGCAAGGGTCGCCAGAACCATCTGCTTCGGGACCTTGTACCGTTCCTTCCCAGAGAAGAGAATCGTCGACAGGAAGACCCCTGCTGAAGGTGGCAGGGCAACGAAGAGGAAAGTGAATTGTCCAGCCGAAGAGATCTGGGATGAGAAGGCTGAGTTCTGGAGAATGTAGGACAGCGTCAGGAGTGTAGCTGCGAAACCTAGAACAGATCGCAAGAATCCAGTTTTGAGGTCGAGAGCCGTCAGTAGTCCGAAGCTAACAACTGTGATAGCGTAGGTCAGAGTGTCCCCCTGGAACCCGAGTGCGAATGCGAAGCCGAGGGGAAGTGAGAGGACTGTGACGAGTGATGGCGCGAAGAAGCCTGTCGGAGCCGGAAGACCGTGATGTGGCTTAGCTAGGACGGACGCCTGGGGCTGTTTTCCTCCCACCGCAATCCACCATTACGTATCCGGCAATAGTTGTCAGAGAATCCTCTCTATCGTCTCTCGACGAGAGGGGAGAACCGCGACCCAAAACGAAAATGTCTCTAGTGACAGTGACCCTCGGTACTGTCAGAGATTAAACTGCGTCCATCAACCAATGACCAGTTGTTCCATGAAACTCCGTCATTCCAAGCCCGCCACCGATGAGGACGAAATAGAGACTGGAACCGGCACTGAGACATCCACGCCTCAGACTGCTGCGACCGGGAACTGGAAGTGCCCATCGTGCGGCGCTGAAAACGAAGATTACCGAACGTTCTGCGACGGCTGCGGAGACAAGAGACCCGGAGCCAAAGTCGCATCGAAAGGCATCGACATGGCCAGCCTACTCGGCTCCTCAGAATCATCCGACGACACAACAGCCAAGGACGACACATCGTCCAACGACGACAAATCATCCAGCTGGGAGGACTCGCCCAAGAAGGAGAAGAGCAAGAAGGGTAAGAAGAACAAGAAAGCCAAAGACGAAGACGACGAAGAGGCCGAACCGCTCAAAGCAGAACCTCTCGAACCGGAAAAGATTGAGCCTCCAGAGGGTCTGACGCCGAGTGATGATTTCGGATCTCAGAAGCACTCGTTCGTACTAACAGGGCCATCCGCCGAGCCTGAACCTGACGATAGCCAGACGGTAGCTCCATCTCCGCCAAGCTTCTCGTCAAGTTTCCAGCAGACCTCCCAGCCAAGCCCAGCCCCCTCCGGATCGCACTATTTCCTGGTCTTCGTCAACACACCAGCCTCATCCCTCATCAAGACCAAGGTCAGCATCGACTTCGACGACTTCCCCACCATAACCATCGGGAGAAGCCCCGAGAACGTGGTAGTAATTCCCGACCAGGAAGTCTCAAGGAAACACGCCTCGCTCAGCTTCAGCGGCAGCAGGCTCCTCCTGAAGGATCTAGGAAGCCTAAACGGCACCTTCCTCTACGATGGCAAAGAGTTCCAGCGAGTCAGCGATAGTGTCGAAGTCAAGCCGAATAACGTTTTGAAGTTCGGCACAGGCACTATCGTGAAGCTCGTGACTGAATGATTGAAGCTGCAGAGGCGCTACGGGTGATCGGTGAAGCCCAGGCAGAGCTAGCCGGACCCCTACTAAACCCGAGGTATGAGGACAGAGTAATCTTCGTCGGAGACACGCACGGTGCAATAGACGTGACACAGACTGTTATCGACAAATTCTTTGACGACGCAGACCTCATAGTCTTCCTAGGCGACTACGTCGATAGAGGAAGCAAGAGCCTAGAGAACCTCGGGCTCATCGCATCAACTCTACTGGAAGACCCCCACCGCACAATAATGCTCCGAGGAAACCACGAAAGCCCGCTGACAAATCCCTACTATGGATTCACCGATGAAGTGACTGAAAAACTTGGTGAGGGTAGCTACGAAAAATTCAAGGAGTTCTTCCAAGCAATGCCGTATGCGGTTGTTGTAAACGATTACCTCTGTCTTCATGGCGGAATCGCGAAGGGCATGGAGCACGTGTCTGAAATCGCCTCCTTACCGTGGCCCGACTTGAACCCTGATGATCCAATAGCCTTCCAGCTACTATGGAATGATCCGAGAGACGTGATTGATGAATTCGTTCCGAGCGTCCGAGGAAAAGGAGCCTACTACTACGGGACTGAAGCAACCAAAACATTTCTCGAAAACAACTCGCTCAAAGGAATCATCCGCGGACACGAAGTAGTCGACGGATTCAGAGAAGATATGGGTGGCCGAGTCATAACCATATTCTCCAGCAGATACCATGGCGGTAAGGCCGGAATCCTCGTCCTCGACAAGGGCAAGATGGAGAGAATAACAGTATGACACTATCGGTAAGAACCGAACTAAGCCACTCCTACTCGTACGACTCGAAGGTTGATGCTGTCTTCAAAATCACGCTCGTGGCCGAGAAACAGGCCGAAGCCAAAGGCTTCCAGCACATCATCGTACTCGACACAAGCCACTCAATGGCAGGCAAGAAACTCGAACTCGCCAAGAAAGGAGCCCAAGAATACTGGAGCAGAATCCCCACCGGAAACAAAGTCTCATTCATCACTTTCTCAGACTCAGTCCATACCTATCCCGACACCAACCTTTCCACCACACTCCCCGGAATCAAAGCAACGGGCATGACCGCACTTTATTCTGCGCTCACAACCGCCTTCGACGTGGCCGCGAAGAGCGGCGGATCAGGCTGGATCCTCCTCCTCACCGATGGTCACCCGACAGACGTGACGAAACCGGAACCCTACTCTGCTTTGAAGACTCCACAGGGTTTCAAGATGATCGAGTTCGGCATCGGAGAAGACTATCGCGAAGACATTCTCAAAGCCCTAGCTGACGCGTCCGGAGGAGTACTCTACCACGTCACCGACGCCGACAAACTACCCGTTGTTATGCAGGAGAACGCCGTAAGCCAAGTCGCTGGAAGAAACATCACGGTAGACTTTGAACCCTCGGACGTTCGGATCCTCAACTATCCCGGCCCTCCAGTCAAGATCAACGCTCTAGAAAATATTGCAAAAATCTGGGGTCAAGTAACTATGCCAGAGGGCTTCAAGGGTCAGCTACTGAACGTCCAAGTCTCCTACGGCGACGCGGTCGACGGGTCCAAGCAAACCATCAACTCATCTGCAAACATTCGGCCGGCAAAAAGTGATGAAGAGTACACTCAGGGAATACGC
>DASPWY010000122.1:0-4373 GCA_035637575.1 Bathyarchaeia archaeon
CGAGTGGTCAAGGTCTATCAGCCCAGCCAGAGCACATACAACCAGTACACTTTCTGGACCGAGGGAGACGCGAACGGAGTACAAGATGGATGGGATCAGACCAACGGTGGAATACCCGGAAGTCAAGTTGTTGGTGTCTACCAGGCAACCATTCCGATACCATACCTGGGAGCTGCAATCCTAGATATCCGAGGTTTCATGTACGATGACTCCACCGGCCAGCCTAAGACTCAAGGGATTCTCGTAATCGTGGCGCTCATCGTAGCTCTCTTTGCGTTTGAGGTTGCCGAGCCTGGGAAGAAGACTCCGCCCTCCAATGTTCCGGATCAGACGAGACCGGCAGCCATCAGGACAATAGCATAGGTCCTCCTAAGCGAAACTTGCTCAGGCCAAAGGTCTTAGGATGAGCAGTTTCATCGGAAAATTTCGGTCCTATCTCAGAAAGAATGAGACTGCTCGCGGCCTATTTCTGGTGGGACTTGTCATCCTTGGAGCAATTGCTGTGTGGGGCGGAATTCGCCTAGCTCTTAACACAGAATATCCGATTCTGGTGGTCTCTTCTGGAAGCATGTGTCCGCCTAACAACTGCGTACTACCGGTTGGATCTCTTATCGTAATTCGTGGGGAAGATCCCAGTGCGCTAAAGGTTGGGAACATAGTAGTGTTTCGGGGTAATCCAACCGATCCCAACTATCTGATTATTCATAGAATCATCATCTTGTATACGCCGAGCAATGACACTGTGTATTCAGGTCAGTACGCCTTCGTGACCCATGGCGATGCAAATCCTCTCGGAGCTAATGAGGGGCCTAACCCAGCATCAACACTCGTAGGGGTCTACCAATCTACTATCCCTGTCCCGTACTTGGGATCTGCAATACTTGAGATTCGTAAATTCTTGTACGACGACTCTACTGGTCAGCCCAAGCTCCAGGGAATTCTTGTGATCATCGCACTCATCGTGGCTCTCTTCTTATTCGAGGTAGCGGAACCTGGAAAGAAGAAGCCATCCTCCAATGTTCCGGAAGAAACTAAGACATCACTCGCTCCGACGAACATTTTGGCACGAACGAGTCGTCGAGGATAGGCTCGACGGTCGACTACCGATTTTTTCTCGGTAAGACCGGGCTAGCTTAAATATTCTATATAAAGAGGAACGTTTCCAGCGCGGTGAACGCTGGCGAGGATCCTGGTTTCTAGAATTATCATGAGACTGGTCAAGACTTCGCCCTCGCATAGAGGAGGGTCTTCTGTCCTTGTCGGACAAAGGTAGGGCCTTCATCAATATAGAGAATGTTGTCGCGTCTGCGACCCTCAAGCAGCAGATCGACCTCAACGCCATCGTCAGGGTCTTTCCGGGCGTCGAGTATCGTCCCGAGCAATTTCCGGGATTGGTTTATCGTCTAAAGAAACCCAAGACAGCTACGTTGATTTTTAGTTCTGGCAAGATGGTCTGCACCGGCGCGAAGTCTGAACGCCAGGCACGCAAGGCTGTCTTGAAAGTAGTCGATGAATTGAAAAGAGATGGTATAGTCATTCTAGGCAAGCCCGATATTACAATCCAGAATATTGTCGCCTCTGCAGGTCTCGGCGGTTACATTGATCTCGAGAAGGCCACGTATGGCTTGAAGAAGACGATGTATGAGCCGGAGCAGTTTCCAGGTCTCATCTATCGAATGGATGAGCCCAAGGTCGTCATCCTACTCTTCGCCAGCGGCAAGCTCGTATGCACAGGAGCTAAGAGAGAGATCCAGGTAGGAATCGCCGTCAACAAGCTACAACAGATACTGGAATCCAAGAACCTGATCACATACGAGGGTACAGAGAAACCGCGCCTGCCACCCCTTCCCACTAAAGAATTGGAAAAGGAACAGGTAAAAGTGGAGCAGGCGAAGGCGAAACTAGAGAAGGAAAAGACCGACGCGAAAGACGAGTCCGAGGAATAAGTCAGTCCGGCGCTAATATGCCAGCATACGCATTGGGCTCCAAAAAGCCAAGAATTCATCGGTCAGCAGTTCTCGCGCCGAACTGCACGATAATTGGCGATGTTGTCATCGGACCCCGAACAAGCATATGGCCCGGAGCAGTCATTAGGGGCGACTACGGCTACATCAGAATAGGCTCCGACTGCAGTATTCAAGACAATGTTGTAGTTCACTGCTCAGCGGAGGATCCTGCGATCATAGGAAACGGTGTTACCGTCGCGCACAGCGCGGTAGTACACGCTTGTCGAGTAGGAGACGAGTGTCTCATCGGAGTAGGAGCTATGATTTTCGACGGCGCCAGTATAGGCAAGCATTCCATTCTCGGAGTCGGCTCCACAGTACTCGGCGGGGGGAGGATTGCGCCCCGGTCTGTCGCGGTTGGTACGCCTGCCAAGGTCATCCGGAGAGCCACGGAAAAGGATCTTCGACTTATCAAAGAGTCCTACAGAGCATATGTGGAGATGGGACGAAGATACGTAACGTCAGGGGCCTACAAGAAACTCGTCTCCTAGACGGCTAGTTTCTCGGCAAACATGCTCTGGCTTCATTCGGTGAGATCCTTCTCCATGGCTAGAATAGGAGGGCCGGAATTTGATGAGGAATCTGCTGGTGGTGGGCTTTCGGTTCGCCTGATCGGCTTGTCTCTTGGTAGGACTAGGACGAGGAGGCCGGCACCTATGAGTAACACTACAAGCAAGAGCTCCCAAACAGGATAAACGGAAGATGCCGGCGGCGGTTGTCCAACGGCCAATAGGGGGCACGGGCAACCAGAAGGGGCGAATAGTAGCAATGAAGAGCCCAAGCTGAACAGGATGAGGCTCAGGAGTATTCGAGGAATGTATTCGGGCTTAAAGGTCAACGCCAGGTCTCCAACAGCGCTGAATATGTTAGTATTCGTAGAGCGAGGTCAATATGGATGTTGTACCTTTAACAAGGACAACAAGTCCTACGAGGCAAGGCTGTAACGGGCATTCACATTTCTGGGCCCGCTTGAAAGGTCCGATAGGCGAAACGATGACGGACTGAGCGTTCAGTTTGAACCCAATCAACGCCCTTATACCAGACATGAGTAATTCTTGCGCAGACGGCGATGATTGGTCAAAGTTACTCGGACTACCAATGAGCGAGAAGGCATTTGCCTGAGCCGTCGATACCCCACTAGGAATCTAGCCTAGTGTAGACTGCGTCAAGTCTCGAACAATGTTCCCCAACGTCTTCCACGAACGGCGGACGATCGGTGGAAAATCTCCATGATCGGAGTAGTAGTCTCGCAAGAATTTGACCGTCAAAGCATCATGAGCATACCCTGAACCAATCTCTCCGTATTCCTTTTTGATCTCCTCAATTCTAGTGTCTCGGTGAACCTTTGCCATTATGCTGGCCGCGGACACTACAGGATAGTTGACGTCTGCTTTGTGTTCTGAGACTATTCGCGGAGTGAAGGAGAGACAATCTAGTATATTGTTCTTGAACCGCTCTGTCCGAGTGTCTGACGAGTCGACGTAGGCCAACTCCGGTTTCAACTTCTCTATGACCTGCGCCATGCCCTTAGCTTCCAACAGGTTCAACCTCTGAAACTTAGGAGCCCGATTCACTATTCTATCCAACTCTTCCGCACGTAGTTCAACGACGTGAAAATCATCGACGACCTCGGGAATCTCTTTGGAGAGGCGAATCCTTGCCGATGCGAGGAGCTGCTTCGAATCTTTCACTCCAAGCATCTTCAACCTGTCAAGTTTCGCTTCCTCGATTATCACTCCGGCTATAACCAGCGGGCCGATTACTGGGCCTCTTCCGGCATCGTCGACACCGCAGATTCTCACGAGGCCCACCTTCTAGGCTCATTAATCCAGTCGTCGATCTGACGTATTATCCTGCGATAGATCGATTCACGATTCTCCTTCGTAATCTCCCAATGCACACTCTTCTGCCAGGTTTTCTCGACTTCCGGATAGCGCGACCCAAACTTCACCGTAGCGATAACCGCTCTGTTTCCGTTCAAGACCCTGGAGATATTATTTCTGAAGGAAGTGCTGGTCATTTCCATTGGGCCGATCTCGTCTACGATAACCAAATCTGTGGGTCCTTTCATTGAACGTTCCAAGGCAGCGACCCCAATCTTCTCTAGATCTTCAGAAACTACGACGTAAGATCCGATTCTCGGCCCTGGCGCGAGATCTTTCTTGGCTAGCCATCCTTCCTGGCGAGATGAGAGGTCGGTTATCATGAAGCCCGTTCTTGCATTTCCCTCGCGGACCTCGCGCGTCGTCATTCCTTGAATCTTCAAACCACTCGCTGAATAGTGCTCGAAGATCCGATTGACGATTGTTGTCTTGCCAACTCCAGGCCGGCCGGTCAGTAATATGACCCTCACCCAGTCGGCCCCAT
>DASPWY010000123.1:0-9275 GCA_035637575.1 Bathyarchaeia archaeon
TTGTTGCTGGCTGGATAGAGGACAAACGGCGTAAAGTCCGAGGAGTTCTTCGAAATAGGAAATGTGGTCACATAAGGATTAGTTCCCGCTGGACTATTCCGGTAGAGAACTGGCGATGAAACATTAACCGATCCAGTTAGGGGGGCTCCTGCGAAGTGGAAGGAAATCGTCAAGAGAATTATCGAGATTGCTAAGGGTCCGATGCGGTTCGTAACAGCCCACTCTAAGTGACGTTTAACGATCCGTATAGCATCGAGGAATGTACGCTGCACGGGACAATGCAATACACTCTGAACTGACCTACCTTTGACGCTAGGAATTGGACGGTCAGAGATTGACCGCCTTGGACTTCGGTTCCCCGCGTGGCGTAAAAGTCCACCGCGAAGCCGTGGGTCTGTATATCCTTATTCTCAATCTTGATGACCACCATCTCGCACTGACGTACATTCATCACTGGCCAGGGGTTCGTGAGCCACGATCCCGGGTGGTACGCGCTATCGTTGTATCCGTTCAAGTTTTCGATGATAGTAAAGCTATGCGTGACGCTTGTGGTCCCAGCACAAGGTGAACTGGGAAGGCCGATTACTAATGTCATGATGCCTCCACCTAGAACTCCGGCCACGGTGATAACGATGATTGCAAGCATCTTGTTTTTCATCATTATCCCACCGACGCGGATGTAGATTAGAACTAAGAGTTCTGCATGGGAAAACTCGCTAATAGGGTCTTGGCCCATATCATGAGCTAGGTCGATATTCAGTCGTTCTTTCCGACCTAATCATACGATGACTAGGCTCTGTGGTCATCTTTGTCGTCCACTCAAGATATATTTGCTTAGCAAGAGGAGCCTGTTTCATAGCGGGGGTACCAGAGTCAGGTCAAACGCTGACCATATGGGCGGGTCGCGCCTTAGCATGCGCGCGCTACACTCAAGACCCGAATGAAGAGAGGTGTCGAGGACTGCTTGATGCCTCTGGGAGCGCGGGTGTGTTATCCCGTGGCGTAGGCCTTCGTGGGTTCGAATCCCACCCCCCGCACCACTTCTTGCCGGTACATACAAACAGCGATGGGCGTACGGCACCGTGCCCGAGGAAACTTGGTCGTTTGTGACATGCGGATCTGTGCGAGATGCCAATTCTACCGCGCGATAGATCAAATCGACAGTCTAACTTGCGCCCTTTAGGGCGCTCTCAAGCTTGTTGAGGAATGAATCAATGTATTGACCTGCTAATCCCCAGTCGAGGGGCTGGGAAACGCCGATCCTTCCCATGTGTACGCGGGTAGCGTTTTCGTCGATTCTGACTATGTTCACATAGAAAGTCTCTGTCCAAGTGAGGAGGTCCATGACAATCTTCGCTTCTAGACCACCTGTTCCCTTATCGGCGCTAACGACATTCCACCCCGGTTGCTGAAGAATCATCAGGGCCGAATCCCAAACGCTTTCAAATGGGTAGGGCAAATCCCTCACCTCGTCTTTTGCCAAGTTGTGTTCCCATCGCCTAGCTGGAGTCACTGGATGTGTCGATTTTTCGTAAGATCGGATTCACGGTTTCAGATCCTTGACAGTCGTTAATCCAATCCTCCTTGATAAAATCGCGGCGCTAGCCACAGATACGCAGCTGAGAGCTGATGCCGAAACAATCGTTGAAAGCTCAAGATTCGCGATCGATACGATGGGATCTGGAATAAGGAAGAAGATCGAGACGGCCCATGCGACCGGGATTGCGATCAGCATGGAGATCGCGAGGACTCCCCATGATTCCCATAGCAATAGTCTCAGTCTGTACCAGACATTTGCACCTAACACCTTCAAGACGACGTAGTCATTGAATCTTCGAGAGAAATTCGTCGCCAGGTAGCTAAGCAATATGCCACATGTCAGACTCAACGACAGAATTGGAATGAGGAAGATGTGGGACCATATGCCGTTCAGGAATGCCAGGTTTGACTTTAGAATTGGATCTTGGGAACCAACTGTAAACCCAAATGAGCTCGCTAGTTGGGACACTGAGGACAAAACTATTGGGTCATTGTTCACTTTCAAGAGCAGAACATTGAAGCCGGTTAGTCCGAGACTCTTTTGCAGAGTTTGAACAGGTGCATACAGAACTCGTCCAGCGTTGAGGGGCTCTACTAGCGCGCTCTTGACGTCATACCGATAGCCGAAGGCGCTTACCTGGGAGAGATTGAAGGGCGTCTGGACGATATTTCCTACCAGCGAGTCGCCAGCGATCATAGTGTACTGTGCATCAACGCTCTGCAGAAATCCATCAGAAGTGTACCAGTCACCTATGGCGCTGGTCGCGTTGATTCCCACTATGAGCGCGTCGGTTGAACCGGTGTCCACTTCAGGAATGATCTGGGTGTTGATGTTCTCCCCGGTGTCCTGGTTGCTCGCGAAATGTGCCTTGATGTAACCTGTTATCGAACTCATCGTTATCAGTCGCGTGTCTACTGTCTGGACCCCGGGAATCGCTCTAAACGCAGACGCGTTCTGAGGAGAAATGATGTATGATTCGTTCCCATAGTCTATCGGAGGAAGCGGCGCTATTCGGGAGAAGGACGTTGCGAAGCTCACGTACTGGTTGTAGATGTTGCTGTTCGCAACGATTAGGACATGTGGAGGCATTGCGCGGACTACGTAGCTTGCTGACGTATCAGCCGAGACCAGCGCCCCAGATAGGACAACCATGCTGAGACAGATACATACGCCGATGCTGAGGAGAGTTTTGTTGAACCCTCTGTCCCGCGAAACGTTTCTTGTTGCCAAGTTGAAGGCGGAGCCGAATCTCCCAATTCGGAGAGGCTTTCCTAGACTCCTTAGGTCCAAAGTGGCGAGTTGTTTTGAAATCGCATCAACGCTGGAGGATCCGACAATTCTTCTCACCCGAAAGCTCGCGACCACATAGGCGAGCAAGAAGGAGATCATCGGGACCACAATCAGAATAGTTGCACCTGCATTAGCAATTGGCCCTACCTGCTTGAATAGTGAAATCGATGGCCAGGACCAAGAAGCATAGACTAGGAGGGCCGAGAGCGCCCCCACCAGACAGCTCGAAACTATCACGAGAAGAGCCTCGAATGTCACGTATGAGAGAAGACGTCTAGGGAGAGCGCCCGCAGCTTTGATCACGCCAATGTCCCTCATCCGCTGGCTGATCATCGATGACACCAAGTAAGACGTGGATAGCAGTCCCACGATGCCAATGAGACCCAGAGCGAGGACCAAGTAAGCGAAGATCAGCCAAGAGATCCCGAACGTTGATCTCATCGACGAATCAATCCCGAGTCTCGTAGCTAGATCCTGACCAAGCAGAAGAAGGAACGTCGTCGTAGCAACAGTGAGAGCCAGTCCTAGGAATGCGAGGTATGAGTGAAAGCCTCGCCGTCGCAGGCTCTTAACTGCGAACCCTAGCGGGCCTATCAACGCTCTCCAAGCTTCCGTTCTCTAGTCGATAGATCACGTCTGCCATCTCAACGATCCGATCATCGTGCGTCGTGACCACGAGGGTCTTCCCTCTCTCCTTTTTCAACCGCGAAAGAAGTTTGACGATTTCCAGCCCAGTCTTCTGGTCAAGGTTCCCCGTCGGCTCGTCAGCGAGAATTAGAGGCGGATCATTGGCAATTGCACGTGCTATCGCAACACGTTGTTGCTCTCCTCCGCTAAGCTGAGCGGGAAGATGCTGTGCCCTATCGGTTAGCCCAACCATGCTGATGAGTTCTGCTGTCAGCTTCTCATTTCTCCTGCTATCGCCCCATCCGGCGAGTTCCATCATCAACTCCACGTTCTCCTCCGCAGTCAGGGTCGAGACGAGATTGTAGGATTGAAAGATGAAGCCTATGTTGGCAGATCTGAAGGCTGAGAGAGCGTGCTCATTTGAAACAGCCAAATCTAGCCCTAGCACTCTAGCTTCTCCTTGCGAGGGTTTCTCCAATCCCGCGACTATGTTGAGAACTGTGGTCTTGCCTGCTCCCGAGGGTCCGACGATGGCGGCGACCTCTCCTTCCTTGACGGTGAAGGTTATCGAGGTGAGAGCTTTGACGGGTTTTCCGTTGACCACATATTCCTTGGAGACTCCCATGAAATCAACAGCCAGCCCCGGTGCTCTAACTTCGATCTCTTCATCTTGAGAGTCCATCAAGGTTTCATCGAGGATAGGAATCTAGTGGGTCGATCGGCTCGAAGGTAGAAGTGTGTTCTTGGCCGCTTAGCATGAGAAGTTCTGCGTAGCGTTCTGATTCGATGAACTAAAGGTGCTGGGATTGGCTGTGCAACTATAGAACGAAACGGCACCACTAGTGACGTTCGTCCATTGGATTGTGACAGCATAATTTCCGCTTAAGAGAATGGGGAGGTATATCTGGTAGGACTTGTCCAGGAAGACGCCCGAGCTCAGATTGCCAGTGACCGCGTTGTTGAAGAGTATGTGGTTCGGGGTGCCATGATACTGATCAAAGTAGGGACTTCCAAGCGAGACTGTTCCTGTTACGTCGGTCACGTCGGGTCCTATGAGGAATGTGCTGGTGACGAGTCCTCCGACTGTCAGGCCGATTAATGCGACTATGATGATTGCGAGAATGTACTTCCTATGGCTGTGGGGCTGGTTTGCTGTTGGCATTCCAGAGCCCTGCTGAGAATAGGAATAGTTTGGGGAGTAAGTTCTGCTCTGCGCAGATGAACCGGGACTGGTCTGCTTGAGACTGGTACCGCATGCCGGGCAGTAGGTTGTTGTTGATTGGATTTCTTTTCCGCACGCAGGACAGTTGGGCATGCGCTGAGTTCGGATTTTGATTATTTCAGCCTATTCCTAGATCGGACTCGACGCTACTCAGAGATTTCCTTATGACGGAATCTGATCGGGCAGGTCTCTGACGTCGGCTTCTTTCTAATCATAATCTAGTGTACCAGAGATAGCAGAGAGCCCCCAGCAACGCAAACGCCAGTGACGGTCCGACGAGAACTGAGATGGGATACAATGTAGATCCTTGGCTCTGAAGTGCTCTGAAAGCTTGCATAGCCCATGTCATTGGGTTCGTCTGCACGATAGGTTGTACTATTGTGGGGAAGAGGCTGACATCATAGAATATCGTACTCAAGAATGAGAGGTAGAGCTGTATCGCGCTTCTCACCGTCGCGAACACCTCGATAGTAGAAGCAAAAGCCGAGACAGCTATGGAGAGACCGACAATGCCCAAAGAAAACACCGCGACAATCACAAATGCTTCGATAAGCCGAGGACTGAACAGGATGCCGTAGAGATACGATATGACGAGCGTGCCCGGAAACGTCGCTATGACGCTCCGTGCAACTCCACCGGTAATCCGGGACAAAGCGAACATTCTGCGCGAGATGGGAAGGGTCAACAGATACGACGCGAGATCTTTGATGTACTTCTCCCGCCAGATGTCTCGACCCGACTGAAAGGCGGCAACCATTGCAGTGATGAGGTTGGAGCCAGGAGCGATTCTGAGGAAGTAGTTGGAGCCGATAAGATTTCCGAAAGTCGCGGCGGTGACGAATAGGTCTATGCAGAAATTGGCGAACATTATTCCGATCAAGAACGTGTCAGAGAATAGTATCTTGACATCCCTCTCAATCACTCGCGGGATCAGATGGATCGAGCTCAGGCGTAGACCCCTCCCTCTAACCGGCGGAAGTAGAAGGTCGCGCCTAGACCGAGAAAAATAGCAACAAACCCCAACAGGCCACCCAGCCCCAAAATGTCCAGACTGGATCCGGACAATGCTGCCCTAGTACTGTCCGCGGCGAACGTGACCGGAGAAAACGGCGCGAGGGCGGCGACGTAGCTTGGCATGAAAGCCAAAGGATAGAGTGCGGTGCTAGCCCTTGACACGGCTAACTCCAACAGAGCTAGCACCACGTCGAATCTGTTCGCGCTGCGGACACTAACCGCCACGGTTATCGAGAGCCCGGTGACGCCAAATGCGAGAAGGAACAGATCGAGTACGGCGGCTATGAGGGATAGCGGGTTCGAAAAGTTCTCCAACACGGCGACTATGGCAAACATCGGAATCGTGTATATCATCGCGCGGACCGCCCCTCCAAGGGCGCGACCTATGATGAACTCACGTCTAGGGATTGGTAGCGTCAACAAGTAATCTAGCAATCCTTCTTCAGCTTCTTCGAAAATGTCGTATCCGATGATGAAAGAGATCGAAGCGACGACCGATACGACGCTTCCTACAGCGTAGTAGGGGAAGAAACCGGGAAACTTTACGACAAGGCCGCTGATCAAATAGGCGAAGACGAACAGTTGGATGATGAAGGCTAGGCTTCTTGAGATTATGATCCATGGGGTCCGGAACAGGGTGGCGATGTCTCTCCGGGCCATCTGGAGGACGAGCCGGGAGGTCGACTGACCCGAAAGGTCACTCGAGTCTGTGACCTGTATAGTTGAGGAAGACATCCTCCAACGTGACCTCCTTAAGATGAACACTGTCAATCTTGACGCCCCGGTTTGTGAGCGTCTCGACAATCTTCGGTAGGAGCAGCCTTCCCCCACTCAAGTAGACAGTGACTTTGTTATTCTCCTGCTTCACGTCTTGGACTTCGCTAAACTGTGTAAGGCATTCGCGTGGAAACTCCTGTCCGTTTCCTACCGTAAGCTCTAGGACTTCTCCACCCTTCGTCTTGCCTTTCAGCTGTTCAGGCGTATCGATCGCCACCAATCTGCCAAGGTTTACGATAGCTACTCGGTCAGAGAGTCTCTCAGCTTCGTCCATCATGTTCGTCGCAACAATTACAGTAGAGCCTTCGTCTCTAAGTTCCCGAATCATCTTCCACATCAGCAACCGACTAGGAACGTCGAGGAAAGCGGTTGGCTCGTCAAATACGGCAATCTTCGGACGCTGCGCCAGGACCTTACAATCTTCAACCTTCTTCCGCATTCCACCGCTCATCAGCCAGGTTCTCTTGTTCCTCGCATCCCAGAGATCGACAGCGCGCAGGACCTTCTCCACGCGATCCTCGCGCTCCACCTTGTCGAGGTTCGTCGTCATCTTCAGGTGCCAGTTGAGCACGTCAAACGCTCCCAGTATTCCGTCGACTCGAGGATCCTGGAAGGCGATTCCAATCATCTTTCTCACATCGTTAGGATGCTGAACGACATCTAATCCATTCACGGAGATCTTGCCGCTCGTTGGGCGATAGACTGTGCCCATCATCAGCATCAGGGTTGTCTTGCCTGCTCCGTTCGGACCCAAGAGTCCAAGAATTTCCTCGTCCTGAATGGTCATCGAGAAATCTTTTACAGCGTCTAGTGTGCCGAATCTCTTGCCAGCCCCATCGAAGCCGATCAAAACAAT
Source organism: Bathyarchaeia archaeon (assembly GCA_035637575.1). GTDB lineage: Archaea > Thermoproteota > Bathyarchaeia > 40CM-2-53-6 > 40CM-2-53-6 > 40CM-2-53-6. Next base: position 7,327 of record DASPWY010000123.1, read on the forward strand.
TTTTCACCCTGGAAGGATGCTGTTTGCTTCACAGTTTGAGAGAACGCCTGAAATCTCGATATTTCAACGATTGCCGGGCAGACCCTAACAAAACCCATTTTTCGAGGGTTCAGAATTCAGAAATCTCAACTGAGACGTCTCATGCGCTAAATTAACCGATAATAGTCGATCCGGAGTGTATCAGGCGTTCGCGACATCATAGTACAATCGGCGATTCGTTTTTCCCTTGTTTTCCAGCTTCAGAAGTTCGATCCGTCCTATCTCGTTCAGATGTGCTACGTGGAGTCCGCCATCAGCCTGTCGGTCTATCCCGGCGATTTCTACGATGCGGAGTTGAGCTTCGACGGGCGGAGCCGCTTCCGCTAACTTCACCATATCCGGTATCTTCAGAGCCTCGCTTCGATCCAGGAAGTAAGATTTCACAGGCGCGTCATTGGCAATGAGCTTGTTGGCCTCTTTCACAAAGCCCTCAATCTGGGACCGGTCGAATACATCGAGGCTAAAATCCATCCGCGATTTTTCGACGTCAATCTGATTACCAGTAATCAAGCACTTGGCGCCCGAATAAAAGAGAGCACTCAACAAGTGGCCTGCAGTATGCATCCGCATTAGGCGATGCCGTCTATCCCAGTCTATTCGACCGGTGACCGTTTGTCCGACGGCAAAGCTCGCAGGGGACTCTAGGGTGTGGAGAATCTTGTCTCCCTCCTTCGAAGTCTCCACTACTTTCATACAGCCTAAGACGCCGGTATCACAAGATACGCCTCCGCCCTTGGGGTAGAATAGGGTCTGATCAAGCTCGACCCGCGACCTATCGGACCCGATTATCTTCGCAGTGAAATCTTGTGAGTAGGGCTGTTCCCAGTAGAGCTTCTTCGTCAAGCCGATGTCACCATAGAGTTAGAAGACAGAAAAATCGTGTTACGAGCATTCATGTTTTGAGAAAGAGTCTACCTGACTGGAGTCTTTGCTAAGACGGGAGTTTTCGTCTTCTTGGCTTCCTCAAAGGCTTGCTGTGCTTCCCTCACACTCGCCCCGTCGTGAACTATTTCACGAATGGCTGTGATCATGGCAACTGGGTGTTCTGACTGCCAAATATTCCGTCCCATGTCCACTCCGATCGCGCCGTCCGCTATGGCGTCATGGGCGAGTTCGAACGCGTCTAGTGCTGTTTCTAGCTTCGGTCCCCCCGCCACGACAAGGGGGACAGGGCAGCCTTTGACGACTCTTCCAAAATCTTCACAGAAGTAGGTCTTGACGAAGTGAGCGCCTAGCTCGGCAGCAATTCGGCAAGCCAGTCCCAAGTACCTCGCGTCCCTCTTCTCCAACTCCTTTCCGACAGCTGTAACTGCGAGCACCGGAATCCCATAGTCTTCTCCGAGGTTCACTAGTTGACCTAGACTCTTCAGAGTCTGATGTTCATGCTGGGTCCCGACGAAGATCGATAAGGCAACTGCGGCGACGTTGAGCCGGATCGCGTCTTTGAACGAGGTGGTAGTCGCTTCGTTCGTCAGCGACTCCCCAATGACACTTGCGCCTCCAGAGACCCTCAACACGATCGGGACGCTGGTCTTGGGGTCGACTGATGTGCGGAGGACTCCTCGAGTGCACATGATGGCATCTGCGTAGGGCAGTAGCGGCTCGATCGTCTTGCGTGGCTCTTCCAGTTTGTGAGTCGGTCCCATGAAGTAGCCGTGGTCTACTGCTAACATCACGGCGTGACCGGTAGATGGCTTGATAATTCGTGATAGGCGATTTCTCATTCCCCAATCCATATGGAAACCTCAATGACGGAAGTAGAACAACGAAATATTATGGTTTCTTTTTGCAGTTACAACACTCCTATATCGTTTGAGATTCGGACCCCATTGCACTCATCGTTAGTGTCCGAGGGCATCTGACCAGATGATAAGGCAGGGGTGGCCGTACTTTGAGGGTTGGCCGTTTCA
>DASPWY010000124.1:0-3368 GCA_035637575.1 Bathyarchaeia archaeon
TACAAGACACTCAACGAGTACGGAGAAGCGGTCAAGGAACGAGACTCTCTACAACGAGAGATAGAGGACAAGAGCCTCCTCACAAACAATCTCAAACAACAGCTCGCAAGCGTCGACACGCAACGGTCGGAGCTTGGGAGAGCGGAAGCAGAAGTCAAAAAGTACGGCGATCTTGCTGAAGCAGAGAAAGCAATAGCACGGGCATCAGAAGTTCTCGAAGAGGTTCGCAGTGCAGAACTGCAAAGCGCACAACTCGAAGACCGAGAGCAGAAACTACAAGCACAGATAACCGAGACAAACAAGAAGGTCATCAGTGTAGATGAATCGCGGCTCGAGTCTTCGATCGGACCTCGAAGAATCTGGACTTACCTGATCACTACTGCCGCGTTCGGCGCGGGAGCGATTCTCTCCTTCATACTACTCTACTTAGCATTAACAATCATCTTAGGGTCCCTCGCGGTTGTATCCCTTCTTCTCCTAACCCGGCAAATCGTTTCCCTCTCGCAACAAGCCGAAGCTTCGAAACAGCAACAAGACCGCCTAGCTAGTGCTCAACTGCTCGTCTCTTGGGAGAACGAGCTAGAAGAAGTGAAGAAGAGTCGAGATGCTGCAGTTGCGACGATAGGACAAGGGTCCAGCCAGATTCTGCAAGTTCTAGGCTCGATCTTATCATACTCCAGCTACCTGCAAGGTCTGACTGATCCCAGAGAGGTCGTGGAACAAGCCTCCTCAATCTACAATCAAGACAAACAATCACTCAGCGCAGTAACAGAACGAGTCAATATGCTCCAGAAACGACTGGGAGAAGAACCCGAACTAAAGCGACGGCTCGCCCAAGCCCAACTCGACATCGCAATGGTCGAGAAGAAACTCAAGAAAACACTGCTTCCTTCTCTTCCTGATGGAGTTGAATTCTCTGCGGAGTTGCTTGACGAGGCGAGCCAGATGCGTGACAGTCTCAACGAATCAGTGTCTCGTGTGAAGACTCAGATTGAAGAGTCGATGACGCGTATCATCGAGCTGAAACAGTTCCTAGAAGAGAACAAAGATCTAGAGGAGGAGGTCGACGAGCAGAAGCGGAAAGTACTGCTCTTACAGAAACAGCTCGCGGTGGTCAAGTATTCTATCAAGGGACTCGAGCAGGCTTCTGAATCGTTGAGGAACCGGGTCAAGCCGCAGGTCGAGAGGTACATGAGCCAGATTCTGCCGGTGATCACTTCTGGCCGATACAAGGCAGTCCAGCTAGAGGACGATTATACTGTGAGGGTCTTTGATCCGGAGGCGGGAGAGTTTCGGCCGAAAGAAGTATTCTCGGGCGGCACAGAGGATCAGCTGTTACTAGCTATGAGGCTGGCTTTCGCGCTAGCACTGATTCCTCAAGCTAAAGGACGCAATCCCGAGTTTCTATTCCTCGACGAGCCTCTCGGTAGCTCAGACAAGGTCCGGCGAGAAGGAATACTCGCACTGATGCACGGGGAGTTGTCCGAGAACTTCAAGCAGATCTTCCTAATCAGCCACGTAGGGGATCTAGAGGTGGAAGCAGACACTATCATCGAGATGGATAATGGGGCGGTCCGAGAAGTAGTGACCCGCAAACCCTCAATACCACAACGCTTAGAGATTCCAGCCTGACACCGTCTTGAGTCTCGACTGGCTCTACAGCCTTGACGAGCTGAATGCCTACAGATTAGACACAGAGAAAGGAAAGGAACGACTCGAGGCCCAGATCAAGAATCTTCCCGGATTATTGACTGTCGCCGGAATAACGCTTCCGAAGAAACCTAGGATTCTCTGTTTGATGGCTGGATCTTGCATCGAAGGAATAGCGTTCGCGCAGGTCTACGATGCTGACGTAAATTGCGTCGACATGCAAGAACGACTCTTGGCCAAGGGTCTCAAGGAGGCCAAGAAGAGAAAGCTGAAACTTCACGTGGTCCGTGGCGATGTGCGAGAACCATCAAAGCTCGTCACTGGAAAATTTGATCTAATAACGGTTCTGGGACAACCGCTTCCCCATATGGGGATTTTCGACTTCGACCAGACAATCAAGAATGTAAAGAAACTCCTTGCAAAGAATGGAACATTCCTAATCGACCAGTCGGATCTGATCTTCAGAATCCTACCACAATACCGAGACGCTATGACATCGAACCTCGAACCACCAGTCCTCAGCATTCACCGCGAATTCAACCCGAGACACGGATACTTCGAACGTCTCTACTTCGGTAGAACAAGACACGACGCATACAAGATCTACATGTGGGCGCCATGGATCATCGAATACATGCTCAAGAAAAACGGATTCACCAAGGTAGACGTCAAACCATACGTGGACCCGTACAACATGGCTCAGACCTACTTGCACACTGCAAAAAGCCCAAATCACTAACGGACTATCCAAAGAGACACTCCCACGTCGCGAGAAAAAAATTCCTACCCCCCTTTTTCTAGAGGGGTCTCGCCGGTTGAAACTGTTCTGGGCGAGTCTCCCGTTTTGACGCGCAGAATGGAACGGTTGACCGTTTTTCCAGAGTGGAAATCGAGCCAATGGCCCTTCGTGAAAGTCTCGTGATCTGAAAACGCCTGCCCAGATTTCCGGTCTAAGCCTATTCTGGGATTCTCCAGTTTCAAACGGTACAGTCTGCGGATTTCTTCCTACAAATTCAGTGAGGAGATTACTCTTTGTTAATTCCCTCCCAGAGTCGAGTTTTGTGTCGCGGGGACGAACTGCTTTTGACATTTTCGACGGAGGGTCTCGCCAGTTGAAGCTGAACCGGGCGAATCTAGTGAAATAGGGCGCAGAATCAGCGGGTCAGCTGTTTTTGATACCGTGTAGCTCAACGTGCAGGTCAACGTGCATAATGCGTGATCTCAAATCGCCTGCCCTGATTCGGGATCAGGGCTTGTTCTGCGCTTGTTCTCGGCGAGCGCTTCTGGAATCGTGTCTCGCGTCAGCCTAACATAGGCAGGCTGATGATAGCGTTGGTTGAATGAAATACTTCGATGCGGAAAAGATGGGACAGATTCGGCACGAACTGGAAAAGGAGATTCTGCAGTGGCCAGGAGTCTCAAGCAGGGAGATGATGGGATACCTCTGCTATCTGCATAGTAAGAGCATGATAGCGTTTCTCGTAACCGATGGAATTGTGATATCGAAGCTCTCAGAGCAGGAGCGGAAAGACTTGTCAAAATTGAGCAGGCAGATGTCTTTCAAGATGGGTGGCAAAACTTTCAGGAAACCAGTATGGCAGCTAAGGACGCGAGACAACCTGCGGACAATTCTGCCTTTCCTAAAGAAGAGCTACGAAGCTGCCGGCAAGATCAGGAAGTAGCCCGCGACTCTTAGCCGATGTAGCTTGGGACAGTTG
>DASPWY010000125.1:0-3818 GCA_035637575.1 Bathyarchaeia archaeon
CGGTTTTCCCTTAGGCAGCGCCTTTTTAGCAGCAACGATCATATCAACCAACAAATCGTATCGCTGGGTCTCCATCAGTTCCGTAGGACTTCCGAGCGCGTAGATGTCGAACTCTCGCCTAGCCATTAGCTGCGCGGACCGCTCCACCTCATTCAAGTGGACGCCTCCTTGGACTGGGCCAACCCACAGGATATCCTTGCGAGTGATTACTTCGAGAGCTTGGTCCGCACGTCTAACAGTTTCATCGACCGTCCATCTTGCCCGCGAAGGATTGCTCTTGAACCCGGTTGGGAAATCTAGAATGACTCCTATGTCAGTATTGATCTTCTCTTGGTAGGCGATTATTTCCTCAGGAGTTACGCCGACATGGCCATACTCCAGTATCTGATATGCACCGGAGTCGGTGGCAACAGTGCTTGGATAGTCTAAAGTTTCATGAACATCAACCGGGTCCAAGCCTTGCCGGCCTCGCTTCAACAAGTATGCGTTAGTCATAACCGCATGAATGCCCACTCGATCGAAGAATTCCTTTCCTAGAATTCGGTGATGCGGGTCCAGTACGGGAAACATGTGCGGAGTAGCGAAGGCTCCGCTCTTGGTGTTGATGGTCCCGATTCGTCCGAGAAGATCTTTGCCGTGAACCTGAAAACTCATTCTGCGGTTCTTAGGCTACTTTGAGGCCCTTCTCACGAATGAACTCGTCAAACACCCGCTGAACCCTCTCCGCGGCCGGCCCGGATCCCTCAATAATTCCCTTCTCGTTGACGCGGATTCTGTCCATTACAAGAATAACTCCAGCATCATCCATGACCCTGACCATCCGAGGAAAGACACGCTCAAGCCTCTCACCTAAGCTCTGGAGATCGAAGGGTTTCTCGAAACTCGAAATCTGGAGAATAACGGTGCCGTTGATGAAGAGCTTGTGAATGTCCCCCTGCTCTCCCTTCGCGTTCGTCAAGCAGACGCTAAGATGCTCAGTGTCGACGCCGGTAAGAGTCCCTACGTATGTCTTGCCTTGGCTCGTGACTATGCTAACATGCTTCTGCAGAAGGTTGGAGAGTTCTTCCATGAACTTGCGGCCGGCAGTCGAAGACAACTTGGCTACCTTCGGTCGGCTTCCCTGAACCCGCTATATCATCTTTGGTCCAACCCACCTCGCCGAGCCTTCGCTTCGGAAACCATCATCCTCGCCTCGCGCGAATCCTTCGCTGTACGTATAACCTTGAGTTCGTTGACAGGTATTCTCGCATTGCACTTGGGGCATGTCTTGCTCTTGTAACGAGAATCCGCAACGAGAAGCGTTTTGCATCGTGGACATTCCGCAACGATGTATCGATCGATCATAGAATCCTCTTCGAGAGCAAGACGGGGTCGTACTTTCCAAGCCAATTCGGTAATGACTTCATACTCCATCCTTTGCCCTTATGCAACGCCATCAAAATTTCTCTGACAAGGTTACCCGGACTCTTCCCGGTCGCGTCGACCTCGTAGACCCTCCGCTTTCCTAAGACCTCCAATGAATCGTAGAGAGAAAGATCGATAAGTTCCGCTTCCACATTTTCCCAGATCTTCAACTTCGGCCAATTCCTCCTCTTCAGACGCCTGGCAAGAACTAGCGGGTCAAGACGTAGAACAACGGCGACCATTCCATGGGTCTGATGAAGGATTGAATTGAATGAATGAGTGTCAAAGACGATCCTTTTCTCCCTGTGATCCTTGAGATAGCCTTTGAGCATCCATTTTACGGCCGGCTCGTCGATTATGTAGGATCGGGCTCTATGATCGAATCCCTTGTGAAGTCCCTGTGTCTTCACTAGGTCGCCCAAGCTAAGAAATTCAGATCCGATCCTCTTGGCTAGAAGTTTGCCGACGGCTGTCTTTCCGACTCCCGGCGTTCCAGTCACAATGATAATCTTGGGCAAGGTTTGTTCTGGTGCTCCGGCCGGGACTCTCCGCCCTACGGAAGCTTTTGAACCCGGGTCGCCGGATCGAGAGTCCGGCATACTTTCGGCCATGTGCAGACCGGTCTATACTACCGGAGCAGACGCCCCGGGAAAATATCCTTCAGTTAAGTCTTTTCTGGAAACGACCTAATCAGGCGGAGGACCCTGGCCCTTTGGCATCGGCGGGGGTTTCGCAGCCGCGATAACATCGTCGATTCTCAGAATCATCGAAGCCACTTCTACTGCGGAGCCGATCGCGTGCTCCTTGACCTTGACCGGTTCGAGTACTCCTTCCTTCATCATGTCAGTTATCTCGCCCGTGTAGACATTGACCCCGCTCCAGAGACCCTTCGTTTCGTGTGCAGCTCTGAGAGCCACGAGAATGTCAACTTGATCCAGGCCAGCGTTCTCTGAGAGGGTACGCGGGATAGATTCCATCGCGTCAGCAAACGCTTCCACAGCGAGCTGTTCTCTGCCACCGATCTTGGTCGCATAGTCTCGTATTCTCTTAGCCAACTCGGTCTCGACTGCGCCACCCCCGGCTACTATCTTGTTCTTCTTGACCACATCGATGACGACAGAAAGCGCATCTTTGAGAGACCTTTCGGCCTCGTCGACCATGCGCTCCAGACCCGCACGGATCAGAATACTTACCGACTTCGGGTCCTTCGCGTCTTCAATGAATATCATTTTGTCGTCCCCGATCTTTCGTTCCTCGACAAGTCCTGCGTTCCCCAGATCGCTAGCGCGCAGATCCTCTAAGTTAGTGACGATTCGACCACCAGTGGCTCTCGAAAGTTTCTCGATGTCGGATTTCTTGATCCTTCTCGCGGCAAGAATTCCTTGCTTCGCCATGAAAGACTGAGCTATCTCATCAATTCCCTTCTGGCACAGAACTACGTTAGCTCCAGACTCTGCGACCTTGTCCACCATGTCCTTCATGAGCTTCGTCTCCTCGTCGAGAAACGACTGCATCTGTTGGGGATTGCTGATCTTAATCTCCGCACTGAATTCTGTCTTCTCAATCTCCATGGCGGTATCCAAGAGCGCGATCCTGGCCTTCTGCATACGCTTCGGCATTCCAGGATGAACGACCTCCTTGTCAATAATCACACCATTAACGAGTTCCGTGTCCATCAGGCTCTTCCCCTCCTTCTTCACAAGCTGAATATTGTCGATATCAGCGACAAACGATTCTCCTCTCTTCTCAATAATCTGGTTAACAGCTTGGACAGCTATCTTCGCAAAATGCTCGGTGGCGCTCCCGAGACTCTTTCCGCGCATGGCCGTAATAGCGACCTTCCTCAGAGTCTCAGTATCCTTCAGGTCCACCGGTTTCGAGATCTCATTCAGAATCTCTTTGGCTCTCTCTCCCGCCTTCTTGTAGCCCGCATTGATCACCGTCGGATGGACTCCTTGGTCCAGCAAAAACTCCGCTCTCTTCAGAAGTTCACCGGCGAGAACTACCGATGTAGTAGTACCATCTCCAACCTCATCATCCTGGGTCTTGGCCACTTCAACAAGCATTTTCGCCGCTGGATGCTGAACGTCTAACTCGTCTAGGACTGTAGCTCCGTCGCTCGTTATCGTCACATCTCCTAGACTGTCAACCATCATCTTGTCCATTCCACGTGGACCGAGGGTGGTCTTTACCACCTCAGAGACAATACGTGCCGCGCTGATGTTGCCTCTCTGGGCATCCTTTCCTCTATTGCGCGATGATCCTTCTTTCAGAATTATGACTTGTTGATTCGCAAGATAAGACAAACCTGTTTTCGCTCAGTGGCGAAGCGGAAATATTTCAATAAAAACCTTATCTCAGATGATGGAGGGGTTTTCGGCTTATTCTTTCCAGATTCGCTTCACTGCAAGTCG
>DASPWY010000126.1:0-4653 GCA_035637575.1 Bathyarchaeia archaeon
CTTCTCAGCTTCTCGAGACATGTCTCGCCGAGATACGGTCGTTGGAATCAGGTTAATGAACGCATTCTGCGAATATCATAGCAAGAGGCTGGCAAGTTCATGGTAAAGGTGGATCGTTATCGTGTCGTGGCTAGATTTGCCCGATTGTTTCCAGACCCAGCCGTCTTCGAAGATCAAGACCACTTGGTGGAAAGATACCTGGTGCAGAGCGGTCTTCCGCGAGAGAAGGCATTCTATCTCTACCAAAACGAAGGCGAAATAATTCCGGTCGATGATTCTGGAAAACTGGCCGTCGCGTCAGGCACGGCAAGTTTTCGGTTTCAGGGCAAGAACATCGTCGCCGAGTTCATGCCCAACGCCAGCCTAGCGTTGGAATACTATGATTTTGGGACGGGGCTCTCGCCAGAGGATCATGCGCGATTGTGGAAGAAACAGCGCATCGGTGAGATGGCGTTCCAAATCAGGGACTTTGTGCACGAGACTCGGACGCTCAATGTTACGAATGTCTCGGAGCTGTACGAGATCATGAAGAAGCAGGGTCAAGCGACAAGCCTGTCGAGCATCGAGCTTGCCAAGATGCCTGAGGATGCATTCCGGGTAACAGTTGCGTACCTGAAGAGTCAGTTGAGAAAGAGTGCGGGAGAAGATGCGTTGGAGGTTGAGGTCTACGCAGCAAGGGACCTCTCCCTTAGTGAGAAGGGTTCGTTGGAAAAGAGGTTGACCAGGGAGTCTACTGGCTCAACGGTCTACGTGATACTCTCGAAACCTTCCCAACTGATGAAGATTGAGACTCGATAGATTGTCGAGCTATGCGATCTGTTTGTAGGATTCTACGAATTCGGGATCTATGACTCCGGAGATCACCGTCTCTGAACCGTCGGGAAGAATTACCGGGGTCCCTGCAGCGTGATATGGGAGGTCGAACCTCTCCAGTTTTTCGGGGCTGTCTACTTCGTAGAGTTTCCGAACAGCGCCTTCGGCATAGTGGAAACAGTAGAGCTTAGAGAGCCGTCTCTCGCCAAAGCCCCCGGCTCGACCTCCAGCGGCAGAAGACCCTTCAGGAAGTTGGAGGATGAAGACAGAATTCTCTCCCTGTAGCGTACGTAGGTCGACGGGATTCTGTGCGACGAGGATCTTTCGGCCCTTCTCCGAGATCAGCTTGGCAAGTTCATCGAGCGGAGTCATGTTAGTCACGTTTGGACACTCTCCGTATAGAAATGTCTATTCTTGCTGTTTGTCTTAGAGGTGATTGATGATTGCGTCCTTGTGGCTGGCACGCAAGTATCTTTCGATCTCGCCTTTCTCTTCATCTGTTAACGGGGTGTAGAGCCTCGCATCCCCTTCGACTCCGAAGTATCGTCCAGCGATCAAGTAGATATCTTTGGCAGTTTCTTTGAGAACCGTGACACGGTTGAGACTGTCTTTTTCCGTATACATATACAGAGGCGTTTGATCGTATTTCGAGAGGTCTGGTTTTGCAATTCTTTTCTTTGGAGAGGCCATTTGGCTAGCCCGACTTGTAATTCGTGGTGCTACATAAAATCCGAAGTCATGAGGACTCTGATATGATGTGAAGCCCAGCCGCTCCAACTCTACTGAGTTTACTCTAAAGGGTAAGAAAAAAGGAGGGAATAGAATTTCTTGTAGACTGCCGCTACTTTTTGGGTCTTACGAAAGCAGCTGCTACGCCGACCAGGATCGCCACCAAGTAGATGGCGCCACCTACGATCAAAGTAACTGCGGCTGCTAGGGTCTGGGTGGTTTGTAGCGGTGGAGCGACGTTGAACAGCAAGAAGTACCCGATAGCGTATGCGATAGCTCCTACGATGAAGGTCCTGAAGTGGTCTATGACTCCTGGAAAGCTCTCGGACAGGGTGCTATTCTCAGTGAGAGTTGCAGAGACTAGGTAGACGGCTCCGATGAACAGGTAGCCTGAAACGACGAGGATTACCCATCCTTCGAGGCTCTGAGTGGACTTGCTGATCATGTCGTTGCCTATGCTCAGCAGGAAGACGTTGACGGCGTAGAGTACTGCGGCCAGCGCTAGGCTATGCCAGTTCTTGAAAGCGGTGGACATTGCATGTCGATACATCGTTTCTGTCATTTTTTCTTCGAAGTCGCGGCGGGTCGGAACCGGGTCTAAAAGCATGTTTTTGTTCTAAACTTGAACAGTGAATTACGCATCCGAACGTCGAAAACTGACACTTGGATACGTATTTCTGCGGACTATCGCCAATTATCTGGAACTCAGCAGAAAAAGTATACGATCTGGCGGGTTTGCCTTCATCACGAAATGGAGAACTCGAACTCAGGATCTTCGATATAGCTTAAGAACCGGCTGAAGTGTCCTTCACACTCGATACGCATGAAGCGATCGTTTGTCGTGATAGGAATAATATTGCTTACCTTGGGGATAGCCGCGTACTACATCACGTCTCAAACTAACCTCATCGGAGGCCGCACTCACAGCACTTACCCGCTGGGTGGCATCGGTCTAGCCGTCCTTGGAGCGCTAATCGCAGCTGGAGGAGTAATGATGGGAAAGGCGGGATCAAAGACGGCGGGCCAGTTCAAATGCTCCAAGTGCGGAATGACGTTCGGATCTCAGATCGCGCTGGATCAGCACTCCAAAGACAAGCACGGAATGTAAGCCGTTAAGTTCGAATCCGCCTTCTTCCCTACTTTGCAGTCAATTGTTTTTGGTACGGAGTACTATCTGAATAGAGTGAGTAGACTTTACTATTCAGGCTTTAGGAGCGGCTTGAGAAACGGGGAAGTATCCAGCCTTGAGAATTCGTCGAGGTCAATGTTGGCCCCGGGGCTCATTATCTGCTTCAGATAGTCTCCGGCCGTTGTGGAGTCCCACCAATTCTCTCCGAGTCGGTTTCGTAGCTTCTTGATCAGTTCTGATTTTCTGACAGCGGCTATGAGGTAGCTGGGTGAATAGAGATCATAGTCAGGCATTACGTGGTGGAGTTGCCAGTATTCTCCGGGTATGTCGAAACCAACGTACTCCTTGTAGAGCTTCGCATACAATTCCGACGCCTCATCCATTGATAGCATCTTCTCTTGGAAGCTGATTTTCATGAGAGAGTTTGCAGCGTAGAAGGCTACGAAGAAGAGTTCCATGAACCTGCGACGTTCTTGAACCTGAGCCACCTGTTCTTCTGATAGTCCGAATTTCTTTCTAAGGTACAGTCCATCTTCGACAAGACTCTCGAGAAATGTTGAGAATATCTCGGCTACTCCGTGAGACAGTGATTCTCGATCCCAGAGTGAAAGATTCGGGTCTACGGAAGTAGCATGCATAGCATGGCCGAATTCATGATAGGATGCTTCCATGTCCGTATAGGGACTGATCGGTTTCACAAGGACCCTAGCGTCGTTCGGAATCTGGACGAAGAATGCGACCGCTGAAGGAGTCTTCTTCGGTCTATCCTCAACATCAACATGAATCTTTTTCGTGTTGAAGCCAAACCGCTTCAACTGTCGGATGGGCATTTCTGCCGGATTGAATTTCGCAAAGATCTTGTCCAACGGTCGGAAAATTCTTCCTCTGAAATAGTAGAAGTCGTCGTAGTACTCAGGAGGTGCCTTCTTTATCTCACGCGAATAATCCTGCAATGCAACTCTGAATGGCTTTCTAACTGCAGATCCTAGTTTCTGAACCAGCTCCTTTAGTTCCGGCAGAGTGATTCGTTCGCTCTCCAGATAACTTCGCAACGGGGTTACGCCGTATTTCTTGTGAGTATTCCAAGACTGTTGAAACATGGCCTTGATGAGAGGCCTTATCGTGGGTGTTTGCTTCACGAGATCGTCATAGACCTGCTTTCTGCTTTTCGGGTCCGCCTTTGCATTGAACTGTCGCCAGCTCTTCCAGTTTACAGGTCTTCCGTGGAATCGGCCCTTCTTCGACACAACCTTCTCCGACCTAGCCTTGTCGAGTTCGAGGGCGATCGGGGTCTTCTTAGACTCAGAAACATCGCTAACACACTTGAGGAAGAGCCTCCTCGGACGACGAGAAGATGAGAGGAACAGCTCAGCGTGTATGGCCTTTTGTTCAGCAACATTCTTCATGAAATTCTCGTCAAACTCAAGCCCATTGTACATCTTCCAATTCTCGTGGCCGTATAGAATACTGTAAGATTCGTCTACTATCGCCCAGGCACTGAGTGGATACGGGAGAGCCTTCATTGAAGGATGTACCGAAGGGCTCGCGGGATAAATTATTCGGCTACATCTTAAGCTGGCCGGAACGTCTCAGGGACTCGACCTGTCCTTGAGTATATCTGAACATAATATCTCCTCGCTCCTGCTGGAAATCCCATGGAGCAACCAACACGGTGTCTCCCATCTTGATCCAGACTCTCCGCTTCATCTTGCCACGTATTCGACAGACACGAGTTACGCCATCAGCGCATTCGACTAGGACCCTATCGTAGCCGAGTAGGTTCTTGACTGTCCCGTACATCTGGCCGGGACCCGGAGTAAGCATTTCACTGAGGTTGGCTTCGCTGAGAACCTTGCGCTTTCCCATTTTCTCACTCTAATAGTGGTTACGGGGAATATTAAGCCTCTCAGATACTAGCGAGCTAGAAATTCTTAGGTCCGCTACTGCTTCCATTTTATCGAGCAACCGAACGGTCGAGTCTC
>DASPWY010000127.1:0-3954 GCA_035637575.1 Bathyarchaeia archaeon
CTAATTGGCTTTCGCCAATCAGACAAAATCATCAGAATCCTGATAATGTTTAATTCAAGCCCGCCCCGGAACCCAACACAACCGAAACCCTGCTTATCCCATACAACAGGAAACATGTTCCCATGGCCACCCGACGCAGAAAAACCCGACGCCTACGAGGCAGCAGATGCCACGGCTGGGGACGATCCGGACAACACCGCGACAGCGGAATGCAAGGAGGACACGGAAACGCCGGCTGGAAACGCCACCGCTGGAGCAGCGTCATACGCTACGGCTGGGAGATCGGAAAAACAGGCTTCACACCCATCAACCCAAAACACCAACGAACCATTAACATAGACCAGCTAAACCAGAACCTCCAGACACTATCCGAACAGGGCAAGACAAAACCCGCTGGGAACCGGATAGAAGTAGACCTTGGCCAGATAGGCTACACCAAATTGCTAGGCAACGGAAAAGTCACTCAACCTCTCAGAATCATCGTCGCGCAGTGCACCGAAAAAGCAGCCAGTAAGATATCCGAGGCAGGCGGCGAAGTAGTACTCCCCAAACCCGCTGAAGCCAGTAAAGAAGGCTGATCCCAAACGGTCCGCTTCATCGAAATCTTCAGACCCCTAACCCGCATTCTCCCCAGCGTCCGCCCCCCCGATCGCGAAGTAGGATTCACGGAGAAACTCATCTGGACAGCCTTAGCCCTAGTGATCTACCTCATAATGGCCGAGACCCCGATCTACGGGGTCCCACACACCGGAGGGGTCAACGATCCCTTCGGACCCCTACGAGTCATCTTCGCCAGCCAGAGAGGCACACTCGTCGAACTCGGAATCGGACCAATAGTCACAGCAGGACTCATACTCCAAGTCCTATCCGGCTCCAAGATGATCAACGTCGATTTCAGCAACCCAGGCGACCGGGCCCTCTTCACCGGCGCCAGCAAAGTCCTCTCAGTATTCATGACTCTGTTCGAAGGACTCGCCTTCCTACTCGGCGGAGCATACAACGTCACCAGCTCCGCAGGAATACAGACCCCACCAAGCTTACAGAACGAGTTCTTCATCCTAGTACAACTCATCTTCGCTGGAATAGTGATAATCCTACTAGACGAAATGCTCCAGAAAAAATGGGGCTTCGGAAGCGGAATCAGCCTCTTCATCGCCGCAGGCGTCTGCCTCCAGATAGTCTGGAGCAGCCTCGGACCAATCTCTCCAGTCTCCGACGGAAAGTACCTGGGAGCGATAATCGCCTTCTTCCAGTCCCTCGGACCAGTAATCGCCAGTCCGTTGAGTTTCACATCATGGGAGGGCGCACTCTACAGAGGCGGCAACTTGCCAGACATGCTCGGATTCATCACGACAATAGCAGTGTTTCTAATCGTCATTTACCTTAACGGACTCCGAGTCGAAGTACCAGTCTCCTACGCTAGATATCGAGGATTCAGAGGCCGATTCCCCATCAAATTCTTCTACGTATCAAACATACCCGTCATCTTCGCGGCCGCCCTTTTCGGAAATATCTTCTTCATCGGCCAACTCATCTTCAACAGATACAACCCCGGCTGCTCAAGCACAGGAATAAACTTCTGGCTGAGTCTGATCCCTGGATGCTACCAGTCCCAACCACAGACCGGACAGCTAATCCCGATCAAGGGCCTAGCATACTACACGTTCGCCCCACGCTCGCTGGGAGTTGTGCTTGGCGATCCGATAAGAGCAGGGGTCTACATGCTCATCTTCGTACTTGCCTGCGTATTCTTCGCCGTAACATGGGTCGAAGTTGGAGGAATGGACTCGAAAACCGTCTCCAAACAACTCATCGACTCTGGAATGCAGATAGAAGGATTCAGAAGATCCGGCTCAACCATCAGACAAATTCTTGACAGATACATCCCTGCGGTTACAGTGATAGGCGGAATCACAATCGGAGTAATAGCTGCCAGTGCAGACTTCCTCGGCGCCTTCGGCACGGGAACAGGAATCCTGCTCACCGTAGGCATTATACAGCAATACTATGAAATTCTTGTGAAAGAAAGAATTACTGAGATATACCCGGGAACCAAAGGTCTCTTGGGATAGTGAGAGGCCAAGCCTTGCAGGCAACAATCATAGTAGCCGGTGTACCGGGGGTCGGCAAGACAACAGTCCTCCAAGAGCTAGATTCTGTGGCCAAGGAGAGAAAGGTCCCACTCAAAATTGTCAATTTTGGAAATGTCATGAATGAGCTTTTCAAGAAGCAGGGGGTCGAGATTCACCGGGACCACATGCGTAAGGAGGACATCACCCTCCAAGCGAGGATACAAGAACAAGCGGCGCGAATGATTTCCAAGACTCCAGGAAACTCCACCCTGGTCGTCGACACTCACATGTTCGTAAGAACCAATGATGGTATATGGCCGGGGACTCCGCGAAAGGTTCTCGAAGCTTTGGACCCCAGCATGATCATCTTGATAGAAGCGGATCCAGAAGAGGTCGCTCGAAGAAGAGCCGCCGACACCACCCGTTACCGTGACAGTCAGAACCTAGAAGATGCCAAGGCCGACCTCCAATGGTCGAGGAACATGGCAAGCGCAATAGCGGTCCTGGCCGGAGTTCCGATTCAGATATTGCAGAACCAAAACGGCCAGCAGCGACAATCGGCTGAGGAACTCCTCAGGATTATCGAGAAGCGTAACTAGCATGAGCTTCATAGACGACATCATCCACTTCCTCGGCGGTCCAGTTGAGAACCTCTGCAACCCAAACCACGTCTCACCCGCTCCGTCCTGTGCACCCCTCTCAGCCTTCATTGTACTCACAGCCGCGCTCATTCTCTCCCTCATCGCTATGCTAGCTAACCGGTTCCTTGTGAACTACAAGATGGTCGCGAGCTACAGACGAGAATATATGAACTGGATGAACGCCGTAAGAAAAGCCCGCAAAGACGGAGACGAAAAACAGCTGGACAAACTAATGAAACGCCAATCAGCAGTCATGAAAATGAGCTCGAGAGCGACACTCGAACAGCTGAAAACGTATCCAATCACTATCGTCCCCTTCTACCTGATTTACGCAGTGCTAGGCTACGCCCTATCATCAACCCCATACACGGCCTACGCCCCCTTCTTGTTTCCCTTCGCCACAATCATCGGAACCGGAGTCGCCGCTGGACTACCCCTCTTCTTCTGGTACCTCGTCTGCTCATTCACAATCAGCATCCCCCTGTCGAGAATCTTCGGTGTCTCAGCCGCGTTCTCGATGGCACCGACCACGGGAGACACGAAATGACAAACCCGCATCAGAGGACTCACGGCCGAAGAAGGCTCCCTGTAAGATTACCTTCAGGGAGGAGAACTTTGCATTTTGAGCCAAGAGCCCCCGCGAAGGCACAGTGTTCCCGCTGTGGAAGGGAACTGCATGGAGTTCCAACGTTAAAGCCGTTGAGATATTCAAGGAGCGCTCGCGCCCCATCAAGGCCATTTGGAGGAGTATTGTGCCCGAACTGTCTCTCGACAGAGGTTCGTGCCCTGGTCCGTTCTTCCAGCGTTTCAACATGATCGTTACCGTCAGCGGGCCGCACGGCACAGGCAAGTCAACCTATGCTGCCCGACTGGCTGAGGCGTTGCGCATTCGGCATGTCTCAGCCGGGGCCGTGTTTCGACGAATCGCGAAAGAGAAGAAGATCTCTCTCGAAGAATTGGGTGAGAAGGCTCTGGACGATCCTTCCGTTGACAGACTAGTTGATGAGCGAACTATAGCTGAAGCCGACAAGGGTAATGTTGTTGTTGACGGTCAACTCGCAGGCTGGATTCTGAGGGACAGGTCGGATTTACGGATCTACCTCACTGCTCCCGAAGATGTCCGTTTGGAACGAATTGCTAGGCGGGACAAAGTAAGCCTCCAGGAGGCTCGGGCTCAGACCGAACAGAGGGAATCTGTTCAGCGGGAAAGATATCTCAGACACTACGGGTTTCAAGTTGAA
>DASPWY010000128.1:0-6477 GCA_035637575.1 Bathyarchaeia archaeon
ACAAAGAGAGGGAGACTACTCGTTAGGACTCTGGCATTGATGAGCGAGGCACTTGGAGGAGAACAGATTGATTGAGATAGGACGCGACTCTACAATGTCGCTAGTGTTCAGGCGAATCGCAGGCACATTCGGTGGCCTGTCAGTACTCCTCGCTCTAGTCTGGTTGATAAGAGGACCACTCGGAATACAATCATCCTCCAATACCTTACCGCTCACTGCTTTCGGCCTATTTTTCGCGGGCCGAATTCTTCGGACCGAGACTAACTCAGGAGTGGGCAGAGCACTTGTCAGCCTCCTCTGGAACCTCACGGCCGGATTCGTCGGGATCATATTGTCGATCTGGATCCTCGGCTGGATAGCGTCTTTGCAGTCGAGCGTCTTCCCAACCATGATCTCTGGCTGGGTCCCCGACCTTGTGATCGGAGCAATCGCCACTGGTCTCGGAGCATATGCTGTGCAAAAGTCCGGCCTTGCACGGAGAGCTGTCACGCCGTTTCTGGTCGCCGAAGGCAGGGGTCCCACAATGAAAGGAACCAACCTAACCGTCAGACAAGACACTGTCGGAATGCCAATCAGGCGTGAAGGACGGACCATCGGCTGCGTACTACTCGGTCAAGTATCAACCTCATTCAAGACCCCGATGGGAATTGTGAGCGCATCGCTTCCTGGTCCCGTCACGACGGTAGGAATCCCGTTTCAAGGACGAACCGTGACAAACGACGAGGCTCTGAAGATGACAGGGAAAGAGCCAGACCAGCTGATCGAGGAGACAACTTCGCGCGCGGCGAATGTGGATGTTGGACGGATAAGGGTCCGCGACGGGTGCATGGGAGACCGGTGGAAGATTGGTCCACTTATCTTCGATTGGGACGGGGACGGTGAGCATCATCTTAAGGAGAGATGGTTGGCGAAGGGAACTGGTAGCGATTACGTCACAACGGACGGCCACCGCTCCACGGCAAAGTGGAACGGCAGCACTCTATCACTTGGGGATGGCTCGATGGAACTCGTGGTCGGCTCCGACAGCTTCTCCTACTCTCCTACAGAAGTCAAGACGGCATCCCCACTCCACTCGCTCCATGTCACCCAGGACAAGATTACCCTTGACACTCGAAAGTTCACACTGAAGGTCCTAGGGGACAATGTTGTCTTCAGGACTGAAGACAAGACCAGCAGAACCGAATCGAAAGCGCTAGCCAACGACCTGCGCGCACTCCTCTCTGAGGCAGCGAAGAAGCAGGTGAAGGATGTAATGGAAGAAACCCCAATTGACTTAGTCGAGATGCTTAACACGACAGAGGAGGTACTCGCGAAATATGATTGAGGAGCCAGCGATGACAGCCGAACCAAAGCCACTTGAGAAGGGACTCATGAAAGCGATCGTCCGCGAACGTTTCGGATCGCCAGACGTTCTCCAGATCAAGGAAGTGGAGAAGCCTGCTCCGAACGAAGTACGTGGAGTATTGGTAAAGATCTATGCCTCCTCCGTGAATGCCGCAGACAAGCATGACATGAGAGGAGCATCGCTCGCGATACGACTTGTCGGGCCCCTGTTTCGACTAAGCATGGGAGTCCGCCGGCCAAAAGAGCCCGGACTGGGCACCGACTTCGCCGGCGTAGTAGAAACAGTACGCAACGACGTGACTGAGTTCAAACCAGGAGACGAAGTGTACGGAGTAGCCAACGCCGCTTACGCAGAGTACGGTCTTACACGTGAGAGCAGAATAGCCTTGAAGCCGAGAAACAGTTCGTTCGAACAATCCGCGGCCGTTCCGATCGCCGGATTCACCGCGTTACAGGCTCTCCGCGACAAGGGACACGTCAAACCCGGACAGAAGGTGTTGATTAACGGTGCGGGCGGCGGAGTAGGAACTTTTGCCGTTCAGATTGCCAAGGCATTCGGAGCCAGAGTCACCGCCGTGACCAACTCGGCGAATCTAGACATGGTTCGCAAGCTCGGCGCTGATCAAGTGATCGATTACACGCAAGAGGATTACACCAAAAAGGGAGAAGCCTATGATCTGATCGTGGAGATTGGAGCGTCTCATTCCATCTCTGACTACAAGCGCATAATGAATCCGAATGGCACCTTTGTCCTCGTCGGCTTCAAAGACAAGATCGTAAGGCGTCTACTCTATTTCATAATCAGAAGCCGATTCGCGTCACGCGGAGACAAGAAGTTCACGTTTTTCATCGCAAAGTCAAACCATACCGACCTCGTCGTCCTGAAGGACCTCATCGAACGAGGAGACATAATTCCTGTAATCGATAGACGCTACCGGTTGGCGGACACAGCCCAAGCTATTCGCTATTTCGAAGAAGGACGCACCCAAGGAAAAATAGTAATCACTGGAGATCACGATATCGACAAACCAGGATGGTCCGACTCTTACAAAACGCCCGGGACGGGAACGTCGCGATGATTCTTGTTATTGGCGGTTTGAACGGTTTCATAGGCTCGAACACGACAGAAGCACTAGTCGACTTGGGCCAGAACTGCGTTGTCACACGACACGAGAATAAAGACGTTCCTAGTTTTCTTAAGAAGCATATTGATCACCGTCACGTTTTCATCGAACCTGCGAACTCGACTTCAGTCGCGGACCTTCGAAAGATCGGCCAGAAACGCGAAATCGATGGTATCGTCAATGTCGCAGGAGGCTTCGCCTCAGGCGAGGGCCCTTTGCGCGGTCTCAAAGGATACTTCGACATGCTCGACGCCACTTTCCAAGTGGCTCAGGAGTGGAAAGTCAAACGAGTCACATTCTCGAGTACAGGAGGAATGTACCTTGGGCTCTCGGGAACAGTAGACGAAGAACACCCTATTGTTCTTCAGAGTAAGTTCCCTATTCTTGCGTATCAGAAGATTGTCGAGGTGGCCGCAGACCAGTTCGCGAAGAAGACCGGCATAAGCGCTATCTGCGTACGATTAATGGGAATGTTCGGACCATTCGACGGTGCACAGCTCGGCCTCCCCGCTCGTCTCGTTCATGCGGCTGTGAGCGGAAGACCGCCGAGCTTCGAGGACGTATTTTTCGGTAACGCCGACGATGCGGTAGATCTCTTGTACATCAAGGACATGGCCCGTGCCATCGCACTGCTTCAGACTGCGGAGAAGCTCCAATACAACGTATACAACGTAGCGTCCGGAAAGGTCACACCGAATAGAGAACTTGTGGAAGCGGTCAAAAGGGTGGTCCCCGACTTCAAAGTGGACCTACCCCCTGGACACTTTCCATTTCCACCACTTCCTCTCCCGGATACCAAGCGGCTACATGCGGACACAGGCTTCTCGCCGAAGTTCGACACTCAGTCGGCTATCCAACACTATGCCGACTGGCTCAAAGCTGGTAACTCGAAGTAGTCCAGATCCTCACGATCCGGCCGGTCAAGCACGTTAGTGTTCGAGGAGCACTAACCTATCCAAGGTGGGAGTTTCAACGCAGCCTCATAAGCTGCACGATCATGCACCGGTTCACGGTCGCTGTGTGAAATGATAACTTGCTCAAACGAAAGCTTGAGCAAGTCCCGGAGCGCCGGCAACGCTCGCTTCTCATGCCAAGGCGAAGACCAGACCCGGAGCACACCGTCCCGTTCCGTCAATGCGTCTCCGAAAACTATGACCCGCTGCTCGGGCAGCCACAGCGGCGTCTCGAGCCGCCCCCTTCCATCGTAAAGGGCAACAACGCCTCCCGGAAGCACTCTGTCCGGTTCAATTATCTCCAGCTTGCTCTTCGGTACGTCGTCGGGCCAAAATAATCTCGGACCGAAAGCGCGCACTCGATAGCGGCTGACGAACTCGTCGATGTCCCGGACATGGTCAGGGATCGTTACCGCGGCGACGGTAGGCGGCCTATTCTCTAGACGCTTCCACAATTCTTCGGCCGCGGCCTTCGGCACGAGCGGGTCAATCACCAGCTTCTCGCCGCCCGATTCAACATATGTTGATGTGACGATCGGCTGCCAGTCATCGCCAGGCTTCCAGTGATGATGTTCAGCACGCCAGATCCACAAGCCATTTGCTACATCCCGAATTTCGACCTTAGCGGTCACAGACTGCATGGTATGTTTTGTGTGGTCAAGTCGGGACATAAGGATTGAGCCGTGCTACGCCGGCAGATTAGTAAGAGCCTTCAGATGGTCCTTCGCATTACAACAGTAGGGGTTCTGCCAGTCGCCAAGGAGGCGATCGTCTTGAATCCAACCTTTTCGAACATTCCGACTGTTCCACAATACATGTAGTTTGATCCTTGATCAGTCTTTCTCACCGGATAGGCTTCGACGAGACCGCCGCCCTTCTTCCTTATCGCTTCCAGAGCCGCCTTCAACGCTGCACTAGCCACGCCACGCTCCCGATAGTTTTTGTCGACGACAAAGCAGGTGATTCTCCATAACTTGTCTGTTCCATCTCTAAGGGCGAGTCTTCGATACTTCTGAGTATTGTCGGCACGAGGAAGCTCCTCTCTGAGCCCATATTGGCACCATCCTATCGGTTCTCTCTTTGCATAAACAAGGATCCCGTGGGCACAACCCTTCTCGACGAGCTCTGCTTTCTGGTGATGGTTTCTCACCGCTCTCTCGGCCCGGGTCCGCGGTTGCTGATTCTCAGGTAAGGAATAAGATGACACGTGATGATGCATGCACCAACACCACCAACCATCCCCTACTACTCCCTGTTTCACGAACAGCTTTTCAAAATCAGGCCAAGTCCGCGGCGACAATTCCTTCGTGGAATACTCGTCAGTAAACCGAGCGGACATTCCAAACACACGATTGTCTCCGACCAGACTAAAACCATATCGATTGATGTCGATCAATCGTGGTTTGTTCGGTGTCCCCCGGAATCCGACGCAACAATCCTTATTCAGACTCGGGTGTAGAATGGGAGATCGTTGCAAAAAATCATCGACGCCCACGTGCACTTGTCTGAACGGGAAGATGACGCCCTCATCCGCTTCTCACGGATGAACGGGCTAAGATACACTCTAGATGAGTTGCTAGACACGATGAAGAGTTACGGGATCACACGCGGGCTCCTTCTTAGCCCGCCCTTACAGGGAAATGTCGCCCTTCCAAACGACAAAGTCATTGCGCTGTGCGCACGGAGTGGGGGAATGCTCGCGCCTGTGGTTACGGTCGAGCCCACTACCAAAGACGTGAAGGCCGCAGTCAAGCTCGCGGAGGAGAACAAGAAGGAGGTTAAGGCCTTCAAGGTCAGGCTGGGTTATGTGAAGGCATCAGCGGAAAGCCCGGTGTTCAGCGGGGTATACAACTACGCCGAGTCCGAAGCGCTTCCGGTGCTTTTCCACACGGGGGACACAGCATTCAGCACGGGGGACCTTGCCCGCTCGCATCCGCTGACACTTGACGGACTAGCCAACAAGAGGGAGGGGCTGACCATGGTCCTCTGCCACTTTGGCAACCCATGGTTTGAGGACGTCGCGGAGCTCATTTACAAACACCCGAATGTCTACGCGGACATTTCTGGATTGATTACAGGGAGTAAGGGATACGCCGAGAAGTATGTTGAGTGGCTTGCCAAGAAGATCAGCGAAGCAATCTACTTTGTAGGTGGTGCAGAGAAGATAATCTTCGGAACCGATTACCCAGTCACGAAACACTCCGAAGCATTAGACTTGGTGAGGAGACTGGACGTGGAGGAAGGTGACAAGGAGAAGATACTGTGGAGCAACGCTGAGCGAGTCTTTCGCTTATGATGGTAAAGGAGGATGTCGTGATCAGAGACACTCCGACCAGGGAAAGGGCTAGCTTAGGATGGATACTTGAGGAGAGTTTCGAAGGATGGTACCTACTACATTCGAAAAGGACCCTTCGAGACATAGAAGTGGTCCGAGTCGCTATGTCATCAGGCAAACCGGTCGGGTTGGTCATGCTGAAAACCTTAGAAGGGAATATCGGGTATGTTTACTACATCGCCGTAGCAAAGGCTCATCGAAAGAGAGGCATCGCAAAACTCCTTCTAGAGGACGCGCTTCGAAGCTTCAGGATCTCCCACATGAAAGAAGTGTTCGCTAGCGTGGAAACGAACAACAAACCTTCTGAGGCTCTGTTCGCGTCAGAAGGATTCACACCGACGAGCTTCAGCGAGGTCTCCAAGAGACACGGGAATCTTCACACTCTCAACCTTTACAGGGAGATGCTCGTCGTTCCCGGCGAGGTCCTGTTACGCAAGGCGATGACCTGAGGCTTCCTATCTATTTCCTGAATTCAACTGAAATCTTGGTCCCTTGATACTCAGCATGATTTGCAAACTCTTCCTCAATTGACCTCCTCTCTCTAGCTCTCAAGAGTCGCAGCGGGCTTACATTCACTATCATGCCTGTGCGATTTTTCTTCCTCTTCCAGGTTGCCGCGACAAATCCATCGAGAAGAATTGTTCGGTTGACCGCGGCGAAGCTCCCAAACACGTTCTTGACCCTGTCCTCAGAAAGGAATCTGGATTTGTCCTTGTATCCC